>NZ_JAMNDD010000003.1:0-478272 GCF_051812965.1 Salmonella sp. NW1250 | reverse complement strand
AAGGCGTGGTACTTTTTGCGCACCTCGCGGAAGTAGGCCGCGATGCTCTCCAGCTTCAGGATATCCAGCCCGGTGTCGTGCTCAGTACCTGCCAACGTCGCCACCAGCGCTTCGGTGGCCGGGTGGCCGTAGGTGGCGCTCATGGAGGAAATCGCCGTGTCCACGCCGTCGACGCCAGCCTCGATAGCCTTCAGCAGGGCCATCTCCGCCATCCCGGTAGTGGCGTGACAGTGCAGGTGCAGGCGCACCTCAAAACGTTTTTTGATTTCGCTGACCAGCTCAAAAGCGGCCATCGGCGTGAGAATGCCGGACATATCCTTGATGGCAATCGAGTCAACGCCGGTTTCCAGCAGCTGTTCGGTTAAATCCAGCCAGGTCTGCAGCGTGTGCGCCGGGCTGGTGGTATAGCTCAGCGTGCCCTGGGCGTGGGCGCCGTGGCTGCGCACCGCCTGCAGGGCGGCTTTCATATTGCGCGGGTCGTTCATGGCATCGAAGACGCGGAACACGTCCATGCCGTTTTTGACGGCGCGTTCGACGAAGCGTTCCACCACATCATCGGCGTAGTGGCGATAACCGAGCAGGTTCTGGCCGCGCAGCAACATCTGCAGGGGGGTCTTCGGCATGGCCTTTTTGAGTTCGCGCAGGCGCAGCCACGGGTCTTCGCCGAGGAAGCGGATGCAGGCGTCAAAGGTGGCGCCGCCCCAGCACTCCAGCGACCCGTAGCCCACGTCGTCGAGCTGAGCGGCAATCGGCAGCATGTCATCAAGGCGCAGGCGGGTGGCGAAAAGGGACTGGTGGGCGTCACGCAGGACGACGTCGGTAATGGCAATAGTCATGGATTCCTCCGTAAATTAAGGGTTAAGGCGGCGATGGTGGTGGATAGCGGCGGCAATCACCGGCTTGAGGCGGGCAAAGTCGTCCGCGGGCGCGGCGGCGGCAGGTGCCAGTTTTGGCACCGGAGCCGGTTCAGGGAAGAAACGGTTGACGGCGGCGGACATGCCGCGGATGGCGAAAATCAGCAGGAACAGAAACGCCAGCACGAACCCCATGCCGAGGAACATCAGAGTGAAGCCTTCACCTAATAGCACCGAACTATTCATAATAAAGTCTCAAATTTAATAATCTAAAATAGAAAAGTAATATCAGGCATTAATAGAAGGGATAAAATATCGGTAGTAAAATCATACTAACGATAAAACAAACCAAACTAATCGCCAGTCCGGGTTTTAAGAAATCTTTAAATTTAACATTCCCCGGGCCAATAATCATTGAGTTTGCAGGAATAGCCATTGGGGTACAAACAGCAACACTACTCGCAATAAAAACAGCAATAACAACTGCACGAGGGTCTGCGCCAATAGACTGTGCGATAGTCCACCCTACCGGGCATAACAACGTACATGCTGCAGTGTTACTCATAACTTGAGTCAAAGCCCATGTAAGTATCCACAATGATGCCATAATAATCATAACGCCAGAATCTCCGGTTACTGAAATAACGGCATTGGCAATCATTTCTCCAGCACCAGTAGAATTAAGCGCGGCTCCTAAAGGCATCATAAACGCAAGCATGAAAACAGTTAGCGTTTCAAAAGAATTAAAAGTTTCCTTTTGTGTCAAAACGCCAGCAAATACAAGAACAATAGCCGCACAACACGCAATAATATGCATTGGAGGCAGAAACTTAATATAATCAGTTGCCACCATTCCAGCGATAGCCAGGATAAAAACGGCTAAAGTTAAATTTCTATGCCAGGCCGGAATTTGGCTATAATCCATTTGAGAATCAGATTGTGTATTTCCATCACGATCTGCGATGAGTTTTGAACCAAAGAAATAGAGAAATATAGAGCATGCAATCAGCAAAGGAATACCAATTTTAGCGTATTCGAAAAATGGCACCGACAGACTTCCCTTACTAAAAGTTTCAATAGTATTTTTAGCAATCAGATTTCCTGGCGAACCGATAATAGAAATATCAGCACCGATTGTTGCCCCAAAAACCAGAGGCATAAGAAGTTTAATAGGCTTAATCTGACTACTGGCGGCAATACCTAAAACAATAGGAATTAGCACAGCAACTGTTCCGCTATTAGAAACAAAGGCAGACATAACTCCACCAATAAGAAAAATCAATACACTAAGGCGTCTTTCTGTTTTAGCATATTTTAGTAAAATTTTACTTGATTGCCATGCCAAACCTGTTTTAAAAAATGCCGCACCGAGTACACACATGGCGACGATAAGAATAACATTCGCATTTACGATTGAAGCAAAAATATCCTTAGCATCGATAACACCGGTAAAATAAAGTGCCATTGGGACCATAAATGCAACTAATCCCATAGGAAGACGATCGCTAACAAAGATAATTATTGCAACCACTAAAACCAACAAAGTAATAATCGCTGGTGACATGTATACGTCCTTATATTATTAGGGTACAAAAACAACTCATTACAGTCATGAATACAACTGCAACAAGCATAAATCACATGTTATACTAAAATTACATCTAATTAATTTCTATTGAGAAAGAATACACTCACATAAATAACAACACTTACCCGACAAAGGCATAACATATTCTTACTGCTTTTGTTTCTGTTTAATCAAATAATTTCCTCTTAAAATCTGTCTGTGTATAATGCTACTTATATAAATGAAACTCATCCAATGCTAATAAGGTTGCAGCTTATGCAATATCGGCATCACCTCGAACTAACATGGCTCGAAGACTGTCTGGCTCTAAAAGAAACGTTGAATTTCTCAAAAGCGTCTGCCTCAAGATATGTGACTCAACCCGCATTTAGTCGTCGGATACAATCTCTCGAAGAATGGGTGGGTACGCCCCTTTTTGAAAGAAGTAAACGGGGAGTCACCCTTACCAAGGCCGGAGAAGTATTTACAGACCAGCTTCCCGAACTGATCCACTCCTTGTACACATTGAAAAGTGATACCCTTGAGGCCGCAGGTAATAAACAACCTAGTCTTGTTTTTTCAGCAACGCATGCTTTGTCTTTCTCTTTTGTACCGCATTTGTTAAAACAGAGTGATAAAATTGCAAAATTTGGTTCATTTCGTCTTTTATCTGACTCATTGAATGCGTGCGAAAAAATGATGCGGCAGGGAGATTCACAATTTTTGCTGTGTCACCATCACCCACATATGCATCTAAATTTAAATAAAAATAACTTTATGAGCATTCGTCTTGGGTTTGATACATTAATTCCATTCAGTAAACCAGACTCAGAAACGTTAAAACCGTTGTGGAATATAAATAATAAGATTCAATTCCCTTACCTTTCTTTTTCATCACAATCAGGTCTGGGAAGAATAATAGCAAATACAGCGTCTATTAACAGAATTACCCATAATATAAATGTTGCCTTTGTGGCCGATCTGGCAGCAACACTATTGGCAATGGTCAGATCTGGCGATGGTGTTGCCTGGATACCTCAAAGCCTTGCCAGGCAAGATATAGAGGCTAAAACTATTGTTACTGCAGCGGAAAAAGAAAGCAATTTATGGGTACCCATAGAAATAAGACTTTATAGACCAGCCAAGAGAATGCCTCCAGATGCCGAAGAGCTATGGGAAATTTTTGTTGAAGAACAAATGTAATTATTTAATTGTAAAATGTTCTTTAATATAATCCTCAATGAATTTAATTAACGCTCTGGTTGCATATGATAAATATTTATCTTTCTTCCAGGCCAAACCAATCGTAACATAAGTCGGCTCAGTCATGGCCTTGGTTATTACTTTTTCGGCTTTAAGATCGACAGCGTCCAAAATGAAAGAAATTCCTTCATTTTTAGCAACCAGATCTATGTTGGTTTGAACCCTGTTTGATGATAGAAAAATATGTGTATGAATTCCTCGCTTTGTACATTCTTCAATAATCGTTTTTCTATGCCAGGAATCTTTTTTCATTAGTATCAATGGCTCATATTGTAGATCTTCCCAATCGATACTATCCTTTTTTGCCAGAGGATGTTTATCTGACATACATACCACGTGCTGCTGAGTCATTAATGGTACCGTAACTAATTCTTTTGGACAGTCATTAATAATAACAATAGCAAGATCCAGCTCTCCAGCAGAAAGTTTATCATGTAAACCAAAAGTCCCCTCTTCAACAAGAGAGAGTTCCATCTCTGGATAAATCTCCCGGAAATGCTTGAAGAGCGGTGAAAAAAGAAACAAACTTATCATCGGTGGGATCCCCAAAGTTACTATGCCACCATTTTCATTACGATAATCTTTCATTTCCGCTACGCTATTTTTTAACGCAATAAGGATAGGTTCAATTTTTTGTAAGAAAAACATGCCCTCCTCAGTAAGGACAAGTTTATTTTTCTTTCTATCAAATAATGTCACCCCTAATTCAGTCTCTAACTTCTTAATAGCAATGGTGATATTAGGTTGAGAAACAAAATGCCGCTCAGCAACTCTGGTTAAGTTACCTAACAAAGAAGCGCTTACAAAATATTCTAATTGTCTAATTTCCATCTATTTTCCACTACTATAAATAAAATTTATCATTTAATAAAAATAACATATTTCCTTCCTACAATGAATACGAATATCATGAAAATGTGATCAATGGATAAAACAATGCAACATAGCACTGGAGGGAGTATGAGTCGTATATTAAATACAGAAATTATCATTCCGGTTATCGAAAAACTTGTAAAAAAAGCTTGTTATGAACTGGATGATAATCTCATGTGTTCTTTTCGTAAAGCATATGATAAAGAAGAGTCAAAGATCGGCAAGGAAACCATTAAGATATTAATTGATAATGGAGAGTATGCAAAAAAAGAACAACTTGCATGCTGCCATGATACCGGCACTTGTATCGTTATAATGGAAATTGGACAACATGTATGCTGGGAAGGTAAGCCGCTTAAAGATCAGGTGAACCAGGGTGTTCGCCAGGGCTATGAAAATGGATACTTAAGAAAATCCATGGTTGCAGATCCATTAGAACGTATTAATACTAATGATAATACTCCTGCAATTTTACATACTGAAATTGTTGATGGTGACCGAGTGACAATTACCGTTATGCCAAAGGGCGGCGGTAGCGAAAATATGGGAACTTTTAAAACATTGCTTCCCGGCGATGGTATTGATGGTATAAAAGATTTTGTTCTGGAAACTGTCCGTCGTGTAGGAGGCAATCCATGCCCTCCTTATATTATTGGTATCGGCGTTGGCGGTACAATGGATCACTGTTCGTGGATGGCGAAGAAAGCATTATTACGCCCTCTTGGTGAGTTCAATGCTAAACCACTTTATGCCCAGCTCGAAGCTGAATTATTAGAGGCCGTGAATAATACAGGGATCGGCCCTTTAGGTATGGGCGGGCGTATTACGGCGTTAGGCGTGCATGTCGATTACTATCCTTGCCATATCACTGCACTGCCAGTCGCAATCAATTTCCAATGTAATGCAAGCCGCCACGCTAGTGAAATCATTTAATACCTGGAGAAGCTATGATGGAATTAACATTACCATTGACTAAAGAGAAAGCGAAAACTCTTAAGGTCGGCGATATATTATTTCTCACTGGATTTGCTTACACCTGCCGTGACGCCGCGCATAAAAAAATCGAAGTAGCGCTTAGTAACGGAGAAAAATCACCAGTCGATTTTCAAAACCAAACGATTTACTATGCTGGCCCCTGCCCTGCCAGACCTGGTTTACCTATTGGCTCCAACGGTCCTACAACGGCCGCGCGTATGGACCCATTTGTAGAAATGATGTTTCAACAAGGGGCAACTGCGTTTCTTGGCAAAGGCGATCGTGCTGATTATGTCGCTGAGCTTTGTAAAAAATACGGTGGGGTTTCGCTACTCGGGATTGGAGGAGCGTCTGCAATTAATACAAAACATGTTAAATCAGTAGAAATTGTTGCCTACGAAGAATTAGGAACAGAATCCATTAAGAAGTTATATTTTGACCGCTATAGAGTCATTGTAGGAATTGATTCGGAAGGAAATACTCTCCAGAAGCAGGAAGTACCTAAGTACGCCAAATAATAATACATTAATATTGGTAATATCGGTCCGGTAGACTGTTACCGGACCGATATGTTTTCTATCCTGCGCTTCACCACAGGATAGAAAATAAACTTAGCCGCGACGGGCTTTTACCGCTGCCGACAACTGACGAAGCAGCGCATCGGTATCTTCCCAGCCAATACAGGCGTCAGTAATGCTTTTACCGTAGGTCAGCGGCTGACCGCTTTCCAGACTCTGGTTTCCTTCTACCAGATGACTCTCTACCATCACGCCAATAATCGCTTTTTCACCGCCCGCTATCTGCTGACAGACATCGGCGCAAACCTCCATCTGCTTTTGAAATTGCTTACAGGAGTTGGCATGGCTGAAATCGATCATGACCTGCGGCGTCAGTCCCGCTTTGATGAGGCCTTCTTTCACCTCAGCAACATGCTGCGCGCTATAGTTTGGCGCTTTACCGCCGCGCAGAATGATATGGCAGTCGCCGTTGCCGCTGGTATTCACAATCGCCGAATGACCCCATTTAGTGACGGAGAGGAAGCAATGCGGCGCGCCGGCGGCGTTGATGGCGTCAATGGCGACTTTAATCGTGCCATCAGTACCATTTTTAAAACCGACCGGACAAGAGAGGCCAGACGCCAGTTCGCGATGAACCTGGGATTCAGTAGTCCGCGCGCCAATGGCGCCCCAGCTCATCAGATCGGCCAGATATTGCGGCGTGATCATATCGAGGAATTCGCCGGCGGCAGGCAGGCCGCTGTCGTTAATATCCAGCAGCAGTTTGCGCGCAATACGCAGACCGTCGTTAATCTGGAAGCTGTTATCCATATGCGGATCGTTAATCAGCCCTTTCCAGCCGACGGTGGTACGCGGTTTCTCAAAATAGACGCGCATGACAATTTCAAGCTCGCCTTGAAGCTCATCACGTAGCGCCAGCAAACGGGCGGCATACTCTTTCGCCGCTGCCGGATCATGAATTGAACAAGGACCGATCACCACCAGCAGACGATCGTCATTGCCTTTGAGAATTTTATGGATGGCTTTGCGCGCGTGAGCAACGGTATTCGCTGCATTTTCCGTAGCGGGAAACTTTTCCAGCAGCGCGACCGGAGGTAATAACTCGTTGATTTCTTTAATGCGTAAATCGTCGTTCTGATAATTCATGTTTATTCCAGTGTTGCCGTACTTATCCCAATGAATGCAATCCCTCCAATCTATCTCTTCAATTAAATAGTGTAAACGGGCTTTTACACTTTGAACGGAATAATCCTGGAATTCAGGAAAAAAACGCACAAATGTAGCGAAAAATGGGATCTAACCTACACTTTTTAACTGTAACCACTCTGTTTATGAATTATTGCAAGATTCTCTGCTGCGTTAACCCGCGGCGGCGAACGTTTTTTATCCCTTATTTGAGGATTTGACTGACACGTGCACTGTTGGAAGAGGTTATCCGACATATCCACCATAACAGGAGCATCTTATGAAAATGACAAAACTGACTACGCTTTTACTCACCGCTACCCTCGGCCTTGCCAGCGGCGCAGCGTTAGCTGCTGAATCTAACGCGCAATCCAGTAATGGCCAGGCGAACTCGGCGGCAAATGCCGGTCAGGTTGCCCCGGACGCCCGCCAGAATGTAGCGCCGAATGATGTGAATAACAACGACATCAATACCAACGGCAATACTAACAGCACGATGCAGCATCCAGACGGTTCAACCATGAATCATGACGGAATGACCAAGGATGAAGAGCATAAAAATACCATGTGTAAAGACGGTCGCTGCCCGGATATTAATAAAAAAGTGGAAACCGGTAATGGCGTCAATAATGACGTGAATACCAAAACCGACGGTACCACACAGTAATGCAGAAAAAAGTCTGATAACGGGAGAGCTTTCGCTCTCCTTTTTATTTTGTCAGCGAAAAATCAGTATGATGTCTACAGTATTGATGAGAATAACAAAGGAATGACGTTATGGCGCACTCACACTCTCATGCCGATTCACACCTGCCGAAAGATAATAATGCTCGTCGCCTGCTTTTCGCCTTTATCGTCACTGCCGGATTTATGCTCCTTGAGGTGGTGGGCGGGATACTCTCCGGCTCTCTGGCGTTGTTGGCGGATGCGGGACATATGCTCACCGACGCGGCGGCCCTTCTCTTTGCGCTGCTGGCGGTTCAATTTTCCCGTCGTCCCCCGACTGTTCGCCACACTTTTGGCTGGCTAAGACTCACCACACTGGCGGCTTTTGTGAATGCCATTGCGTTGGTGGTCATTACCCTTCTCATTGTCTGGGAAGCGATAGAGCGCTTTTACACGCCACGTCCGGTGGCGGGCAATCTGATGATGGTGATTGCGGTTGCGGGTCTGCTGGCGAACCTGTTTGCGTTCTGGATTCTCCATCGGGGAAGCGATGAAAAAAACCTGAACGTGCGCGCTGCCGCGCTACATGTGATGGGCGATTTGCTGGGTTCCGTCGGCGCAATAGTCGCCGCGCTGATCATTATCTGGACGGGCTGGACGCCAGCGGACCCGATTCTCTCTATTCTGGTTTCGGTACTGGTGTTACGCAGCGCCTGGCGTTTGTTAAAAGATAGCGTCAACGAATTGCTGGAAGGCGCGCCGGTTTCGCTGGATATTAATGCCTTACAGCGCCATTTAAGCCGGGAAATCCCCGAAGTCCGTAACGTACACCATGTGCATGTCTGGATGGTCGGCGAAAAACCGGTCATGACGTTGCACGCTCAGGTCATTCCGCCACACGACCATGATGCGCTGCTGGAACGTATCCAGGATTTCCTGATGCACGAATACCATATTGCGCACGCTACGATTCAGATGGAGTATCAAGTGTGTCACGGCCCGGACTGTCATCTGAATCAGACGCCATCCGGGCATGTTCATCACCATTAACGGGAAAGCGCGCGCGATCCTCGCTCCCGCGCGCTGTTTATCCACAGGCGGCTACCGTTCACGGCGATAAATGTCAGGATCAGATATTCCAGCGACATCGCATAGACGCCCTGCAAAGCAAAAATCACCACACTGATCACGTTGATTACCACCCACAGGAGCCAGTTTTCGACATATTTGCGTGTCATCAGAATCATCGCCGCGATAGACAGCACCATCATGCAAGAGTCCCAGAACGGGAAAGCGTCCGGTTGCAGTACAGGCATTGTCACCTGTAACCCCAGCATCTGCATAATGGCGACGGCCACGCGCGTCAGGACGGCGAATACGGGATCGATATATCGCGTCATCAAACCGATAGCTATCACACATATCGCCAGCCATGCCATTGCTTTTGGCAACGGCAGCCAGCGGATTTTGAGCTCGGCTTCATTATCCTTTGTTTGCCGCGACCACGCATACCAGCCATAAATATTGGCGGCAAAGAAAAAGAGTTGCAGCAACAGGCTGGCATAAAGCTGGATCTGAAAGAAAATAATCGCAAACAGGGTGACGTTAACCAGTCCAAAAAAGTAGTTGCTGATCTTCTCCAGACTGGCAAGCCAAATACAGAGCAGGCCGGCGATGGTTCCTACCGCTTCGATCCACGAGAGATCGTACCCGCCAGCGCCAATCGGAATATGAATCAGTATGTTGTGCGTACTAAAAAAATCCATTCTCTCCCCCAAAGATTTCCGTCTTTACGCCCGAAGTGTAGCCGCAAAATCCAGCATCCGGTTGAGCGGCAGTAATGCGCCCTCGCGTAGCGCCGCATCAACCTGTATTTCATGCGCCGCGCCTCCCTGCTCCAGCCCTTCAGCAATGGCTTTCAGGCCATTCATCGCCATCCACGGACAGTGCGCGCAGCTACGGCAGGTCGCCCCCTCGCCAGCCGTGGGCGCTTCAAGCAGTTCTTTTTCAGGCACCGCCTGCTGCATTTTGTAGAAGATGCCGCGATCGGTCGCCACGATAAGCTGTCTGTGCGGCAGCGTTTTTGCCGCCTTAATAAGCTGACTGGTGGAGCCCACCGCATCGGCCATCTCGACAATGGACTGCGGCGATTCAGGGTGAACCAGAAGAGCGGCATCGGGATAGATTTTTTTTAAACGGGTCAACGCCTGGGTTTTAAACTCGTCATGCACGATACACGCCCCTTGCCAACACAGTACATCGGCCCCGGTCTGTTTTTGCACGTAATTCCCCAGGTGTCTGTCCGGCGCCCAGATAATTTTTTCCCCCAAACTATCCAGATGCTCAATCAGTTCTACGGCGATACTGGAGGTCACAACCCAGTCCGCACGCGCTTTAACAGCAGCCGAGGTGTTAGCATAGACCACTACGGTTCTGTCAGGGTGCGCATCACAAAAAGCGCTAAATTCGTCTATTGGGCAGCCTAAATCCAGCGAACATTCCGCCGCCAGCGTAGGCATAAGAATGTTTTTTTCCGGGCTGAGGATTTTGGCGGTTTCCCCCATAAACCGTACGCCCGCTACCAGCAGCGTGGATGCGGCGTGCTTCGCGCCGAAACGGGCCATTTCCAGTGAGTCGGAAATACAGCCGCCGGTTTCTTCTGCTAACTGTTGAATTTCCGGATCGGTGTAGTAGTGCGCCACCATGACGGCATTGCGCTCTTTGAGCAACCGCTTGATTTTCTCACGATAAAATTGCTTTTCATCGTCGTTCAACGGCGTTGGTTTCGGCGGGAACGGGTAGATTGCGGCTTGTGGGTCAAACATTACGCTCATCGTGGCTTCTCGTTTTACTGACTTAACGAAACAACCGAATGAAAGCGTAATAAACGCCACAATCGGTTAATTTGTTTTATATGCTAAACAAGATAGCTGGTTCAATAAGGAAAGTCACAATAATTACGTAGCCCCATATCTGATGGCGGCGTAACGTCTTATCTGGCCTGCGTGAGCGGTGCCGTCTGTAGGCCTGATAAGCGCAGCGCATCAGGCAAGACCCGAACCTGCGACAGGTTCGAATCTTCCATATCGCAGATAGCAAAAAAGCGCCTTTAGGGCGCTTTTTTACATTGGTGGGTCGTGCAGGATGACTCGGCTTCGCCTCGCCCTACGGGCCGTTGCTGACGCAACGTTATCCTTCACGTTCAACATCTGAGTTTGATGTTAAATTGGTGGGTCGTGCAGGATTCGAACCTGCGACCAATTGATTAAAAGTCAACTGCTCTACCAACTGAGCTAACGACCCATACGGGTGCTGCCTGAAAGATTTTACTCGGACCATCTAAAGATGGTGGGTCGTGCAGGATGACTCGGCTTCGCCTCGCCCTACAGGTTGCTGACGCAACGTTATCCTTCACGTTCAACATCTGAGTTTGATGTTAAATTGGTGGGTCGTGCAGGATTCGAACCTGCGACCAATTGATTAAAAGTCAACTGCTCTACCAACTGAGCTAACGACCCATACGGGTGCTGCCTGAAAGATTTTACTCGGACCATCTAAAGATGGTGGGTCGTGCAGGATGACTCGGCTTCGCCTCGCCCTACAGGTTGCTGACGCAACGTTATCCTTCACGTTCAACATCTGAGTTTGATGTTAAATTGGTGGGTCGTGCAGGATTCGAACCTGCGACCAATTGATTAAAAGTCAACTGCTCTACCAACTGAGCTAACGACCCGAGTGGTGGGTGATGACGGGATCGAACCGCCGACCCCCTCCTTGTAAGGGAGGTGCTCTCCCAGCTGAGCTAATCACCCGATACTACGCTGGATATTACTGACTAACCGAAGTTAGTGGTGTGCAGGATGACTCGGCTTCGCCTCGCCCTACAGGCCGTTGCTGACGCAACGTTATCCTTCACGTTTTATTCTCGTTTCCACCGAACGATTGGTGGGTCGTGCAGGATTCGAACCTGCGACCAATTGATTAAAAGTCAACTGCTCTACCAACTGAGCTAACGACCCGAGTGGTGGGTGATGACGGGATCGAACCGCCGACCCCCTCCTTGTAAGGGAGGTGCTCTCCCAGCTGAGCTAATCACCCGATACTACGCTGGATATTACTGACTAACCGAAGTTAGTGGTGTGCAGGATGACTCGGCTTCGCCTCGCCCTACAGGCCGTTGCTGACGCAACGTTATCCTTCACGTTTTATTCTCGTTTCCACCGAACGATTGGTGGGTCGTGCAGGATTCGAACCTGCGACCAATTGATTAAAAGTCAACTGCTCTACCAACTGAGCTAACGACCCACTTTTGCGTTGCTTTCGAGTTGTTTAATATCCCGTGGCAACGGCGGCATATATTACTGATTTCAGATTTGAGCGCAACAAAAATTTCGACGCAGGGGGCTCAACTGCTTAGGAATCGCACGACGCGACCAGAAAAAAGGCGTTTTCTGGTCGCATGGTACGCATTACATCGCGTTAAGACGCTTTTGCGCCTGTTTCGCGCCATCAGTGCCAGGATATTTGCTAATCACCTGCTGATAAACCGCTTTCGCTTTTGCCGTATCACCTTTGTCCTGCATGATAACGCCAACTTTGTACATCGCGTCCGCAGCCTTCGGCGACTTAGGATAGTTTTTTACTACCGAGGCGAAATAATAGGCGGCATCATCTTTTTTACCCTTGTTGTAATTCAACTGGCCCAGCCAGTAATTGGCGTTCGGCTGATAAGTAGAATCAGGGTATTTCTTGATGAAGTTCTGAAACGCCACAATCGCATCATCCTGGCGAGACTTATCCTGCACCAGCGCAATTGCCGCATTGTAATCGGTATTCGCATCGCCACTTTGTACCGGCGCCCCTGAGGTTGCCGTACCGGCATCCGGAGCGGAGGTCGCAGCGGTTGCCGCCCCACTCTGGTCACCAGCTGCTGGCTGCGCTGCGCCGCCATTATTTAAGCTCCCCAGCTGCAGCATAATTTGCTTCTGGCGTTCCATCACCTGATTCAGTTGATACTGATTTTCCTGGATTTGGCCGCGCAAAGAATCGATATCGGACTGATTATCGGAGAGCTGCTGCTGAAGTTGGGTTAAAAGCTGGCTGTGAGCGTTAGAGATACGCTCAAGTTGAGTGACGCGGTCTTCGACCGAGCCTGAGCCGACACTACTGATTGGCGCCTGAGCAAAAGCGGCCCAGGGGGCCGCTATGCCAACCAGTAACGACAGACTCAACAGGTGATGTCTGAAGTTACTGCTCATGCAATTCTCTTAGTAAACCAGTACAGCGCGACGGTTCTTAGCGTAAGCCGCTTCGTCGTGGCCCAGTACGGCAGGTTTTTCTTTACCGTAAGAAACGATGGAGATCTGGTCAGCGGAAACGCCTTTACCCTGCAGGTACATTTTAACGGCGTTAGCACGACGTTCGCCCAGGGAGATGTTGTACTCAGGCGTACCACGTTCGTCCGCGTGACCTTCTACGGTGACTTTGTAAGACGGGTTGCTACGCAGGAAGTTAGCGTGCGCATCCAGCATTGCCGCGAAGTCAGAACGGATATCGTACTTGTCGAGATCGAAGTAAACGATGTTGTTCTGCTGCAGCTGCTGCATCTGCAGACGCGCTTGCTCTTCAGACGACATATTGCCGCTACCGTTCGAATCCATACCCGTGCCGGCGCCGTTCAGCATACCGCCTTCGCTACCGTCATTGCTGGCGTTCTTGTTGGAAGAACATGCCGCGATTGCCATAACAGGCAGGGCAATCATCAGGCCCTTCAGCACTTTGTTCAGTTGCATTTCTTTAATTCCTTTAGTAATCAATTAATTATTATCACAGATACGGCGACCAGGCAGGCGATTTCACCTGACCATCAGTTGCCGGAAGACGCGCTTTGAAACGCCCATCTGTAGAAACCAAATTCAGCACAGATCCCATCCCCTGAGAAGAGCTGTAGATTACCATCGTGCCGTTAGGTGCCAGACTTGGCGTTTCATCCAGGAACGTTGACGACAGAACCTGTACGCCACCCGTCACCAGATCTTGTTTGGCAATGTGCTGCTGCCCGTTATTTGAGCTTACCATTACCATAAATTTACCGTCGCTGCTGACATCCGCATCCTGGTTTTGCGAACCTTCCCAGGTAATACGCTGCGCCGCACCGCCGTTAATGTTCATTTTATACACTTGCGGACGTCCAGCCTGGTCAGAAGTAAAGGCCAGAGTCTGGCTGTCCGGGAACCAGGTCGGCTCCGTATTGTTGCTACGCCCGTCCGTTATCTGACGAATCTGGCCGGAGGCGAGATCCATAACGTACAGGTTCAGACTTCCGGTTTTCGATAACGCGAACGCCAGTTTCGTCCCATCCGGCGAGAAGGCCGGCGCGCCGTTGTGACGCGGGAAGGACGCAACCTGACGCACTGCGCCGTTTGCCAGCGTCTGGATAACCAGCGCGGAGCGACCGCTTTCAAATGTCACGTAAGCCAGTTTTGAGCCGTCCGGAGACCACGCCGGAGACATCAGCGGCTGCGGAGAACGGTGCACTACGAACTGATTGTAGCCATCGTAATCCGACACACGCAGTTCATACGGGAACTGACCGCCGTTAGTCTGTACCACATAGGCGATACGAGTACGGAACGCGCCCTTAATGCCCGTCAGTTTTTCAAAGACTTCGTCACTGGCGGTGTGGCCTGCATAACGCAGCCACTGCTTGTTCACTTTATAAGAGTTTTGCGCCAGTACAGTCCCCGGCGCGCCGCCAGTGTCAACCAGCTGATAAGCAACATTGTAGGAACCGTCCGGATTCGGCGTGACCTGTCCAACAACGACAGCATCAATACCCAGCGCAGACCATGCGGTAGGCTGAACTTCCTGAGCGGTGGCTGGCTGCTGCGGCAGTCGGGACCGGTCTAACGGATTAAATTTACCGCTGTTGCGTAAATCTGCCGCCACGATGCCGCCGATATCTTCAGGCGCAGCGCCCGGCCCGGCCCATTTAAAAGGCACAACGCCAATCGGTCGCGCCGAGTCCACCCCCTGGGTGATCTCGATACGGACTTCTGCGTGCAGCACCGCCGCCCACAGCATCAGAAAACCAAATGCTACTCGTAATGCCTGCTTCATCATATCTCCCATACCTGGGCCTGCGACCCACGATAATTTAGCAGAATGTTAACAAACTCAAATACACAAAACCACCAGGACCAGTAACAACTCAACCGCTCCAACTTCCATAAAGAAAAGTATCTACAGTTTAAAGTCTAGTTTGGCATCCTTTATTTTCTCATAAACAGCCTGGCTTGGCGGTTTAGGAATTTTCGCGGTTTTTGCCGCCATTAACGCCGCCTGACAAAGCGCCGGATCGCCGCCCTCAGACGTAATGCTTTTTAATGAGCCATCCGGCGCCAGGCTAATATGCAAGACACATTGTTTGCCCTGATACAGGCTCGCATCATACAGACGGCTCTGAATGGCGACCTGAATCTGTTTCGCGTAGGCGCTGATATCAGCGCCTGTCGTCCCACCGTTAGCGCCCGATGTACCGCTATCTTTCGATGGCTGACCATTCCCTTTCGCGCCGCCGCCGGTTTTCGGCGCATTCTTACCCGAGCTGAGATCGCCAAGCAGATCGTCGACGCCTTCTGCGGCGGCCGCTTTTTCGGCAGCCGCTTTCTTCTTAGCGTCCGCCGCTGCTTTCGACGCCTCGGCATCCGCTTTCTTCTTCGCCGCCGCTTTCGCCGCCTCGGCATCCGCTTTCTTCTTCGCCTCCGCCGCAGCTTTCGCCGCTTCGGCTTCCGCTTTCTTCTTCGCCTCCGCCGCTGCTTTCGCCGCTTCGGCTTCCGCTTTCTTCTTCGCGTCCGCCGCTGCTTTCGCCGCTTCGGCTTCCGCTTTCTTCTTCGCGTCCGCCGCCGCTTTCGCCGCTTCGGCTTCCGCTTTCTTCTTCGCGTCCGCCGCCGCTTTCGCCGCTTCGGCCTCCGCTTTTTTCTTCGCGTCCGCCGCCGCTTTCGCCGCTTCTTCGGCCTGTTGCTGCTGCTGTTGCGCCAGTTTTGCCGCTTCTTCAGCCTGCTTTTGCTGCTCCTGAGCCGCTAAACGTTCTTTCTCAAGTTGTTTCAACCGCTCCTGTTCAGCAACCTGCTTCTGCTGCAGCTCCTCTGCTTGCTGCTGTTGCAGCTTTTTACGCTCTTCTTCCGCGCGTCTGGCGCTGGCCTGTTGATCCTGCTGACGGTTGTACTGCTGCACAACGGCGCCAGGATCGACCATCACCGCGTCGATAGCGGAACCACCGCCGCCGCCGGCAGAAGCCTCTATATGCTCATCAAACGAACTCCAGATCAGCACTGCAAATAAGATGATATGCAGCACGGCTGAAATAATTATCGCCCGTTTGAGCTTGTCGTTTTGTTCGGTTGCCTTTGACACTCTCGGTTCCCAAAAAACTGTTCGCCTGTTACTCGCCGTCTTTCAAGCCAACGGGACGCAGACTTCAGATTGGCTGCGTCATTAAGCCAACCGATTTTACGCCCGCGCTGTGTAACAAGTTCAGCGCTTTAATTATTTCATCGTACGGCACCTCTTTCGCGCCGCCGATTAAAAAGACTGTTTTCGGATTAGCCTGCAGATGACGCTTTACTTCTGCGATCACCTGTTCAGACGGCAGTTGATCCATTCGATCTTTATCAACCACTACGCTGTATTGCCCTACTCCGGAAACCTCAATAATGACCGGTGGATCGTCGTTACTACTGACCGCCTGCGACTGATTCGCCTCCGGTAAGTCGACTTCCACGCTCTGGGTAATGATCGGCGCGGTTGCCATAAAGATCAGCAGCAGCACCAACAGTACGTCGAGCAGCGGTACAATATTGATTTCGGACTTAAGTTCGCGACGACCTCGTCCACGCGTTCTGGCCATGGCTTACCCCTTGTTGCTTTCGCTTACGGTAAACGCCTGGCGGTGCAGAATCGCGGTGAACTCTTCCATAAAGTTGTCGTAATTCAGTTCCAGCTTGTTCACGCGCTGATTCAGTCGGTTGTAAGCCATAACCGCAGGGATAGCGGCAAACAGACCAATCGCCGTGGCAATCAATGCTTCGGCAATACCCGGCGCAACCATTTGCAGAGTCGCCTGTTTTACCGCGCCCAGGGCGATAAACGCATGCATAATCCCCCATACGGTGCCAAACAGACCGATATAAGGACTGATAGAGCCTACCGTGCCAAGAAACGGGATATGCGTTTCCAGCGTTTCCAGCTCTCGGTTCATGGAGATGCGCATCGCACGCGACGCCCCCTCTACCACTGCCTCCGGCGCATGGCTGTTGGCGCGATGGAGCCGGACAAACTCTTTGAACCCGCTATAAAAAATTTGTTCCGAGCCCGACAGGCTATCGCGTCTCCCCTGGCTTTCCTGGTACAGACGCGATAGTTCGATTCCGGACCAGAATTTATCTTCAAACGCTTCCGCCTCACGCGCAGCGGCGTTCAGGATACGCGTTCGCTGGATAATGATGGCCCAGGATGCTATTGAAAAACCAATCAAAATCAACATGATAAGTTTAACCAGAAGGCTTGCCTTCAGGAACAAATCAAGGATATTCATGTCAGTCACTGCTTAAACTCCGCGACAATAGACTTAGGAAGCGCACGAGGCTTCATTTTGAGTGGATCAACGCAAACAATCAGAACCTCTGCTTCATTTAGCAGCGTGTTCTCTGCGTTGACAATGCGTTGCGTGAAAACCAAAGCGGTGCCACGCATTGACGTAATTTCTGTTTGAACTTCAAGCATATCGTCGAGCCGCGCAGGCGCATAGTATTCCAGCGTCATCTTGCGCACCACAAAGGCGACCCGCTCCGCCAGCAGCACCTGTTGGCTGAAGTGATGGTGACGCAGCATCTCCGTGCGCGCTCTTTCATAAAAAGCGACATAGCTGGCGTGATAAACCACACCGCCGGCGTCCGTGTCTTCGTAATAAACTCGAATTGGCCATCGAAACATATACTTATTCATCCCTGCAGCCTCTTTGTTGGCGTCATCCGCTTGCCGCCGTAATGCCTCAAGAATGCCGTTGTATATCGCCTTGTATTCACTTTACATCCCGGTAATGCAACAAAAGTAGAGCTTTTAAACGTTGCTACTATACGCGTGGGAATGAGGCTTGGGAATGGGGGGAAGTTAAGGGAGAGTAAAAATATATGGGCTTATGCAAGCCCCTATATTTTTAAGGAGGTTTCTTATTCACAAGAAGAAGAAAATCAGGCCGACGATAAGGACGATATCCGCAAGGAGCGGACAAAAAATCCCTTGCCAGTGTACGGATTCAGGGCGAAAACCCACGCCGTGGATTATGCCTGCGCAAACCGCCCACATCAGCAATAATCCGTGCCAGATTTCAAGCGTGCTGGTCCTGGCGGCAAACCGTGACGGGTCCCAGAACATACATCCTGCCAGCACTATCGCCATCACGAAGGAAAGCGCCCTTAAGGGGCGCTTGTCCATTACCGCATACAGTTTTGCGATAATATGGGTCATTAGCTTTCTTCTTGACCGGTTTTACCCGCTTCAACGTGCTCAAGCGCCAGGGCGGTAATGATCCCGAATGCACAGGCAAGAAGCGTTCCCAGAATCCATGCGAAATACCACATTTTAAGCTCCTTACTTAGTACAGAGAGTGGGTGTTGCTTTCAATATGTTCTTTAGTGATACGACCGAACATTTTCCAGTAACACCAGCTGGTGTAGATCAGAATGATCGGTACGAACACCGCCGCAACCCAGGTCATCAGGTTCAGCGTCATCTGGCTGGATGTCGCATCCCACATGGTCAGGCTGGCATTCATCATCGTGCTGGACGGCATCACAAATGGGAACATAGCGATACCCGCCGTCAGAATAATGCAGGCCAGGGTCAGCGAAGAGAACAGGAATGCCCACGCGCCTTTCTCCATACGGGAAGTCAGGATAGTCAGCAGCGGCAGAACCACGCCCAGAGCCGGAACCAACCACAGGATCGGAGCATTATTAAAGTTCACCAGCCAGGCGCCAGCTTCACGCGCCACTTCTTTAGTCAGCGGGTTAGAGGCGGCATGATGGTCAATCGCGGATGTCACGACATAACCATCAATACCATACATTACCCAAACGCCCGCCAGCGCAAAGCACACTAATGTCACCAGCGCCGCAATCTGCGAGGTGGCGCGCGCGCGCAGGTGCAGTTCGCCAACGGTGCGCATTTGCAGGTAAGTAGCCCCCTGCGTGATGATCATCCCTACGCTTACGATACCCGCCAGCAGACCAAACGGGTTCAGCAACTGGAAGAAGTTACCGGTGTAGTACAGACGCAGATACTCATCCACGTGGAACGGTACGCCCTGCAACAGGTTGCCAAAGGCCACGCCAATCACCAGCGGCGGCACAAAGCTACCGATGAACACGCCCCAGTCCCACATGTTGCGCCAGCGCGGGTCTTCAATCTTGGAACGGTAATCAAAACCGACCGGACGGAAGAACAAAGACGCCAGCACCAGGATCATCGCTACATAGAAACCGGAGAACGCCGCGGCGTAAACCATCGGCCAGGCAGCAAACAACGCACCGCCCGCGGTGATCAACCACACCTGGTTACCGTCCCAGTGTGGGGCGATAGAGTTAATCATAATTCGACGTTCGGTGTCGTTACGACCGAGGAAACGGGTGAGCATCCCCACCCCCATGTCGAACCCATCGGTGACGGCGAAACCAATTAGCAAAATGCCAACCAGCAGCCACCAGATAAAACGTAGTACTTCATAATCGATCATTTGACGACTCCTGTCTTAGCGTGCCGGCTGAGAAGTCACGGTGGACTGCTCAAAGTGATAGCGACCGGTTTTCAGGCTGCTTGGGCCAAGGCGTGCAAATTTGAACATCAGGAACAATTCTGCCACCAGGAACAGGGTATACAGGCCGCAAATCAGGAACATGGAGAACAGCAGATCGCCCACGGTCAGCGATGAGTTCGCCACGGCTGTCGGCAACACTTCGCCGATCGCCCACGGCTGACGACCATATTCGGCGACGAACCAACCTGCTTCAACCGCAATCCACGGCAGTGGAATACCGTACAGCGCCGCGCGCAACAGCCATTTTTTCTCACCGATGCGGTTACGAATCACGCTCCAGAAGGAAAGTGCGATGATCGCCAGCAGCAGGAAGCCGCACGCCACCATGATACGGAAAGCGAAGTACAGCGGCGCAACGCGAGGAATGGAATCTTTCGTCGCTTGCTGGATCTGCGCTTCGGTCGCGTCAGTCACATTAGGCGTATAGCGTTTCAGCAGCAGGCCGTAACCGAGATCTTTCTTCATGCTGTTAAACTGGTCGCGAACGGCCTGGTCGGTAGAACCGGCGCGCAGCTGCTCCAGCAGTTCATAGGCTTTCATCCCGTTACGGATACGCTCTTCATGCTGAACCATGAGATCTTTCAGACCAATAACCGGCGTGTCCACGGAACGCGTAGCGATAATGCCGAGCGCATAAGGGATCTGAATCGCCAGATGGTTTTCCTGTTTGTCCTGGTCAGGAATGCCGAACAGGGTAAAGGAGGCCGGAGCAGGTTGCGTTTCCCATTCAGCTTCAATCGCAGCGAGCTTGGTTTTCTGCACGTCGCCCATTTCGTAACCGGATTCGTCACCGAGTACGATAACGGACAGTACGGCAGCCATACCGAAGCTGGCGGCAATAGCAAAGGAGCGTTTAGCAAAGGCGAAGTCACGACCTTTCAGCATGTAGTAAGCGCTGATACCGAGGATGAACATCGCGCCGGTGACATAGCCGGACGCCACAGTGTGAACAAATTTCACCTGTGCTACCGGGTTCAGCACCAGTTCAGAGAAGCTCACCATTTCCATACGCATGGTTTCGAAATTGAAATCCGCAGCGATTGGGTTTTGCATCCAGCCGTTCGCTACCAGAATCCACAACGCGGAGAGGTTGGACCCCAGAGCCACCAGCCAGGTGACGCACATATGCTGAACTTTACTCAGACGATCCCAGCCGAAGAAGAACAGACCTACAAAGGTGGATTCGAGGAAGAAGGCCATCAAACCTTCGATGGCCAGCGGCGCACCGAAGATGTCCCCAACATAGTGGGAGTAGTACGACCAGTTTGTCCCGAACTGGAACTCCATGGTCAAACCGGTAGCCACACCCAGAGCAAAGTTGATACCAAACAACTTGCCCCAGAACTTGGTCATATCTTTATAAATCTGTTTGCCGGAAAGGACGTATACCGTTTCCATAATGGCCAGCAGGAACGCCATACCGAGCGTTAGCGGCACAAACAGGAAGTGGTACATCGCGGTCAAGGCAAACTGTAAGCGCGACAGTTCGACTATATCTAACATCATGACTCCTTGCTCATCGCATGAAGACTCCGAGAGTGAACCCCGTTAGAAAGGGTCACACGCATGCCCCAATACAAATTTATTTGCGGCCTCTCATCGTACTATCCCCTCGGGAAGGAAACAGTAATGATGAAAAGTTACAAACATGTTAATAAAAAACCCAAATTGATCCCGCAAATATATTACGCCGTAAAACCCTTACAATAAACAGGTTTTTAGTGGGTCAGATTTGCTTTTTTCGACAGCGATCAATTTATGGCTAATCTATCGCTTTTCAGGGAATTTGATCACGGACAATTTAACCAGTTTTGATGCTCTTTTCCAACATTTAAATATTGATTAAAATCAATTTTTGAAGTTAATGTTAATAATGTTTATTCATTGAATGCATGGTGAATTTTTTGTTAACTTTTTGTTTTTGCAAAGGGTAATTTCAAACTCCCTGTAAAAAGAGGCTTATTCGGTAAGGCTAAACATTTTGTGCGTTTTTTACTGCCCCGCATCCCGTAAAAAACATTCCACATTGATGTTCAATTATTGCTAAATAGCTCACAGATTTTTTCTGTAGGTTATCAACACTTATTATTTTATACATTTAGTCTATTTTTATTTTACTTATAATTAACACCGCAAAGAAACTATCTCATTGCACACGCGCCATCATCCCACCGGGATTACCCTGCCCCAACTTCCCTTTCCCGACGACTAACGGCCAGGATCATCTTGCCAGGTTATCGCCTTAATTATCGCTAATAAGCTTTCCAGATAGCCAGAAACAAACATTTTATTCGCTACTTTCTCTTTATTTCAATAACACCGTTTTTACCTCTCTATAATTATTATAGCGAAGATTCTGTTATCACCTTCACAGATTTACCCTCAATTTCTACGTCACTCATAGTGATAATTCTGTTTATTCGCAGCCATAAATACCCTTTAAACATGATTAATCACGAACGAATAGTGTCAATAAGTTCTTAATAATTTTTAAAGTTAACCTCTTTTAACCAGCAAAAGTTCATATAATTTATTAAACGATATCTTTAATACTTCAGGGAAATAATGTCGGTACTCTTATGATTAAAATAGCTGTTTTATTCTGCCATTAAACAAGCAGTCTGTGTAAGCGCGATACATCTGAGGAGACATGTAGTTCGCGCTCAGGCAAACATGCGCGGCCACAGAGTCAAGCGTCAATTTACTATAGAGGTTAGCGTCAACATAGTGTAATGCTGCGATGCGTTTTTTTCATGGCGGAAAGCGCATAATCCGTCTCCAGTGAGGTCGGCAGGTATTTCACTAAGACAGCATCTGTATTTGCTGCAAAAGAGTTAACCAGCAAACTGAGTAAATTTACTGCCGCTGCCAGACGGTTATTATCAATTATTTTTAGACTCCACCATGTTTTTTTACTGAGGCATCATTTTCCTATAGCTCAATATTTACAAAGCCAATAATTTTATATCCCGGATGCTTCACCCGTACTTTGCCACAAACAATAAAGCCATAAAAAAGGCCACCGTAAAGGTGGCCAACCATGTCGAAAACGGACATTTATCTGTTCCCGCAGGAACAGCGAGTTTTATTTTATAATTGCTTTCAGCGCTTCGCCGATATCGGCCAGGCTGCGAACGGTTTTCACGCCCGCGGCTTCCAGCGCGGCGAATTTTTCATCCGCAGTGCCTTTACCACCGGCAATGATGGCGCCAGCGTGGCCCATACGCTTGCCTTTCGGCGCGGTAACACCCGCGATATAGCCAACAACCGGCTTGGTCACGTGGTCTTTAATATAAGCCGCCGCTTCTTCTTCTGCACTACCGCCGATCTCACCGATCATCACGATCGCTTCAGTCTGCGGATCTTCCTGGAACAGTTTCAGGATATCGATAAAGTTAGAGCCCGGAATCGGGTCGCCGCCGATACCCACGCAGGTGGACTGGCCGAAACCGTAGTCGGTGGTCTGCTTAACCGCTTCGTAGGTCAGCGTGCCGGAACGGGAAACGATACCCACTTTACCCGGCTTATGAATGTGACCCGGCATGATGCCGATTTTGCATTCGCCCGGGGTGATCACACCTGGGCAGTTCGGGCCGATCATGCGTACGCCCGCTTCGTCCAGCTTCACTTTCACGGTCAGCATATCCAGCGTCGGAATACCTTCGGTGATGGTGATAATCAGTTTGATGCCTGCGTCGATCGCTTCCAGAATGGAGTCTTTGCAGAACGGCGCCGGGACGTAGATAACGGATGCGGTCGCACCGGTAGCTTCTACCGCTTCGCGCACGGTGTTGAACACCGGCAGACCCAGATGCGTGGTGCCGCCTTTGCCCGGCGTTACGCCGCCCACCATCTGCGTACCGTAAGCAATCGCCTGTTCGGAGTGGAAAGTCCCCTGGCTACCGGTGAAGCCCTGGCAGATAACCTTGGTATCTTTATTAATTAAAACGGACATTATTTCCCCTCCACTGCGGCAACAACCTGCTGAGCTGCATCCGTCAGACTTTTCGCTGCAATAATATTCAGGCCACTGTCAGCCAGTTTCTTCGCGCCGAGTTCGGCGTTGTTGCCTTCCAGACGCACCACCACCGGAACGTTCACGCCCACTTCTTCCACCGCGCCGATGATACCGTCGGCAATCAGGTCACAACGGACGATACCGCCGAAGATGTTAACCAGAACCGCTTTCACGTTGTCATCCGAGAGGATAATTTTAAACGCTTCGGTGACGCGCTCTTTGGTTGCGCCGCCGCCCACGTCAAGGAAGTTAGCCGGTTCGCCGCCATGCAGCTTAACGATGTCCATGGTGCCCATCGCCAGACCCGCGCCGTTCACCATGCAACCGATGTTGCCGTCCAGCGCGACGTAGTTCAGTTCCCACTGCGCTGCCTGCGCTTCACGCGGGTCTTCCTGAGACTGGTCACGCATTTCACGCAGATCCGGCTGGCGGAACAGCGCGTTGCCGTCAGCGCCCAGCTTGCCGTCGAGGCAAATCAGATCGCCCTGCTTAGTGATCACCAGCGGATTAATTTCGATTAGCGCCAGGTCGCGCTCAAGGAAAATGGTTGCCAGGCCCATAAAGATTTTGGTGAACTGCTGCACCAGTTTACCTTCCAGACCCAATTTGAACGCCAGTTCCCGTCCCTGATACGGCATCGGGCCGGTCAGCGGATCGAGCGCGACTTTATGGATCAGATGCGGGGTTTCCTCCGCGACTTTTTCGATCTCTACGCCGCCTTCGGTAGACGCCATAAAGACCACGCGACGAGAACTACGGTCAACTACCGCGCCGAGGTACAGTTCTTTGCCGATGTCGGTCGCCGCTTCAACCAGAATCTGGTTTACCGGTTGGCCATTAGCGTCTGTTTGATAGGTCACCAGACGTTTGCCCAGCCAGTTTTCCGCGAAGGCGCGAATCTCTTCTTTGCTTTTTACTACCTTCACACCGCCCGCTTTGCCGCGGCCGCCAGCGTGAACCTGACATTTCACTACCCACGGGCCGGCACCGATTTTAGACGCGGCTTCTTCGGCTTCACGCGGAGTAGTACAGGCATAACCCACCGGCGCCGGTAAGCCATAGCGGGCAAAAAGTTGTTTTGCCTGATATTCATGTAAGTTCATGTGTTCTGTCCATCCTTCAGGTAATCGTTATCTTTAGACCTGTAGGCCTGAAAGCTGCGCGCCATCAGGCATTACACCATCGCCGGATGGCGGCGTGAACGCCTTATCCGGCCTACAGGTAGCAGGTGATGCTCTTGCTGACTACACGTCCAACAGCAGACGGGTCGGATCTTCCAGCAACTCTTTGATGGTGACCAGGAAGCCCACGGATTCACGACCATCGATCAGGCGATGATCGTAAGAGAGCGCCAGGTACATCATCGGCAGGATTTCTACCTTGCCATCCACCGCCATCGGCCTGTCTTTAATAGCATGCATTCCCAGAATCGCGCTCTGCGGCGGGTTGATGATCGGGGTAGACATCAGCGAACCGAATACGCCGCCGTTGGTAATGGTAAAGTTACCACCGGTCAGGTCTTCTACGGTCAGCTTGCCGTCGCGGCCTTTGACAGCCAGTTCTTTAATTTTTTTCTCGATGTCAGCCATGCCCAGCGTATCCACGTCACGCAGGACCGGCGTGACCAGGCCACGCGGCGTAGACACCGCCATGCTCACATCAAAGTAGTTGTGATACACCACGTCATCGCCGTCGATAGAGGCGTTCACTTCCGGATAACGCTTCAGCGCTTCCACTACCGCTTTCACGTAGAAGGACATAAAGCCCAGGCGGATACCATGACGTTTTTCAAACACTTCGCCATACTGCTTACGCAAATCCATAATCGGCTTCATGTTGACTTCATTGAAGGTCGTCAGCATGGCGGTGGAATTTTTCGCTTCCAGCAGACGCTCGGCCACGCGCTTACGCAGGCGGGTCATTGGCACGCGTTTTTCGCCGCGCGCGCCCAGAGCGGGTTGTGCTGCAGGTTCAACAGCGGGTGCTTTAGACTCGCCTTTCGCCAGATGTTTTTCCACATCTTCACGGGTCAGACGCCCACCCACACCAGTGCCTTTAATGGCGCTGGCTTCCAGATTGTGTTCAGCCAGCAGGCGACGGATCGCCGGGCTGAGCGCATCGTTGTTTTGTTCTTCCAGCGACGCCTGCTGGCGCTGTGCCGGCGTAGACGCTTTCTCTTCAGATTTGGCGCTGGTCTCTTTACCCGCGCTGTTGCCTTCACGCAGGCGACCCAGGATCTGGCGAGAGGTGACAGTGGTCCCCTCCTCTTCCAGAACCGCATCCAGAATGCCGTCCGCTGATGCCGGTACTTCCAGTACCACTTTGTCAGTTTCGATTTCTACCAGCACTTCGTCACGAACAACCGCATCACCCGGTTTTTTATGCCAGGTGGCGACGGTCGCGTCCGCTACGGACTCAGGCAGGTCGGGAACAAGAATATCTACGCTACTCATTATTTATCCTTTATTTAATCGACGTTCAGCGCGTCATTAACCAGATCTTGTTGCTGTTTCTGGTGAACGGACATATACCCTACCGCCGGAGAGGCGGAGGCCGGGCGACCTGCGTAACGCAGAGCGGCCCCAAACGGAATCACTTCACGGAAATGATGCTGACTGCAGTACCATGCGCCCTGGTTGAGCGGCTCTTCCTGGCACCAGACAAAATCATGGACGTGAGCGTATGGTTGCAGCGCTTCCTGCACCGCTTTATGCGGGAACGGATAGAGCTGTTCGATGCGCACGATAGCGACATCTTTCTGTGAGTTTTTACGCCGTTGTTCCAGCAGGTCGTAATAAACCTTACCAGAACACATTACCACGCGTTTTACGGCTTTAGGGTCCAGCTCGTCAATTTCGCCAATGGCCGGCTGGAAGGAACCGTTCGCCAGTTCATCAAGCGTGGAAACCGCCAGCGGGTGACGCAGCAACGATTTCGGCGACATCACCACCAGCGGACGACGCATCCCGCGCAGCGCCTGACGGCGCAGCATATGGTAGACCTGCGCCGGGGTGGACGGCACGCAAACCTGCATATTCTGCTCGGCGCAAAGTTGCAGATAACGTTCCAGACGCGCGGAAGAGTGCTCCGGCCCCTGCCCTTCATAGCCGTGCGGCAACAGCATCACCAGACCGCACATCCGGCCCCATTTCTGCTCGCCGGAGGAGATGAACTGGTCAATCACTACCTGCGCGCCGTTGGCAAAATCGCCAAACTGCGCTTCCCAGATAGTCAGGGTACGTGGTTCCGCCGTGGCATAACCGTATTCAAAAGCCAGTACCGCTTCTTCAGACAGCACGGAGTCCCAGACTTTAAACTGTCCCTGACCGCTGTGAATATGCTGCAACGGCGTATACGTTGAGCCGTTCGTCTGGTTGTGGATCACCGCATGACGATGGAAGAAGGTGCCGCGACCGGAGTCTTCCCCGGACAGGCGCACCGGAATGCCTTCATCGACCAGCGTGGCGTAAGCCAGATTTTCCGCACCGCCCCAGTCAAACAATTTCTCGCCTGCCGCCATTGCCTGACGGTCGCCATAAATTTTCGCCACGCGAGACTGCATTTCAATGGCTTCCGGCACGGTGCTGATACGTTTTGCCAGCTCCTGCAGACGCTTCATTTCTACCTTGTTCGGGTATGCTTCATCCCATTCGTGGTTTAGATACGGCGACCAGGTGAACGAGTGCATATTCATCGGACGCCACTCTTTCACCACGCATTCGCCTGCATCCAGCGCATCGCGATAGAGGTTAACCATTTCGGTGGCATCTTCCAGCGTCGCGACTTTGTCCGCTTCCAGCTTGTCGGCGTAGATTTTACGCGGCGTCGGATGCTTTTTAATTTTCTGGTACATCAGCGGCTGGGTTGCGCTTGGCTCGTCGGCTTCGTTGTGGCCGTGACGGCGGTAGCACACCAGATCGATGAACACATCGCGTTTAAAGGTATTACGGAAGTCCAGCGCCAGACGGGTCACAAAAGCGACGGCTTCCGGATCGTCCGCATTGACGTGGAAAATCGGCGCCTGGACCATTTTACCGATATCGGTGCAGTAAGGCGTTGAACGCGCATCCAGTGGGTTAGAGGTGGTGAAACCCACCTGGTTGTTGATAACGATACGTACCGTACCGCCCACTTCGTAACCGCGCGCTTTCGACATGTTCAGGGTTTCCTGAACCACGCCCTGGCCGGTCACCGCGGCGTCGCCGTGAATAGTGATCGGCAACACTTTGTTGCTGCTCGGTTCGTCCAGTCTGTCCAGACGGGCGCGCACGGAGCCCATCACCACCGGGCTCACAATTTCCAGATGCGATGGGTTAAACGCCAGCGCCAGGTGAACCAGACCGCCTTCGGTTTCGATATCTGACGAGAAGCCCATGTGATACTTCACGTCGCCGGTACCCAGATGTTCTTTATGCTTACCGGCAAACTCGTCGAACAGATCCTGCGGTTTTTTACCCAGTACGTTGATCAGCACGTTCAGGCGACCGCGGTGCGCCATCCCCAGCACCACTTCGCGAGTGCCGCTGTTACCCGCATGGCGAACCATCTCTTTCAGCATGGGTATCAGCGCATCTCCCCCCTCGAGCGAGAAACGTTTCGCACCCGGGAATTTGGCGCCCAGATAACGTTCCAGCCCTTCAGCAGCGGTCAGCTCGTTCAGGAAGCGTTTTTTCTCGTCAGCGCTAAAGGCCGCACGACCGGATTCGATGCGCTGTTGGATCCAGCGTTTCTCTTCGGTGCTGGTGATGTGCATATACTCAGCGCCAATCGGGCCGCAGTAGGTCTGTTTGAGCGCGTCGAGCAGCTCGCCCAGCTTCATCGTCTCTTTGCCGCTGGCAAAGGAGCCGACATTGAAGGTTTCCTGGAAATCGGCCTCGGTCAAATCATGGAAAGAAGGGTCCAGATCCGCCACGCGTTCTTGTTTCCACAGTCCCAGCGGATCGAGGTTTGCATGCTGATGGCCACGGAAACGATAAGCGTTGATAAGCTGCAGGACTTTAACCTGCTTCACATTGGTGTCAGGGTCGGAAATCGTAGAAGAGTGACGTGAGCCAGCCAACGCCTGCCGCCGGAAATATTCACGTGTTTTTGAATGGAGTTGATCCGGTTTGACTCCGGTACCAGGTAACTGCTGGAACGTCAAACGCCAGTTAGCGTCTACCGAGTCAGGATCGGTTAAGAAGTCTTCATAGAGCTGTTCTATCCAGCTCTGATTCGAACCAGAGAGGTAAGAAGAGTCCAACCAGGCTTTCAAAGCGCTGTTCTGCATCGTGATCCCTTAAGCATCTTTTCTGCTTATTTAATACTCTAAATAGGTCACGTTTCAGGAAGGCGGCAAGCTTGCGAATCCCAGGGAGCTTACATCCAGTAAGTGACCGGGGTGAGCAAGTGCAGCCAACGCACATGCAACGTGAACTATGACGAGTATTTCGCCGTGGATACTAACCACGCATACGCCGTATGCGTGCCGGGGTTCACTTGTTGCGGACTGTCGTGTCATCTGCGTCCGCTAAGGAACCTTTAAAAACTGTCTAATAATCTTCGCTGTTCAGGCTACGACTGCGTTGCGGCCTTCGCTCACTCCGGTCACATAGTTAACTATGCTCCCGAAGATTCGTTCAGACCGCGCCTTGTCTCGCTCTGAACATCTCGATTATTACTAATCATATGGCAGTTTTTAGAGGTTTCCTGCACTTCTATTGCCTGATGGCGCTGCGCTTATCAGGCCTACGGGATTGCGCCTGTAGGCCGGATAAGACGGTACGTCGCCATCCGGCAACTACTACAACTACTTATGCGCTACGCTGCAACAGCATCGACTTAATATGGCCGATAGCGCGCGTCGGGTTCAGTCCCTTAGGACATACACTGACGCAGTTCATAATGCTGTGACAGCGGAATACGCTGAATGCATCACTCATCCCTTCCAGACGACTGTCAGTCTCGGTATCACGACTATCGATCAGGAATCGATACGCCGCGAGCAGCCCCGCCGGACCGATAAACTTATCCGGGTTCCACCAGAATGACGGGCAGGATGTTGAGCAACAGGCGCAAAGAATACATTCATACAGCCCATCGAGTTTTTCACGCTGCTCCGGCATCTGCAGATGCTCACGAGCCGGTGGATTTTGCCCATTATTCAATAAGTAAGGCTTAATCTTCTCATATTGTGCGTAGAATTGCCCCATGTCTACCACCAAATCGCGGATCACCGGCAAACCGGGCAGCGGGCGAATCACAATCTTCTTACCCGGCTGGTTCAGCGCCGAAATAGGGGTAATACAGGCCAGACCATTCTTACCGTTCATATTCAAACCATCAGAACCACACACGCCTTCGCGGCAGGAACGGCGGAAAGAAAGGCTGGGATCTTTTTCTTTAAGCTGGATTAACGCATCCAGCAGCATCATGTCGCGCCCTTCTTCGCCTTCCAGGGTGTAATCCTGCATACGCGGAGCGTTATCGACATCCGGGTTATAACGATAAATCGAAAATTCGAGTTTCATCATCCTGTCTCCGCAATTAATAAGTACGAATCTTCGGCGGGAACGCCGGACGCAGTTTCGGTTCCATATTGACGCTTCGGCGCGTCATGGATTCCGTTTGCGGCTGATACAGGGTATGACACAACCAGTTGGCATCATCACGCTCCGGGAAATCGAAGCGGCTATGCGCGCCGCGGCTTTCCGTCCGGAAGTTGGCTGATACAGCAGTGGCGTAGGCGGTTTCCATCAGGTTATCCAGCTCCAGACACTCAACACGCTGGGTATTAAACTCGCTGGACGTGTCATCCAGACGGGCGTTTTTCAGACGCTCGCGGATCACTTTCAACTGCTCAAGCCCTTTCGCCATCGCGTCGCCTTCACGGAATACGGAGAAGTTATGCTGCATACACTCCTGCAACGCTTTGCGGATAGCCACTGGATCTTCGCCATTGCGGTTATTGTTCCAGCGATTCAGGCGCTCCAGAGAACCTTCAACGTCAGACTCGCTGGCGTCGCGCAGCACGCCCTGCTCGGCGATGGATTCCTGTAAATGCAGCCCCGCCGCGCGGCCAAAGACCACCAGATCCAGCAGTGAGTTACCGCCCAGACGGTTGGCGCCGTGAACCGATACACAGGCGATTTCGCCTACCGCAAACAGCCCCGGAATCACCACATCTTCGCCCTGCTCGTTCACGGTCAGCGCCTGACCGGTCACTTTAGTCGGAATACCGCCCATCATGTAGTGGCAGGTCGGGATAACCGGAATCGGCTCTTTCACCGGATCGACGTGAGCGAAAGTGCGGGACAGCTCCAGGATACCCGGCAGGCGAGATTCCAGCACCTCTTTACCCAAGTGATCCAGTTTCAGTTTAGCGTGCGGCCCCCACGGACCGTCGCAGCCGCGGCCTTCACGGATTTCGATCATGATGGAACGCGCCACCACGTCACGACCCGCCAGGTCTTTGGCGTTCGGCGCATAACGCTCCATAAAGCGCTCGCCGTGTTTGTTCAGCAGGTAACCGCCTTCGCCGCGGCAGCCTTCTGTCACCAGCACGCCCGCCCCGGCGATACCGGTCGGGTGGAACTGCCACATTTCCATATCCTGCACCGGGACACCGGCACGCAGCGCCATACCGACACCGTCACCGGTGTTGATGTGAGCGTTGGTGGTGGACTGGTAGATACGGCCTGCGCCGCCGGTCGCCAGCACCGTCGCGCGGGCTTTGAAGTACACCACTTCACCGGTTTCGATGCACAGTGCGGTACACCCTACCACCGCGCCATCCTGGTTTTTCACCAGATCCAGCGCATACCATTCGGAGAAAATCGTGGTGTGGTTTTTCAAATTCTGTTGATACAGCGTATGTAGCAAGGCGTGACCGGTACGGTCAGCCGCTGCCGCGGTACGTGCCGCCTGCTCGCCGCCAAAGTTTTTCGACTGGCCGCCGAACGGGCGCTGATAGATACGTCCATCATCAAGACGGGAGAACGGTAGCCCCATGTGCTCCAGTTCCAGAATCGCTTCCGGTCCGGTCTTACACATATATTCGATGGCATCCTGGTCACCAATGTAGTCCGACCCCTTAACGGTGTCGTACATGTGCCATTCCCAGTTATCTTCATGGGTATTGCCGAGCGCCACGGTGATACCGCCCTGCGCGGAAACGGTATGGGAACGGGTCGGGAAGACTTTCGAGAGCAGCGCACAGGTTTGGCCGCTCTGGGAAATTTGCAGCGCCGCGCGCATACCTGCGCCACCGGCACCAATCACAACAGCATCAAATTCTCTGACTGGCAGTTTCATTACACACCCCACACCACAACAAATCCATAGATGACGTAAACCACCAGCGCAACAACAATAACGAGTTGCAGTATCAGACGCACTGCCAGTGGTTTAACGTAGTCGGTTAACACCTGCCACATGCCGATCCAGGCATGAATCAAGATGGAAAAAAGCGCCAGCAGGGTGAAGACTTTGGTGAAGGCCGATGAGAAGAAACCGGTCCAGGCTTCAAAGGTCAGTTCGCCGCTCGTGGCGAAAAAACCCACCATGTAGATGATGTATAACGTCAGAACGATAGCGGTAGCACGGACCAGGATGAAGTCATGTACGCCATTGCGTCCTAATGCGGAGGCGTTGCTTACCATACGAGGACTCCTGCGAGAAGTGAAAGCACGACAGTGATAACAAAAGAGATTTTGGCAGAGCGTTGACCCGCTTCGAATGTTTCTTCCAGATAGCCAAAATCCATTAACATGTGACGAATTCCCACGATGACGTGATACGCCAGCGCGGTAAGGATGCCCCACATGATAAATTTAACGATGAAGCCGTCCATAATGTCGGCGGCCTGCTGGAATCCTTCCGGAGAAGAGAGGCTGGTGCCCAGTAGCCACAGTAGTATGCCGACTGCGATGAAAGTAATCACACCGGATACGCGATGGAGAATGGACGCTATCGCTGTGATGGGGAACCGAATCGTTTGTAGATCCAGATTGACAGGTCTTTGTTTTTTCACATTTCTTATCATGAATAACGCCCACATGCTGTTCTTATTATTCCCTTAAGACTTCGGTTACAGAGGTGAATCTACCTGTAGCCAGAAAGACGACGGGATTTCCTTCCTCCGGTCTGCGTGCGGGTCAGACAGCGTCCTTTCTATAACTGCGCGTCATGTAAAACACTGCTTCCAGTAGCTAAAACGACACGTTACAACGCTGGGTGGCTCGGGATTGCAGGGTATTCCGGAGACCTGGCGGCAGTATAGGACGTTCACAAAATCATTACAATTAACCTACATATAGTTTGTCGGGTTTTATCCTGAACAGTGACACAGGTCACGATAACAACATTTTTTTAATTTTCAATCATCTGATTTGACAAACATTAAACAAAATTGTTACAAACGACACCAGAAAAAGCATATAATGCGTAAAAGTTATGGGGTCACTCTTTCACCTGTTAATAAGTTATGCAACAGTACAATGATATTGACCCATTCTTTCAGGACAGTTATTAGTGATAGACAGGTTACATTACTCGGATTGCTACGTTCCTGATTTGCTGCTAATTCGAAATTAATCAAGCCGTTACCTGCAAGCGCCCATTGCTCTGTACCCAGGTCATCCCCTCTTTCACAGAGCGGCGAGCCAAATAACAAACTGGTAACGGTTGATTGATGCATACACAGAATCTTCCCTGCACTAACGACGAGGAAGATGACGTGGAGAAGGCAAGTCTGAGTTCCGGCAGTCTTAAGCAATAAGGCGCTAAGGAGACCGTAAATGGCTGATACAAAGGCAAAAATCACCCTTACTGGTGACACTGCTATTGAACTGGATGTGCTAAAAGGTACACTCGGTCAAGATGTTATTGATATTCGTAGTCTCGGTTCAAAAGGAGTTTTTACTTTTGACCCTGGTTTCACCTCTACCGCATCCTGCGAATCTAAAATCACCTTCATCGACGGCGACGAAGGCATTTTGTTGCATCGCGGTTTCCCGATTGACCAGCTTGCTACCGATTCCAACTATCTGGAAGTCTGTTACATCCTGCTGTACGGCGAAAAACCGACGCAGGAAGAGTATGACGAGTTCAGAACGACAGTCACCCGCCATACGATGATCCATGAGCAAATTACTCGCCTGTTCCATGCTTTCCGTCGCGACTCACATCCGATGGCGGTAATGTGCGGGATCACTGGCGCGCTGGCGGCGTTCTACCACGACTCGCTGGATGTGAACAATCCGCGCCACCGTGAAATCGCGGCGTTCCGCCTGCTGTCCAAAATGCCGACCATGGCGGCGATGTGTTACAAATATTCCATCGGTCAGCCGTTTGTTTATCCGCGCAACGACCTTTCCTACGCCGGTAACTTCCTGAACATGATGTTCTCCACGCCGTGTGAAACCTATGAAGTGAATCCGGTACTGGAGCGCGCGATGGACCGTATTCTGATCCTGCACGCTGACCATGAGCAGAACGCCTCTACGTCAACGGTACGTACCGCAGGTTCAAGCGGCGCCAACCCGTTCGCCTGCATTGCCGCCGGGATCGCCTCCCTGTGGGGACCCGCGCACGGCGGCGCAAACGAAGCCGCGCTGAAAATGCTGGAAGAAATCAGCTCTGTTAAACACATTCCGGAATTTGTTCGTCGTGCGAAAGACAAGAATGATTCTTTCCGCCTGATGGGCTTCGGTCACCGTGTTTACAAAAACTACGATCCGCGCGCCACCGTGATGCGTGAAACCTGCCATGAAGTGCTGAAAGAGCTGGGCACCAAAGATGATCTGCTGGAAGTGGCGATGGAGCTTGAGCACATTGCGCTCAACGACCCGTACTTCATCGAGAAGAAACTGTACCCGAACGTAGACTTCTACTCCGGCATCATTCTGAAAGCGATGGGCATTCCGTCCTCCATGTTCACCGTGATCTTCGCCATGGCGCGTACCGTTGGCTGGATTGCACACTGGAATGAAATGCACACTGACGGCATGAAAATCGCCCGTCCTCGTCAGCTGTATACCGGCTACGATAAACGCGATTTTAAATCGGCGCTGAAGCGTTAATTGACAACCGGATGGCGACGCAACCCTCGCCATCCGGTACATTTTCCCTTTTTCTTATCCTCATTATTTTATTCTTATCCCGTTACTCTCTATGATTAATTAAGGTTTCGCTAAATATCATTCAGGGAGCATGGAATGCCGATTCTGCAGTGGTTTTTGTTGTTCCTGTTATCGCTGCTCATTTCCCTTATTTTTCTCTATCTGCACCTTCCGGCGGCGATGCTGCTCGGTCCAATGATTGCGGGTATCGTGTTGAGTTTGCGAGGTAGCACGCTACAACTTCCGCGCGGTATTTTTCTCGCCGCGCAGGCAATTCTCGGCTGTATGATCGCCCAAAATCTAACCGGTTCGATATTGACCACCCTCGCCCTCTACTGGCCGGTCGTGCTTTTAGTGTTGCTGGTGACACTGCTTTCCAGCGCGGTAGTCGGCTGGCTGCTGGTACGTTACAGCTCGCTGCCCGGCAACACCGGCGCATGGGGGTCTTCGCCGGGCGGCGCGGCGGCAATGGTAGCGATGGCGCAAGATTACGGGGCGGATATCCGCCTGGTGGCGTTTATGCAGTATCTGCGGGTACTGTTTGTGGCTGGCGCGGCGGTGCTGGTGACACGCCTGATACTCGGCGACAGCGCGGCAGCGGTCAGCCAACAGGTGATCTGGTTTCCGCCGCTTAGCGGTAATTTATTGACGACGCTGCTATTAGCGATCGTGGCGGGCATTGCCGGTCGCCTGTTGCGTATCCCTTCCGGCACGATGCTGCTCCCCATGTTGGCAGGCGCGCTTCTCCATTCGCAAGGCATCATTGAGATTGAATTACCCGAATGGCTGCTGGCCGTGGCGTATATGGCGATAGGCTGGCGTATTGGGCTGGGTTTTGACAGACAGGTGTTTTTTATGGCGCTGCGGCCATTGCCGCAAATCTTATTGTCAATTTTCGCGCTGATGGCGATTTGCGCCGCGATGGCGTGGGGAATGGCTTACTACATGCAGATTGATTTTATGACGGCTTATCTCGCCACCAGTCCCGGTGGTCTGGATACGGTTGCCGCGATCGCGGCAGGAAGCAGTGCCGATATGGCGCTCATCATGGCAATGCAAACCCTACGGCTGTTCAGCATTCTGTTAACTGGGCCAGCAGTGGCCCGTTTTATATCAACCTATGCGCCCAGACAACCTTTGTAGGGCTGATAAGCGTCGCGCCATCAGACAATAGCCGCTCGCCGATGGCGGTTCCGGCTATTTCTGGCAATGCGGGCACCAGTAAAACGGGCGTGAGGACAGTGTTGTCTTTTCAATAATGCCGCCACACCGCTCGCACGCTTCGCCGTCACGGTGGAAAACCTTAAAGCGAAACAGTGCGCCATGATGCTTGTTTTCATCCGCCTGACCGCGAGTCGTGTAGGACAGGCGCGGAATATCCAACAGCGCGTGAGAAAGCGCATTCAGTTGCGCCTCGTTGAGATCTTTCGCTTTATGCTGTCCGGTTAACCCTACCTGCCAGAGGATTTCAACGCGCAGATAATTCCCCAATCCCGCCAGAAAGGCCTGATCCAGCAACAGTCCGGAAAATTGTCGGTTGCGAAAACGCGGCGACAGCAATCGAGCTTTAACCTCTTCCGAAGTGAGACGCGCGTCCAGCACATCCGGACCGACTCGCTGTAAAAAGGGGTGCGTCGTGAGCTGCTCTGCTGTCAGCATTTCGATATCAGACGCGCTATAAAGCAGTATAGTTTTATCCGCCGTTTGTAGCCTGACGCGCAATATACGCGTAGTCTGCGGTATTTCACCAGTGTCGATCACCCGCCATACGCCATAGAGTTGGTTGTGGCTGTAGAGCGTCAGGCCATTTGAAAAGTGGGTCAATAACGCTTTTCCCCGCGTCTCTATCCGGGTAACAAGTTGACCGGTAAGCTGCGATTCATACGGTTTTAACTGTGCAAAGGCAAACCAGACATCGGTTAAGGGTTTGCCTTTGATTGCCGCCTCCAGATTATCCGCCGCACGACGAATTTCCGGGCCTTCAGGCATGATAATATCCTTTGTTAACAGTTGATTAATGGACTACACCGCCTCTGACTATCTGGAATGCACATCGAACGCCATAATGAACATCCACAGCCGTAATATAATAGCTTCAATCGTCGGGCTCTCAGGCAATAACGTGTATATTACGCGCATTGAACGCGGCGCGTAACCTGCGAGCGAATGCAAGCGCATACTCGCCGTCGCCATGAATGCACACCGTTTGCGCCGTGACAGTCGTCCACACGCCAGTAACGCTTTTCACTCTCCCGGCTTGTACCATATCCAGCGTTTGCGCCAGCGCCTGCTCTTCGTCGTGAATCAGCGCGCCAGGTTGCATGCGCGGCACCAGGCTACCGTCGGCCTGATAGCCGCGATCGGCAAACACCTCCTGCCGCGTCACCAGGCGATGGCGCTCACCGGCCCGGATCAGCTCACTTCCCGCCAGTCCAACCAGTATCAGTGACGGATCATAGTCGTGTACCGCTTTCGCAATCGCCTGTGCCAGATGAGGATCTTTCGCCGCCTGGTTATAGAGCATACCGTGCGGTTTGACATGGCGCATCACGCCGCCTTGCGCCTGGACAATCGCCCCCAGCGCGCCGATTTGGTACAGCGTCTGGGCGTATACCGTTTCCGGCGGCAAAACCATCGCCGTCCGCCCAAAATTATCCCGATCCGGAAAGCTGGGATGCGCGCCGATCGCCACGCCGTTTTTCAGCGCCTCGCGCACGCAGGTCAGCATGGTTTGCGCATCACCGGCGTGAAAACCACAGGCGATATTGGCGGAGGAGACCAGCGTTAATAATTCGTTGTCGCTGGCGCAACCTTCGCCCAAATCCGCATTTAAATCAATGTTCATGCTGAAGTCGCCAGGTAAGCTGTTCCAGATAGCGCTGACGCTCGCGGCGCGCGTTGAGCGCCTCTTCCAGCGAACATTGCACAAAATGGATCGGTTGCCCTAGCGGGATCTGCGCCAGATGGTACATATCTGCCTCGATGATGCAGGCAATGCGCGGATAGCCGCCAGTTGTCTGGGCATCATTCATTAGCACAATAGGTTGACCGTTGTAAGGCACCTGTACGACACCGGGCAGCAAACCGTGCGACAGCAGTTCGCGATCCGTTGTCCGCGTTAACGATTGCCCCTGCAAACGATAGCCCATGCGATTACTTTGCGGACTGAGCTGCCACGGCGAACGCCAGAACGCTTCTTGCGATGCGCGATCGAACTCACGGTATTCCGGCCCCGGCAGCGCACGAATGCGATTCCCCCACAGTAACTGCTTCACGCCCTGCGGCCCGCTAAACTGTCGCGATGGTTTACCCGTCGCCAGCCGATCGCCATCTTTTAGCAGCCGTCCTTCCAGCCCACCGATGCCGGACTTCAGATCGGTACTACACGATCCCATCACCTCCGGCACAGCAATACCGCCCGCTACCGCCAGATAGCTACGCATCCCGTGAAGCGGTCGATGCAACGTGAGGCGCTGACCCGCTTTTACCGGCAATCGCCAGCCGGTCCAGACCGGTTGATCATCCAACTGCGCTTCGCAGCCCGCGCCGGTAAGAGCGAACCAGGTCTCATTTTCAAATTCGACAACCAGTTGACCGAGAGTGATTTCCAGCGCCGGGGCATTCGCATCGTTCCCGACTAGGAGATTAGCGGTCTGAAAGGCGGGTTTATCCAGCGCACCGCAGTGACTCAGCCCCGACTGACGAAAGCCGTGACGCCCGCTATCCTGCACGGAGGTGTAAATCCCCGCGCGAATAATATTCAGCATATTCCCTCCTTTTGCGGCACAAAGCGTACGCTATCGCCAGGGCGTAGCAGAACCGGGGGCTCCCGCATCGGATCGAATAACTTCAACGGCGTGAGGCCGATCAGCTGCCAGCCGCCCGGCGTGGATAATGGATAAATACCCGTCTGCGCGCCGCCGATGCCGACAGAACCGGCCGGAACCTGCAGGCGCGGCTCCGCACGTCTGGGCATATGGAGCGGTTCTGGTAAATTCCCAAGATAGGGAAAGCCAGGCTGAAAGCCTAAAAACCAGACGACATACTCAACGGAGGCATGTAGCTCCACGACCTGCTTTTCACTCAAACCGCTGTGCCGTGCCACCGCCGCCAGATCCGGCCCGCCTGCGCCGCCATAGATCACCGGGATCTCAACCGAACGCGAGTCCGGCTCCAGCGCCTCGCTCTCTTCCCACCAGCGCTGCAGACGCTCAATCGCATCCAGCGCCAGGGTTTGCGGTTCCCGCAAGATCACGGTGATATTGTTCATCCCGGGAATGGCTTCCACCACGTTCGGCATATCGACCAGACGCTGCGTCAGACGCCAGATGCGTTTCTGGCTCGCCAGCGTAATCGGCGGTTCAAGTTCCAGGACGACCGCTGTTTCGCCTAACAGATAACAACGCGCTCGCTGCACTTTATTACCTCTCAGTTATGCCGGGTTAGGGATATCAATAAACGTCACATCCAACGCCGTGTTTTCGTTCAACCATTCGCTCAGGGCGCGAATACCGCCGCGTTCAGTGGCATGGTGCCCGGCGGCATAAAAATGCAGCCCCTGTTCGCGCGCGGAATGAATGGTCTGTTCGGAAACCTCGCCGGTAATAAAAGCATCCACGCCGAAGCGGGCGGCGCTATCAATAAAACTTTGCCCGCCGCCGGTACACCAGGCGACACGCTGCACATTCTCTGGCCCGGTATCGCCGCACCATAGCGGTTTACGCCCCAGACGCGCTTCAATCCATGAGGCCAGTTCCAGCCCTGGCACCGGCATTGAGAGCTCTCCCCACGGCACCAGCGGCTCAATTTCTCCTTTCACGGTAATGCCCAATAGCGCCGCCAACTGCGCATTGTTGCCCAGCTCAGGATGCGCATCCAGCGGCAGATGCCAACCGTAAAGGTTAATATCATTTGCCAGTAACGTTTTTAAGCGACGGCGTTTCATGCCACGAATAACCGGAGACTCGCCTTTCCAGAAGTAACCATGATGAACAATGACCGCATCGGCCTGCAAACGCACCGCCTCATCGAGCAGCGCCTGACTTGCGGTCACGCCGGTAACGATTTTCTGTACCGTCTCTTTTCCTTCGACCTGTAAACCATTCGGCGCATAATCGCTTATTGCCGCACTGTTCAGCTTGTCGTTAATCAGTTGTTCCAGCTCGGTGTTTTTCATCATCGCTCCCTTTACCCCACGTTCTACTTTCCCGTTACGGGTTCAGTCTCCGTTAACATAGCCTCCCGTTAGCCGTTCGTCGATAAACATTTGTTTGACACATCAAGAAACAATCACCCCCGGGTTTGGCGCAAATTACTTAGCAAAACACGATCGGTTTCATGTATATTTATGCAATCAGAACGCATATTGCAGAAAAAATCAGTTCTGTATCATGTTGGTAACTTTAAGGAAACACGGCGATACGGCAGGCTTAATAAGCCCACAAAGAAAGGCATTCTCTGAGAATGCCGCGTTCTTGCCGCAGCGTCTCTATCCCGGAAATACGATGAATAAACAAGCATCTCAACCCCGCGCTATTTACTACGTTGTCGCCCTGCAAATTTGGGAGTACTTCAGCTTTTATGGTATGCGCGCCCTACTGATACTTTATCTCACCAATCAGCTAAAATACGACGATAACCACGCCTATGAGTTATTCAGCGCTTATTGTTCGCTGGTCTACGTAACGCCGATTCTTGGCGGCTATCTGGCGGATAAGGTGCTTGGCAACCGAATGGCAGTCATGCTGGGCGCATTTTTAATGGCTATAGGTCATTTAGTGCTGGGCGCCAGTGAGATCGCGCCGACATTCCTTTATCTGTCGCTGGCGATCATTGTCTGCGGCTACGGCCTGTTTAAATCGAATATTAGCTGCCTGCTGGGCGAACTGTACCAGCCGGAAGATCCGCGCCGCGACGGCGGGTTCTCGCTGCTTTACGCAGCGGGTAATATTGGTTCGATCGTGGCGCCTATCGCCTGCGGCTATGTGCAAGAGGAGTACAGTTGGGCGATGGGCTTTGCACTCGCTGCCATTGGTATGCTTGCGGGGTTAGTGATCTTCCTGTGTGGAAATCGTCATTTCACCCACACTACCGGCGTGAATAAAGCCGTGTTGTGCGCCAGAAACTACCTGCTGCCGAACTGGGGCTGGCTGTTAATTTTGCTGGTAGCGGCGCCGTTGCTGATTACCGTTCTGTTCTGGAAAGAATGGTCAGTCTATGCCTTAATCGTGGCGACCGCGATCGGCCTGGTCGTGCTGGCAAAAATTTATCGTCAGGCGCAAACGGCCAAACAACGCAAAGAACTGGGGTTGATTGTCACCCTGACCCTGTTCAGTATGCTGTTCTGGGCGTTTGCCCAGCAGGGCGGTAGCTCTATCAGCCTGTATATCGACCGCTTTGTGAACCGCGATATTCTGGGCTATTCCGTTCCTACCGCCATGTTCCAGTCGGTGAACGCCTTTGCCGTGATGCTGTGTGGGGTCGTCCTGGCCTGGCTGGTTAAAGAGAGCGTAAGCGGTAATCGCACCGTGCGTATCTGGGGCAAATTCGCGCTGGGTCTCGGTCTGATGAGCGCCGGATTCTGTATTCTGACCCTGAGCGCACGCTGGTCCGCCGCTTACGGACACTCTTCAATGCCGCTAATGGTGCTGGGACTGGCGGTGATGGGCTTTGCCGAGCTGTTTATCGACCCGGTCGCCATGTCGCAAATTACGCGCATTGACATCCCCGGCGTCACCGGCGTATTAACCGGAATTTATATGCTGCTGTCCGGCGCGATAGCTAACTATCTGGCAGGCGTCATCGCTGACCAGACCTCGCAAAGCGCCTTCGACGCCAGCGGCGCGGTTAATTACGCCATCAACGCCTATGTGGATGTTTTTGAACAGATCACCTGGGGCGCGTTAGCCTGCGTAGGGATTGTCCTGCTGATTTGGCTGTATCAGTCCTTCAAATTCAAAAGCCGCGCGCTGGCCGTCGAATCCTGATAGCAGAATGCCCGGTAGTTTGCGCTACCGGGCCTGTATCACGCCCCTTTTCTCGCCGCCTCATAGGCGGAAAGCGTCGCGATTCTCGCCTGTTTGTGCTCCACAATAGGCCGAGGATAATCAAGCATGACTCCCGCTTTTTCCGCCCACCGCCACGGCTCGTGAATCGCTTTTCCAGGGATATCGCGTAATGCCGGTAGCCACTGGCGGATAAATTCGCCGTCGCGATCGAACCTCTCTCCCTGAGTCGTGGGATTAAAAATACGAAAATAAGGCGCGGCATCAGTACCGGTTGAGGCGGCCCACTGCCAGCCGCCATTGTTGGCGGCAAGATCGCCGTCAATAAGCTGCGACATGAAATAGCGCTCCCCCAACCGCCAGTCAATCAGCAGATCTTTTACCAGAAAGCTAGCGGTAATCATGCGTAAACGGTTATGCATCCAGCCCGTCGCGTTAAGCTGGCGCATCGCCGCATCGACAATGGGATAACCGGTTTCGCCTTTCTGCCATGCCTGAAAATAGTGCGGGTTCTCCTGCCACGCGACGCGTTTTGTCCAGCGGATAAACGGCTGGTGTTTGCATAATGCCGGATACCAGGTCATTAAATGGCGGTAAAATTCCCGCCAGATGAGTTCATTCAACCAGACGCTTCCCGGCCCGCCGTCCAGCGCCTGCGGCTGCTCCGCCAGTAATCGGTGCAGGCACTGTCGCGGCGACAGGCCACCCGTCGCCAGGCTGGCGGAAAGCCGACTGGTGCCGTCGACCGCAGGGAAATCCCGCCGTGACTCATACTCGTCTGCGCCCTGCGCGCAAAACTGACGTAGCTGCGCGATGACCGCGTTTTCTTCCACCGGGAAAAGCGCGGCGTCAAACGCCTGTTGCGGGTAGTTAAGCGAGACTGGCGTTAAGGGTGTAGAAAGCGCGCCGCTCACCCGGATCTTCGGGGCCGGAACGCATGGCGGGATATCCTCTTTTAGCCGTTTCAACCAGGCGTTTTTAAACGGTGTAAAAACTTTATACATTTCATGATTGCCGGTCATCACCGCGCCGGGCGCCAGAATCACGCTATCGTCAAAGCCTTCGCAGATGACAGAGGGCAGCGTTTTTTCCACCGCCGCATCACGCTGACGCTCGTTAAACTCATACTGATAGTTATAAAACAGATGGCTGATGTCATGCTGCCGACAAACGTTTTTAACCGTCTCAATACTGGCGTTAAAATCCGCCACTTCATGAAACAGCAGCGGAATCCCTTTCTCTACAAGGGCCGTCTGTAGCGCATTGAGCTGCGCGCTGATGAATGCCGCCTGCCGCGGCGCCATATCATGGGCCTGCCACTGCGCGGGGGTGGAAATATAAAGCGCCAGCACCCGCGCGGATGCATCGCGGCAGGCGGCGGCCAGCGCAAGGTTATCCTGTAAACGCAGATCGCGCCTGAACCAGACTAAATGGGTGGGCATACAACTCCTGAAAGATGAAACGTCACGGCGAATAGCGTTAAACAGTGTAGACCCTGGCGCATAAAAAAACCGCCAGCGTGGCGGCTGACGGTTTTTCAGGCTGGTCGCGATTAATAAAAGTCGCAGGTGGCTTTTTCAGCCTGCGCCATCCATACCGGTTTATCACTGGTTTTCGACCAGACACGGTGCAGATAACTATAAAAACGCGCGCGGTCTTTCCAGAAGAGCATCACTGGCAGCGCCAGCACGCCTGCGATCACCGCGAAAGCACGACGGGCAAAAATGACATGCGCCGGATAGTCTTTATAGTGTTCCATACGTTTCCCCCCTTTATACCGACGCTACCCGCCCCGGTATAGATTGAATCGGTGAATAGCACCGAAAAATTGAACCTCGTTACCTGATTAAAATAGTACCGCTTTCGGTGTAATTTTACTACTCATCCGACCACTTATTTTCACGCTTTTCCAGCAGATTTACATTCAAAGCGTAAATTAGTTACAAAAAGGTTAAATTAATACTAATCATTAGTTAAATAATGGTCTTTGCCATTTTTATACTTTTTTTACACTCCGCCCGCCAATTTTTGCGAAATCTTTGCAGCCAAAAAATTACCTTTCTCAGGAGTAAAACAATGCCACTGGAGGTGCTCTGTGAGTGCAGGCGTGACAACCGGCATCGTGCTGGTTTTCTTACTTTTAGGTTATCTGGTCTATGCCCTGATTAATGCGGAGGCGTTCTGATGGCCGCGCAAGGATTTTTACTGATCGCCAGTTTTTTACTGATTTTATTGGTACTGGCGAAACCATTGGGTTCGGGCCTGGCAAGGCTCATCGCCGCCGTTCCGTTGCCGGGCGTGGCTGGCGTTGAGCGTATCCTCTGGCGGACTCTTGGCATTACCGACCACGAAATGAACTGGCGTCAGTATTTACTGGCGCTACTGACGCTCAATCTGCTGGGACTGGGCATCCTGTTTTGCCTGCTATTCTGGCAGGAGTGGCTGCCCTTAAATCCGCAGCGGCTACCGGGGCTGTCCTGGGATCTGGCGCTGAATACCGCCGTCAGCTTTGTCACCAATACCAACTGGCAAGCCTACAGCGGCGAAAGCACGCTGAGCTACTTTAGCCAGATGGCCGGGCTGACGGTGCAAAATTTCCTGTCGGCGGCGACCGGGATTGCGGTGGTTTTTGCGCTTATCCGCGCCTTTACGCGCCAGAATGTGCACACGCTGGGTAATGCCTGGCAGGATCTGGTACGCATTACGCTATGGATATTATTTCCTGTCGCGTTAATTATCGCGCTGTTTTTTATCCAACAAGGCGTACCGCAAAACCTGTCGGCTTATCAGCCCATCACCACCCTTGAAGGCGCTAAACAACTCTTGCCGATGGGGCCGGTTGCTTCGCAGGAGGCGATCAAAATGCTGGGCACCAACGGCGGCGGTTTCTTTAACGCCAACTCTTCGCATCCGTTCGAAAACCCTACCGCGCTCACTAATCTGGCGCAGATGCTGGCGATATTTTTGATTCCAGCCGCGCTCTGTTTCGCCTTTGGCGAAGCGGCGAGCGATCGCCGTCAGGGACGCGCGCTACTGTGGGCAATGTCATTCATTTTTGTGGTCTGCGTAGCGGTAGTGATGTGGGCGGAAGTTCAGGGAAATCCACATCTGTTGGCGGCGGGCGCGGACAGTAGCGTCAACATGGAGGGTAAAGAAACACGCTTTGGCGTGCTGGCCAGCAGCCTGTTTGCCGTCGTCACGACCGCGGCGTCCTGCGGGGCGGTAAATGCCATGCACGACTCGTTTACCGCCCTGGGCGGTATGGTGCCGATGTGGCTGATGCAAATTGGCGAAGTGGTCTTTGGTGGCGTCGGTTCAGGGCTGTACGGCATGTTGCTGTTTGTCCTGCTGGCGGTGTTTATCGCGGGGCTGATGATCGGTCGCACGCCGGAGTATCTGGGGAAAAAAATCGACGTGCGCGAAATGAAAATGACCGCGCTGGCGATTCTGGTCACGCCGATGCTGGTCTTGTTGGGTTCGGCGCTGGCGATGATGACGGATGCCGGACGCAGCGCAATGCTGAACCCTGGCCCGCACGGTTTTAGCGAAGTGCTATATGCCGTCTCCTCTGCCGCCAACAACAACGGTAGCGCCTTTGCGGGTCTGAGCGCTAACTCGCCTTTCTGGAACTGTTTGCTGGCGTTCTGCATGTTCGTCGGACGTTTCGGCGTGATTATTCCTGTCATGGCCATCGCCGGATCGCTGGTCAGTAAAAAAGTACAGCCGGCCAGTCAGGGAACGCTGGCGACCCACGGCGCGCTATTTATTGGACTGCTCATCGGCACGGTACTGCTGGTCGGCGCGCTGACGTTTATTCCTGCCCTGGCGCTTGGCCCGGTAGCGGAACATTTCTCTTTACCTTGAGCGATGCGGAGTACATTGATATGAGTCGCAAGCAACTGGCGCTGTTTGAACCTGTTTTACTCGTACAGGCGCTAACGGATGCCGTAAAAAAATTAAGCCCACGCGCCCAGTGGCGTAACCCGGTGATGTTTGTGGTCTGGGCCGGCAGCGTGCTAACCACTCTGTTAACGCTCGCTATGGTAACAGGACAAATAGCGGGAAGCGCCTTGTTTACAGGGATTATCAGTCTGTGGTTATGGTTCACCGTACTGTTCGCCAATTTTGCCGAAGCGCTGGCGGAAGGCCGCAGCAAAGCCCAGGCAAACAGTCTGAAAGGGGTGAAAAAGACCGCGTTCGCTCGCCGTCTGCGCGCCCCGCGCCATGATGCGCAGGCCGATAACGTGCCCGCCGCTGAACTGCGGAAAGGCGACATTGTCCTGGTCAAAGCGGGCGATATTATTCCCTGCGACGGCGAGGTCATCGAAGGCGGCGCCTCGGTGGATGAAAGTGCGATTACCGGCGAATCCGCGCCCGTGATCCGTGAGTCCGGCGGCGATTTCGCCTCTGTCACCGGCGGCACGCGAATTCTTTCCGACTGGCTGGTGATTGCCTGTAGCGTCAATCCTGGCGAAACCTTTCTTGACCGGATGATCGCGATGGTGGAAGGCGCGCAGCGGCGGAAAACGCCTAACGAGATTGCCCTGACGATTTTGCTCATCGCCCTGACCATTGTCTTTTTACTGGCGACCGCCACCCTGTGGCCCTTCTCCGCCTGGGGCGGTAACGCGGTCAGCGTCACCGTGTTGGTGGCGTTGCTGGTGTGCCTGATCCCCACCACCATCGGCGGGCTACTCTCCGCCATTGGCGTAGCCGGAATGAGCCGAATGTTGGGCGCGAACGTCATCGCCACCAGCGGCCGCGCCGTAGAAGCCGCGGGCGATGTCGACGTGTTACTGTTGGATAAAACCGGCACTATCACGCTCGGCAACCGCCAGGCGTCCGATTTTATACCCGCCCGAGGGGTGGACGAACGCACGCTGGCTGACGCCGCGCAACTCGCTTCGCTGGCCGACGAAACGCCGGAAGGCCGCAGCATTGTGATCCTCGCCAAACAGCGCTTTAACCTGCGTGAACGCGATGTGCAGTCGCTTCATGCCACCTTTGTTCCGTTTACCGCGCAAAGCCGCATGAGCGGGATTAATATCGATAACCGGATGATCCGTAAAGGCTCGGTGGACGCGATTCGGCGTCATGTCGAGAGCAATGGCGGCCATTTTCCCGCCGATGTCGAGCAAAACGTCGAGAACGTGGCGCGTCTGGGCGCGACGCCGCTGGTGGTCGTGGAAGGCGCGCGCGTACTGGGTGTTATCGCCCTCAAGGATATCGTTAAAGGCGGCATTAAAGAACGTTTCGCCCAGCTACGAAAGATGGGCATTAAAACGGTGATGATCACTGGCGATAACCGCCTGACGGCGGCAGCGATTGCCGCCGAAGCCGGTGTGGACGATTTTCTTGCCGAAGCCACGCCGGAAGCCAAGCTGGTGCTGATCCGTCAATATCAGGCGGAAGGACGGCTGGTCGCCATGACCGGCGACGGCACTAACGATGCCCCGGCGCTGGCGCAGGCTGACGTCGCGGTGGCGATGAACTCCGGCACCCAGGCGGCGAAAGAAGCCGGTAATATGGTGGATCTGGACTCTAACCCGACCAAGTTGATTGAAGTGGTGCATATCGGTAAGCAGATGCTGATGACGCGCGGCTCGCTCACCACCTTCAGTATCGCGAATGATGTAGCGAAATATTTCGCCATTATTCCCGCCGCGTTTGCCGCTACCTATCCGCAGCTAAACGCGCTCAACGTGATGGGGCTGCATTCGCCGAACTCCGCCATTCTGAGCGCGGTGATCTTTAACGCCCTGATTATCATTTTTCTGATCCCGCTGGCATTAAAAGGCGTGAGTTATAAGCCGCTTTCCGCATCGGCCATGCTGCGCCGTAATTTATGGATCTATGGTCTGGGTGGTCTGGTGGTGCCGTTTATTGGCATCAAAGTGATTGATGTGCTGCTGACCCTGCTGGGTCTGGCATGAGGTGTATGATGATCGGTTTACGTCCTGCTTTTTCGACAATGTTATTTCTGCTGTTATTGACCGGCGGCGTGTATCCGCTTCTGACCACGGCGCTGGGGCAGTGGTGGTTTCCCTGGCAGGCTAATGGCTCGCTGATTCATAAAGACAATGTGATACGCGGCTCAGCGCTTATCGGACAATCGTTTACCGCCGCGGGTTATTTTCATGGCCGGCCCTCCGCCACCGCCGATACGCCTTATAATCCACTGGCGTCGGGCGGAAGCAACCTGGCCGCCAGCAATCCCGAACTGGATGCGCAAATACAGGCCCGTGTCGCCGCGCTACGCGCCGCTAACCCCCAGGCGAGTTCCGCGGTTCCGGTTGAGCTGGCGACGGCGTCGGCAAGCGGGCTGGATAATAATCTGACACCCGGCGCCGCGGCATGGCAAATCCCCCGCGTGGCGGCGGCTCGCCAGCTTCCCGTTGAACAGGTCGCGCAACTGGTTGCAGAATATACGCACAGGCCGCTGGCGCGCTTTCTTGGGCAACCGGTGGTGAATATTGTTGAGCTTAATCTGGCGCTGGATGCGCTACAGGGACACAGAGCGAAATGAACGACGAACCCTTGCGTCCTGATCCGGATCGCTTGTTGGAACAAACGCCCCCGCCCCACCGGGGGAAGTTGAAAATTTTCTTCGGCGCCTGCGCAGGCGTCGGAAAAACTTGGGCGATGCTGGCGCAAGCGCAGCGGCTGCGAGCGCAGGGACTGGATGTGGTGATCGGCGTGGTAGAGACGCATGGCCGTAAAGAGACCGCCGCGCTACTTGACGGGCTGACCATTCTGCCGCCAAAACGTCACTCGCACCGGGGGCGGCAAATTCGCGAATTTGACCTGGATGCCGCCCTCGCCCGGCGTCCGGCGCTGATTTTAATGGATGAGCTGGCGCACAGTAACGCGCCTGGCTCACGCCATCCTAAGCGCTGGCAGGATATTGAAGAGCTGCTGGAAGCGGGAATCGACGTTTTCACCACCGTGAATGTACAACATCTGGAAAGTCTGAACGATGTGGTGAGCGGCGTCACGGGGATTCAGGTACGCGAAACCGTCCCCGATCCCTTTTTTGATGCCGCCGATGAAGTCGTACTGGTCGATCTGCCGCCCGACGATCTGCGCCAACGGCTCAACGAAGGTAAAGTGTATATCGCCGGCCAGGCGGAACGCGCTATTGAACATTTTTTCCGCAAGGGCAATCTGATCGCCCTCCGCGAGCTGGCGCTACGCCGGACAGCCGATCGCGTGGACGATCAGATGCGCGCCTGGCGCGCGCATCCGGGCGAAGAAAAAGTATGGCATACCCGCGATGCGATTTTACTGTGTATCGGGCATAACACCGGCAGCGAAAAACTGGTGCGTACCGCGGCGCGTCTGGCCTCCCGGCTCGGCAGCGTCTGGCATGCCGTCTATGTCGAAACGCCAACGTTACACCGCTTACCGGAAAAACAACGGCGGGCCATTTTAAGCGCGCTGCGCCTGGCGCAGGAGCTTGGCGCGGAAACCGCCACCCTGTCCGATCCCGCCGAAGAGAAAGCGGTCGTGCGCTATGCCCGCGAACATAATCTGGGGAAAATCGTCATGGGCCGCCCGGCGTCGCGACGTTGGTGGCGACGTGACGCTTTCGCCGACCGTCTTGCCAGGCGTGCGCCGGATCTCGATCAGGTGATCGTCGCGCTGGAAGAGCCGCCAGCGCGCGCGTTGGCGCAAACGCCTGATAACCGACCTTTTAAAGAGAAATGGCGTGGGCAGATTCAGGGCTGTCTGGTCGCCGTGGCGCTTTGCGCCATCACCACGCTTATCGCTATGCAGTGGCTTGTCACCTTCGACGCCGCCAATCTGGTGATGCTCTATTTGCTGGGCGTAGTGGTGATTGCGCTGCTCTACGGACGCTGGCCGTCGGTGGTGGCGACGGTGATTAACGTGGCGAGTTTCGATCTCTTTTTTATCGCGCCACGCGGTACGCTCGCCGTTTCGGACGTGCAGTATTTGCTGACCTTTGCCGTGATGCTGACGGTTGGTCTGGTGATTGGCAATCTTACTGCCGGGGTGCGCTATCAGGCGCGCGTCGCCCGTTATCGGGAACAGCGTACCCGCCATTTATATGAAATGTCTAAAGCGCTGGCCGTCGGGCGTAGCGAACATGATATCGCCGCGACCAGCGAGCGGTTTATCGCCTCGACGTTCCAGGCGCGCAGCCAAATTTTATTACCTGATGCTAACGGTAAGTTGCTGCCTCTCACCCACCAGCAAGGCATGACGCCGTGGGACGACGCAATTGCGCGCTGGAGTTTTGATAAAGGCCAGCCTGCCGGCGCAGGCACCGATACCCTCCCTGGCGTGCCTTATCAAATCCTGCCGCTGAAAAGCGCCGATAAAACATACGGTCTGGCTATCGTCGAACCGGGTAATTTGCGTCAGTTAATGGTGCCGGAGCAGCAACGCCTGCTGGAAACATTTACTCTGCTTGTCGCCAACGCGCTGGAACGACTGACGCTGACCGCCAGCGAAGAACAGGCGCGTCTCGCCAGCGAGCGAGAAAGTATTCGCAACGCTCTGCTGGCGGCGCTGTCGCATGATTTACGCACGCCGCTGACGGTATTGTTCGGCCAGGCGGAAATTTTGACGCTGGATTTAGCCAGCGCAGGATCGCCCCACGCGCGTCAGGCCAGTGAAATCCGCCAGCATATTCTCAACACCACCCGGCTGGTGAATAATTTGCTGGATATGGCGCGTATTCAGTCCGGCGGGTTTAATCTTAAAAAAGAGTGGCTGACGCTGGAAGAGGTCGTCGGTAGCGCGTTACAGATGTTAGAGCCGGGTTTATTGCATCCGATTACATTGTCGCTGCCGCAACAGTTAACGCTTATCCATGTCGATGGCCCTTTATTTGAGCGCGTCCTGATCAACTTGCTGGAAAACGCCGTTAAGTACGCCGGGCCGCAGGCCAGTATCGGCATTGATGCTGCGGTTAAGGACGATCGTTTACAACTGGATGTCTGGGATAACGGGCCGGGTATTCCTGCGGGGCAAGAACAGAAGATTTTCGATAAGTTCGCCCGCGGCAACAAAGAGTCCGCCGTCCCCGGCGTGGGGCTGGGGCTGGCGATTTGCCATGCTATCGTAGAGGTACACGGCGGCACGCTTACCGCCTATAATCGACCGCAGGGCGGCGCCTGTTTCCGTGTGACGCTGCCGCAAGGAAAACCACCTGAACTTGACGATTTTCATGAGGATATGTGACAAACGTTCTGATTGTTGAAGATGAACAGGCCATCCGCCGCTTTCTGCGCACCGCGCTGGAAGGCGACGGCCTGCGCGTGTATGAAGCTGAAACATTACAACGTGGTTTACTGGAAGCCGCCACGCGAAAGCCCGATCTGATTATTCTCGATCTCGGCCTGCCGGACGGCGACGGAATCGATTTCATTCGCGACCTGCGTCAGTGGAGCGCAATACCGGTGATTGTCCTTTCCGCCCGCAGCGAAGAAAGCGATAAGATTGCCGCGCTTGACGCCGGAGCTGATGATTACCTGAGCAAGCCATTCGGCATTGGCGAGTTGCAGGCGCGTTTGCGTGTCGCGCTGCGACGGCACGCCGCCAGCCCTAGCGCCGATCCGATCGTCCGTTTTTCCGGCGTGACGGTCGATCTCGCCGCACGGTTGATCCACCGTGGCGACGAAGAAATCCATCTGACGCCGATTGAGTTCCGCCTGCTGGCGGTATTACTCAATAATACCGGCAAAGTATTAACCCAACGGCAGTTATTAAACCAGGTCTGGGGCCCTAACGCCGTGGAGCATAGCCACTATTTGCGCATCTATATGGGACATTTACGCCAGAAACTGGAACAAGATCCCACCCGCCCACGCCATTTTATTACCGAAACCGGAATTGGCTATCGCTTTATGCCGTGAATAGCTATTCATTATTTTTAAATAACTTCTAATTTTTATGTCATTTATTTTCGGCGTCGCGAATAATTATTTTCGCGGCGATATTATATTTTATGGAGAATATAAAAAAACATATTATTAACATTTAAGAAACAATCCGTTATTTCACAGCACGATATGCATAATCGCCGACTAATTATTTTTCAAATGATCGTTTTTTGTTGATCTGGTTCACAGATTGCTGGCGCTTCCTGGATAAAATATCCATGCTTTCAATAAATCAATGAAAGGACCTCAAAATGGAAAATAATAATCGTTTTATGCCCCATATAAGGCGGACAACGCATATTATGATGTTTGCCCACCGTAATAGTTTCGACTTTCATTTCTTTAATGCCCGGTAGTTTTTCTGCTACGGGTACTTCAGCATACAGGTCTTTCCGACCCTTATGTCATTCAGGTCTATTGCCTAAATAACTCGAATTGTTAAAAGCGACAGTACGGTAATTCCTTTACGCCCAGCCAGCTAACCATGTGGTTTGACAGAAGAAATTCCGACTCAGCGCAATTTTAGTTATCGCGGTTTCAGCCTGTATATCGTAGTACTCAACTCCTTAAATCCTGAATTTCCTGCAACCGGACGGGTTGGGATTTATTACATCTAAAATAAAGCTAATTTACTGATTTTTTTATCAGCGGGATAGCTTTGATTTTTTCCGGAAGAATCAGTTTCTCATGCGAGAAATTGAGGGCCTGCTATTACCTGAAATAAAGAGATGAAAAATGTCAGAATTAAAAATTGCCGTTAGCCGTCATTGCCCGGATTGTTTTTCTACACACCGTAATATTGTAAATGTTGATGAGAGTCGTTTCATCGACGTGGCTGCCATCGTGTTATCCATCGACGACATTGAACACGGAAAACTCGATGAAATCGACGCAACGGGTTACGGTATTCCCGTGTTTGTCGCGACTCATGACGAAGGGCGCGTACCGCCTGAGTATTTGCCGCGTATCTCTGGTGTATTCGAATATAATGAATCCCGTACTGCCTTCTATGGTCGCCAGTTGGAAACCGCGGCAAGCCACTACGAAACGCAGTTACGTCCGCCGTTTTTCCGCGCGCTGGTGGATTATGTCAACCAGGGCAACAGCGCATTTGACTGCCCGGGGCATCAGGGCGGCGAATTCTTCCGCCGTCATCCTGCCGGTAATCAGTTCGTGGAATACTTTGGCGAAACGCTCTTCCGCTCCGACCTATGCAACGCGGACGTGGCGATGGGCGATCTGCTGATTCACGAAGGCGCGCCTTGCATTGCGCAGCAACATGCGGCGAAAGTCTTTAACGCCGATAAGACCTACTTTGTGCTGAACGGGACCTCCTCCTCTAACAAAGTCGTACTCAACGCGCTGTTAACGCCGGGCGATCTGGTACTGTTTGACCGTAACAACCACAAATCTAACCACCACGGCGCATTATTGCAGGCGGGCGCAACGCCAGTTTATCTGGAAACCGCGCGTAACCCGTATGGTTTTATCGGCGGGATCGACGCTCACTGCTTCGAAGAAGATTACCTGCGCGAGCTGATTAGCGAAGTCGCGCCGCAGCGTGCCCGCGAAGCACGTCCATTCCGTCTGGCCGTCATCCAGTTAGGCACCTACGACGGTACCATTTATAACGCCCGTCAGGTCGTCGATAAAATTGGTCACCTGTGCGACTACATCCTGTTTGACTCCGCCTGGGTCGGCTATGAACAATTTATTCCGATGATGGCCGATTGTTCGCCGCTGCTGCTGGAACTGAACGAAAACGATCCGGGTATTCTGGTGACGCAGTCCGTTCATAAACAACAAGCCGGTTTCTCCCAGACCTCGCAGATCCATAAAAAAGATAGCCATATCAAAGGGCAATCGCGCTACGTTCCGCATAAGCGCATGAACAACGCCTTTATGATGCACGCCTCCACCAGCCCGTTCTATCCGCTGTTCGCCGCGCTGGACGTTAACGCCAAAATGCACGAAGGCGTCAGCGGTCGCAATATGTGGATGGATTGCGTGGTTAACGGCATCGATGCCCGTAAATTGATCCTCGAAAACTGTCATCACATCCGTCCGTTCGTACCGGAACTGATTGATGGTAAGCCGTGGCAGTCATACCCGACGTCAGAGATCGCCAGCGATCTGCGCTTCTTCCACTTCGTTCCGGGAGAACACTGGCATGCGTTTGAAGGCTATGCCGAACATCAGTACTTTGTCGACCCTTGCAAACTGCTGCTCACCACACCGGGCATTAATGCAGCGAGCGGCGAGTATGAAGACTTTGGCGTTCCTGCCACGATCCTCGCCAACTTCCTGCGCGAGAACGGCGTTGTGCCGGAAAAATGCGACCTCAACTCCATTCTGTTCCTGCTGACGCCGGCAGAAGACATGGCGAAGTTACAACAGCTTGTCGCCCTGCTGGCTCGTTTCGAAAAACTGCTGGAAGCTGATGCGCCGTTAGCGGAAGTATTACCGTCCATCTACAAACAGCATGAAGCGCGTTATGCCGGCTACACCCTGCGTCAGCTTTGCCAGGAGATGCACGATCTCTATGCGCGGCACAACGTGAAACAGCTGCAAAAAGAGATGTTCCGTAAATCGCATTTCCCGAAAGTCAGTATGAATCCGCAAGAGGCCAACTATGCCTATCTGCGCGGCGAGGTCGAACTGGTTCGCCTGCCGGAAGCGGAAGGTCGTATCGCGGCTGAAGGCGCTCTGCCTTACCCGCCGGGAGTGCTGTGTGTAGTTCCGGGTGAAATCTGGGGCGGTTCTGTCCTGCGTTACTTCAGCGCCCTGGAAGAAGGGATCAACCTGCTGCCGGGCTTTGCGCCTGAACTGCAGGGCGTTTATATCGAAGAACACGACGGCCGTAAGCAGGTCTGGTGCTACGTCATTAAACCTCGTGACGCGCAGCGCTCCCTGCTGAAGGAGGAAAAATTATGAGTAAACCTAAATCCAATAAAATGGGTGTCGTGCAGCTCACAATTCTGACTATGGTCAACATGATGGGCTCCGGGATCATCATGCTACCGACCAAACTGTCTGAAGTCGGCACGATATCCATTATCTCCTGGCTGGTCACCGCCGTCGGCTCGATGGCGCTGGCCTGGGCGTTTGCGAAATGCGGTATGTTTAGCCGTAAATCCGGCGGTATGGGCGGTTACGCCGAATATGCCTTCGGTAAATCCGGCAACTTTATGGCGAACTATACCTACGGCGTCTCGCTGCTGATCGCCAACGTGGCTATCGCCATCTCCGCTGTCGGCTATGGCACCGAGCTGTTCGGCGCCGCGCTGACGCCGCTCCAGATCGGTCTGGCGACTATCGCCGTATTGTGGGTTTGTACCATCGCAAATTTTGGCGGCGCGCGTATTACCGGACAGATCAGTAGCGTTACCGTTTGGGGCGTCATCATTCCGGTTGTCGGCCTGTGCATCATTGGCTGGTTCTGGTTTAGCCCCAGCATGTACGTAGCGTCATGGAACCCGCACCATGTTCCGTTCTTTAGCGCGGTCGGTTCTTCCATCGCCATGACGTTGTGGGCATTTCTTGGACTGGAATCCGCCTGCGCCAACGCAGACGTGGTCGAGAATCCGGAAAAGAACGTCCCCATCGCGGTACTGGGCGGTACGCTGGGCGCGGCGGTCATCTATATCGTTTCGACTAACGTGATTGCCGGGATTGTGCCGAACATGGATCTGGCGAACTCCACGGCGCCGTTTGGTCTGGCGTTTGCACAGATGTTCACGCCTGCGGTAGGTAAAGTGATCATGGCGCTGATGGTAATGTCCTGCTGCGGCTCGCTGCTGGGCTGGCAGTTCACTATCGCCCAGGTCTTTAAATCCTCCGCTGACGAAGGCTATTTCCCGAAAGTCTTCTCTCGTGTAACGAAAGTCGACGCGCCGGTTCAGGGGATGTTGATTATTGTGATTATTCAGACTGGCCTGTCGCTGATGACCATTAGCCCGTCGCTGAATAGTCAGTTTAACGTCCTGGTTAACCTGGCGGTGGTGACGAACATTATTCCGTATATTCTGTCGATGGCCGCGCTGGTTATCATTCAGAAAATGGCGAATGTGCCGTCATCAAAAGCGAAAGTCGCTAACTTCGTGGCCTTCGTTGGCGCCATGTATAGCTTCTACGCGCTATATTCCTCCGGTGAAGAAGCCATGCTGTACGGCTCAATTGTGACCTTCCTCGGCTGGACGTTATACGGCCTGGTCTCACCGCGTTTTGAATTGAAAAATAAACACGGCTGATGGCGCGCCCGGGCTGCGGTAACGGTAGTCCGGGCATTTTCACTCTTTGAATAAGATAATAGAAATGAGTAATCCAGAACGGGAAGTCACTGATATAGCAGAAATACTGGCTATTCTCAGTAAACACGAAGTGTGTCGGATAGGGTTTAACGACAATCTCTGTCCGTATGTTGTCCCCGTAAATTTTGGCTACGAGTATCAGAACGGACGCTGGATATTTTATTTTCACGGCGCACGCACCGGGAAAAAGATGCGTCTGTTACGTAAGAACCCGGCAGTATGCATTGAAATGGACGGCGACCATGCATTACTACGTGCCGATGACCCCTGTGATTATAGCTACGCCTACACCAGCGTTTTCGCCACCGGGCTGGCATCGATATTGCAAACACGCGAGGAGATGCGCTACGGCCTGGACGTCATTATGCGCCAGACCGATCCGGGAAAAACCTTCAGTTATCGGGAAGATATGATGAAAGCGGTTTGCGTGGTGCGTATCGAATGCGACGCCCTTACCTGCCGCCGGCATCTGGCGACTCAGAGCGAATAAGTCAGATATCACAAGCGCCTTATCCGGCCTGGAGGCGATTTACAGGCCTGATAAGCGCAGCGCCGTTAATACAAAAAAGGAGCCGTAAGGCTCCTTTTTCTTCCATATCGCCCATCAGGCGTTTTTCAATACTTCGCTAACGATTTCAACGGCTTCTTTCTCAATCTGCTTGCGATGTTCTTCCCCCAGGAAGCTTTCGCAATAGATCTTGTAAGCGTCTTCCGTACCGGATGGACGCGCGGCGAACCAGCCGTTATCGGTCATTACCTTCAGGCCGCCAATCGATGCGCCATTACCCGGCGCTGCGGTAAGACGCGCGGTGATCGGGTCGCCTGCCAGCGTGCTGGCGCTGACCATTTCCGGAGACAGTTTAGACAATGCCGCTTTCTGCGCGGAGGTCGCGCTCGCCTGCAGACGGTTATAGCTCGGCGCGCCAAAACGCGCTGCCAGTTCATTGTAATGCTCTTGCGGGTTTTTCCCGGTAACGGCGGTGATTTCCGCCGCCAGCAAGCACATGATGATACCGTCTTTATCGGTAGACCACGGCGTACCGTCGAAACGCAGGAACGAAGCGCCCGCGCTCTCTTCCCCGCCGAAACCAAAGCTGCCGTCGAACAAACCGTCAACAAACCATTTGAAGCCTACCGGCACTTCCACCAGCTTGCGTCCCAAATCATTCACCACGCGGTCAATCATCGCGGAAGAGACCAGCGTTTTACCGACAGCCACGTCTTTACCCCACAGCGGACGATGCTGGAACAGATAGTTAATGGCGACCGCCAGATAATGGTTCGGGTTCATCAGCCCTGCAGGCGTCACGATGCCATGACGGTCGTAGTCCGGGTCGTTGGCGAAGGCCAGGTCAAACTTGTCACGCAGCGCCAGCAAACCCGCCATCGCACATTCGGAGGAGCAATCCATACGGATCGCGCCATCTTTATCAAGGTGCATAAAGCGGAAGGTTTGATCAACCTGATCGTTAACTAACGTCAGGTTAAGTTTGTAATGCTCAGCGATACGTTTCCAGTATTCAATACCGGAGCCGCCCAGCGGATCAACGCCCAGCGTCAGACCGGCTTTCTGAATCGCCGCCATATCAACGATATCCGCCAGCCCTTCGACAAATGGCTGCACCAGATCTACCGCTTTAACGTGGCCCGAGGCCATTGCCGCATCCAGAGAGATGCGCTTAACGCCTTGCAGGCCGCCCGCCAGCAGCGCATTGGCGCGATCTTCTACCACTTTAGTGACGTTGGTATCCGCCGGGCCGCCATTGGGCGGATTATATTTAATACCGCCATCTTCCGGCGGGTTGTGCGACGGCGTAATGACAATACCATCAGCCAGCGGGCCGCCTTTTTTGTTATGGACCAGGATAGCATTTGACACGGCAGGCGTTGGCGTGAAGCCATTATTTTCCTGCACGATAACGTCTACGCCGTTTGCCGCCAGCACTTCCAGCACGGAAATGAAGGCCGGTTCCGAGAGCGCATGGGTGTCTTTCCCCACATAGCAGGGGCCGGTAATGCCATTTTTCGCCCGCTCTTCAGCAATCGCCTGGGCGATCGCCAGAATATGCGGTTCGTTGAAACTGTGACGACCTGCGCTGCCGCGATGGCCGGAAGTGCCAAATTTCACGGCATGTTCTGCATTCCCTGCCTCCGGTTTCAGTACATAATACTGCGCCGTCAGTTGGGCGACGTTAATCAAATCACTCTGTTGCGCGGGTTGTCCTGCGCGGTTGTGGATTGCCATTGCCTGGTCCTTCTAATGCAAGGATTAAATTGTTCCGCAAACCTTTTCAATCAATTCCGCCGGGAATTGCATTGACTGCATGATGTGTTCGATCATGCTGCATTTACGGCCGGTGTTGGTGTTGGTGATCACCCAGTACGGCGTGCCGGGAACGTGCTTAGGTTTAGTTTGATTCCCATTTTTCAGCAGCGTTTGTTCATCCGCCGCAAAATAGACGCGCGTGCGGCCATGCAACGACTCCGTCGCCTCCGCAAACGCGTGGTGATCCAGTGAATAGAGTGTAGTCAGAATCAGCATAAAGCGGTTGACCGCTTTTTTCTGCTCGGCATATTCGTCAGACAACAGCAGCTCACGCATCGCGCGAACTTTGTCTTTTACCGGGTTGACCGGTTTCGCTTCGGCAACGGGTTGCGCCGCAGGCGTCCCCTTCACCGCTGAAGCCGTTGGCTGTGTCGTGGCGGAAAACTTCAACATACGCCGTAAAATGTCGGATGCGCTCTCGCCGATATGCTTGGTGTGGCTGGCAATATAGCTATAGAGTTCATCATCAACTTCAATCGTTTTCATCTTAATCCAGTGCGATGTCTTTGCTGAATACAAGTCATTGGGATTATAGGAACAAATCCCAACAGCGGATAGCGTTAAGCCCGGCTGACAAAAAAACTCGGAGTAAACCTTAGAGGTTGCAGCCCAGTGGCAGAATGGTCAACATAATACCCTAACCCGACAGAGCGAAAAAAAGAACTTTGCCATGAAATTAAACATCCGAGCGCAATCTGCACAAAACCTGCACAATAATTCCCCCATCGTTCTCGTTCATGGCCTGTTTGGCAGCCTGGACAACCTCGGCGTACTGGCGCGCGATCTGGTGACCGATCACGACATTATTCAGGTCGATATGCGCAATCATGGTTTATCGCCGCGCGATCCGGTCATGGATTATCCGGCAATGGCCCAGGATCTTCTGGATACGCTTGACGCGCAGCAGATTGAAAAAGCGACGTTTATTGGTCATTCCATGGGCGGAAAAGCGGTAATGGCGCTGACGGCGCTGGCGCCCGATCGCATCGATCGTCTGGTCGCGATTGATATCGCACCCGTGGATTATCACGTTCGCCGCCACGATCGTATTTTCGCGGCCATTAACGCCGTCAGCGAATCCGACGCGACATCCCGCCAACAGGCGGCAGGGATTATGCGCCAGCACCTCAACGAAGAAGGCGTGATCCAGTTTCTGTTAAAATCCTGGGCTGAAGGCGAATGGCGTTTTAATGTTCCGGTATTATGGGAGCAGTATCCGCATATCGTCGGCTGGGAAACCATTCCGCCCTGGGAACATCCGGCGCTGTTTATTCCAGGCGGTAACTCGCCGTACGTGACCGAAGCGTACCGCGACGCGCTGCTGGCGCAATTCCCTTTGGCGCGCGCGCATGTGATCGCCGGCGCGGGCCACTGGGTACATGCCGAAAAACCAGAGGCGGTTCTGCGCGCCATCCGCCGTTATCTGCACGATAAACGCTAACTGATTAAAAACTCATCGCCTGTGCGCGATTACGCGCGCGGGCGTTGGCGTCGCTTCCTCGCTGATGTATGATGGCGCGCTATCCATCCGGGCATAAGCCTGGCTGATTGTTTCCCCCGAAGTCACCAAAATCATGGCCAAAGAACAAACGGACCGTACGACATTAGATCTGTTCGCGCACGAGCGTCGCCCGGGACGACCTAAAACGAATCCGCTTTCGCGCGATGAACAGTTACGCATCAACAAGCGCAACCAGTTAAAACGCGACAAAGTTCGTGGCCTCAAGCGTGTCGAATTAAAACTCAACGCACAAGCGGTTGACGCGCTGAATGAGCTGGCCGAAGCGCGCAACATTAGCCGCAGCGAGCTCATTGAAGAAATATTAATGAAGCAGCTTATGGCGCTGCGCGGCCAGGGTTTAGTCTGAAAATAAGTTTTGTTTCATATTTCGTGTAGCAGAGCGTGCAGTCCCGCGTGATTGCTGTTTCCGCATATCTGCCTGTTCTGCTATGATTGCCCTTATCCGTGGGCAATTCGCCACCACCATTTCAATAAGTTTCAAGAGGTTATTTTACTCATGGCAATCACTGGCATCTTTTTCGGCAGCGACACCGGTAATACCGAAAATATCGCAAAAATGATTCAAAAACAGCTTGGTAAAGACGTTGCCGATGTGCATGACATTGCAAAAAGCAGTAAAGAAGACCTGGAAGGGTACGACATTCTGCTGCTGGGCATCCCAACCTGGTACTATGGCGAAGCGCAATGTGACTGGGATGACTTCTTCCCGACTCTCGAAGAGATTGACTTTAACGGTAAGCTGGTGGCGCTGTTTGGCTGTGGCGATCAGGAAGACTACGCGGAATACTTCTGTGATGCGCTGGGCACGATTCGCGACATTATTGAGCCGCGCGGCGCCACAATTGTGGGTCACTGGCCAACCGCAGGTTATCATTTTGAAGCCTCTAAAGGTCTGGCTGACGACGATCATTTTGTCGGCCTGGCGATTGACGAAGACCGTCAGCCTGAACTGACCGCCGAGCGTGTTGAAAAATGGGTTAAGCAAGTTTCGGCTGAATTGCACCTCGACGACATCCTCAACGCCTAATCTTATGCGGCGCAGCGTTATATCTGCGCCGCATCAATAGACAAGACCAATCAAAATAATTGCTACAAATTTGTAACTTTCGCACCCATCCCTGTACAATGTCCGGGTGTAATCAGGTGGCGCCAGAATTTGCAGGCAAAACCACAGTTTTATTAATATCTGCGAGAGACTTGCGGTTTTCATTTCGGCATGGCAGTCCTATAATGATACGCATTATCTTGAGTGCAATTTCTGTCACTTCTCTAATGAAGTGAATCGTTTAGCAACAGGACAGATTCCGCATGACTGACAACAATACCGCATTAAAGAAGGCTGGCCTGAAAGTAACGCTTCCTCGTTTAAAAATTCTGGAAGTTCTTCAGGAACCAGATAACCATCACGTCAGTGCGGAAGATTTATACAAACGCCTGATCGACATGGGTGAAGAAATCGGTCTGGCAACCGTATACCGTGTGCTGAACCAGTTTGACGATGCCGGTATCGTGACCCGCCATAATTTTGAAGGCGGTAAATCCGTTTTTGAACTGACGCAACAGCATCATCACGACCATCTTATCTGCCTTGACTGCGGAAAAGTGATTGAATTTAGTGATGACTCTATTGAAGCGCGCCAGCGTGAAATTGCGGCGAAACACGGTATTCGTTTAACTAATCACAGCCTCTATCTTTACGGCCACTGCGCTGAAGGCGACTGCCGTGAAGACGAGCACGCGCACGATGACGCGACTAAATAAGTGTAAATCTTTCGAAGAGCCAACCGCCCGGTTGGCTTTTTTATATCCTCCCCTTTCCTGCCGCTTGATGTTGATTTAATGTAAAAAACGCTATCGCATCTCAGGAGAGCAGGAATGGAGCTTCGCCAGTTACGCTATTTCGTGCGTATTATTGAAACCGGCAGTATGGGCAGCGCCGCACAGGATCTTGATATTGGCGTTTCAGCATTAAGTCAACAGATGTCCCGTCTGGAAAACGAGCTTGCCATCCGTCTGCTGCAGCGCACTTCGCGCGGCGTAACGCCAACCAACGCCGGGCTGGCCTTTTATTCACAGGCGCAACTCGCCCTGCGTCATGCCGACGACGCAATTCTCGCCGCCAGAGAAGCGCGCCTTTCCGGTCATGTGAGCGTAGGAATGGCTCCCAGTACCGCCTCCATACTGGGTATACCGTTTATCCATGCCATGCAGGAAAACTATGCCGATGTCCGACTGCATGTGGTGGAAAGCTTGTCCGGTAATCTGGAAAGAATGATCAATACCCGCCAGATTGATTTAGCCGTTGTCTTTCAAAAAGATAAAATCCTGCGCTGGAGCGCCAGACCGATCCTTGAAGAACAGCTTTTTCTGATTGGCTCCCATGCCCTGCTGGCGGCGCTTCCTGATAACCCGATCACACCTGAACAACTGGCAGGCATTCCGCTCATTATGCCAAGCCAGGGACATGGGCTGCGCGGCAGGCTGGACGCTGTCTGCCAGGAACATGCGCTTAACGTTGAAATCGTGGCGGAAATTGACGGCCTGGCGTTGTTGATGCGCGCCGTGCGCGACGGTCTTGGCGCCACGTTGCAGCCCGGCGCGGCGATTTCTCATCTGGATAACGACGCGCTACGCGTGATCGGCGTCCATAATCCGGTACTCAGCCGCCCCAATTTTTTAGTCAGCCTGTCGGATGATGAACTGACGCCCGCCGGCCTTGCCGCCAGAGTAGTCCTTACCAAAATTATGCGTCAGTTAGTCGACGCCGGTGAATGGCCAGGCGCAACCCTTTACGCTTACTAAACCCCTGTTTAGCGCTACCTGATAGCGCGCCGCTTATTTATCCGTATACATTTCAATTACAAATTTAACAAATAGTTAAATGGTACGGGAGTATAAGATGGTTGATGTACTGGTGATAGGCGGAGGCAATGCCGCATTATGCGCCGCCCTGACCGCACGGGAAGCGGGCGCATCGGTTCTGCTGCTGGAGGCTGCCCCGCGGGAATGGCGCGGCGGAAATTCTCAGCACACACGAAACCTGCGCTGTATGCATGATGCGCCGCAGGATGTGCTGGTAGAAAGCTATCCTGAAGAGGAATTCTGGCAGGATCTGTGGCGAGTCACCGACGGCAACACCAACGAGGCGCTGGCGCGGCTGGTCATTCGCACCTCTTCGCAATGCCGCGACTGGATGCGCAAACATGGCGTTAACTTTCAACCGCCATTATCTGGTGCGCTCCACGTTGCGCGCACCAATGCGTTTTTTATGGGCGGCGGGAAAGCGCTCGTCAATGCCTATTACCGTAGCGCCGAACGGCTGGGCGTACAGATTCGCTATAACACGCCGGTTCACGCGCTTGAACTTCATGACGGCGAATTCGTGGCAGCGCTGGCGGGTAGCGAACGTATTACCGCCAAAGCCTGCGTATTAGCGGCTGGCGGTTTCGAATCAAACCGTGAATGGCTGCGGGAGGCCTGGGGAGAAAACGCCCGCGGCGAATGGCCCGCGGATAATTTTCTGATTCGCGGCACGCGTTTTAACCAGGGCGTATTACTCAAATTTATGATGGATGCCGGCGCGGATATCATTGGCGATCCGTCCCAGTCGCACTGCGTAGCGATTGATGCCAGGGCGCCGCTATACGACGGCGGTATTTGTACTCGCGTGGATTGCGTATCGCTGGGTATTGTCGTGAATCGCGACGCCGAACGTTTTTATGATGAAGGCGAAGATTTCTGGCCGAAGCGTTACGCCATTTGGGGGCGGCTGGTGGCTCAACAGCCAGGACAGATTGGCTATTCGATTATTGACAGCAAAGCCATCGGCCACTTTATGCCGCCGGTTTTTCCTGGCGCGCAGGCCAATACGCTGGCTGAACTGGCCTGCCAGTTGGGGCTGGACGCGGAAAAATTTACCCATACCGTCACGCAGTATAACCAGGCCTGCCAACCCGGTCATTTTGATCATACCTTGCTTGATGACTGCGCTACTAAAAACCTGACGCCGGCGAAAACCCACTGGGCGCGCCCGCTTGATGCACCGCCCTACTACGGTTATGCGCTGCGACCCGGCATCACGTTTACCTACCTGGGTCTGAAAGTCAATGAACGTGCCGCGGTGCATTTTGCCGGTCATCCAAGCCGCAACCTGTTTGTTGCCGGCGAGATGATGGCAGGAAATGTTCTGGGCAAGGGGTATACCGCAGGCGTAGGCATGTCTATCGGCACAACCTTTGGCCGCATTGCGGGAATAGAAGCCGCCCGCGCGGCGCACAAGGAGGCGCAGCATGAAACAGCTTGAAAAATTAATCATTGAGGCCACCGTGCTTACCGAACCGGAAGCCGAGGTCGAACGCGTTATGCAAGTGTGTAACGCGTGTCGCTACTGCGAAGGTTTTTGCGCGGTATTTCCGGCGATGACCCAGCGGCTCGAATTCGGTAAAGCCGATATTCATTATCTGGCGAATTTATGTCATAACTGCGGCGCCTGCCTGCACGCGTGCCAGTACGCGCCGCCCCATGAATTTGCCATTAACGTGCCGAAAGCGATGGCGCAAGCCCGCCTGGAGACGTATCAACAGTATGCCCAGCCCGCGGCTTTTGGCGCGTTATACCGTCGGGCGGGGATCACCGTCGCGCTGGCGCTGATAGTCGGTCTGACGCTCTTTTTATTACTGGCGATGGCGCTGAAAGGGTCGCTGATTCATCCGCCGCTGGCCGGTGACTTCTATCAAATTTTTCCGCATAGCCTGCTGGCATGGATGTTTGGCTCAGTTTTTGTGCTGGCAATCGGTTTGCTTATGGCGGGCGTAATTCGCTTCTGGCGTGAGATCTCGCCGGGCGTACCGCGTTCGTCGGAGATTGCCGAAGCGTCGCACAATGCGTTAACGCTGAAATATCTCGACGGCGGTCACGGCAAAGGCTGTAACGAAGCGGACGATGCGTTCACGCTGCTGCGCCGTCGCTTTCATCACTTTACCTTCTACGGTTTTATGCTCTGTTTTGCCGCCACGGTCGTGGCGACGGGCTATCACTACGTCGCCGGTTGGGAAGCGCCCTACCCGTTCTTTAGCCTGCCGGTCATGCTCGGCACGCTGGGCGGTATCGGCCTGCTTATCGGCCCGGCCGGGCTACTGTGGCTCAATCTGCGGCGGTCGCCGTTACATGGCGATGCGCGCCAGAAACCCATGGATCGCGGCTTTATTCTGCTGCTGTTCTTAACCAGTCTTACCGGGCTGGCGCTGCTGGCAGGCAGAGACACCAGCGGAATGGGCATACTGCTGGCGCTCCATTTAGGCGTGGTGATGGCGCTCTTTCTCACCCTTCCCTACGGAAAATTCGCCCACGGATTTTTCCGCTGCGCGGCCTTACTCAAATGGGCAGTTGAGAAGCGACGCGGAAAACATGCGGGGGATACAGGCAACTGACCCGCAAACATCTTACCCATAAAACAATAAAGACAGTGGAGAGCAAACCCTATGGCACAACACACACCTGCAACATCGCGCGCCGGCACGTTCGGCGCAATACTGCGCGTGACAAGCGGCAATTTTCTTGAACAGTTTGATTTTTTCTTGTTCGGATTTTACGCCACCTATATCGCCAGAACGTTTTTTCCGGCGGAAAGCGAATTTGCCTCATTAATGTTGACCTTTGCCGTCTTTGGCTCCGGTTTTTTAATGCGCCCCGTCGGCGCGATTGTGCTTGGCGCCTATATTGACAGAATCGGACGTCGTAAAGGGCTGATGGTGACGCTGGCGATTATGGGCTGCGGTACGTTGCTCATCGCCCTCGTCCCCGGCTACCAAACGATCGGCCTGGCAGCGCCTGCGTTGGTGCTGTTGGGCCGGTTATTACAAGGATTTTCTGCGGGCGTTGAGTTAGGCGGCGTCTCGGTCTATCTGTCCGAAATCGCAACGCCAGGCAATAAAGGGTTTTATACCAGCTGGCAATCCGCCAGTCAGCAGGTCGCGATCGTTGTCGCCGCGTTGATTGGTTATAGCCTGAATATCACGCTGGGACACGACGCGATATCGGAGTGGGGCTGGCGAATTCCGTTCTTTATCGGCTGTATGATCATTCCGCTGATTTTTGTTTTACGTCGTTCATTACAAGAAACAGAAGCGTTTTTACAACGCAAGCATCGCCCCGACACCAGGGAAATTTTTGCAACTATCGCCAAAAACTGGCGCATTATTACAGCCGGAACGCTGCTGGTGGCGATGACCACCACAACGTTTTATTTTATCACCGTTTATACGCCGACCTATGGCAGAACCGTGCTTAATCTCAGCGCGCGGGACAGTTTGATCGTCACCATGTTGGTGGGGGTGTCCAATTTTATCTGGTTACCCATTGGCGGCGCGATTTCCGACCGGATTGGCCGTCGCGCCGTGTTAATGGGCATTACGTTGCTGGCGCTGATCACCACCTGGCCCGTCATGCAGTGGCTGACCGCCGCGCCCGACTTTACCCGCATGACGCTGGTACTGCTGTGGTTCTCTTTCTTTTTTGGCATGTATAACGGCGCAATGGTCGCGGCGTTAACCGAAGTGATGCCAGTCTATGTGCGTACCGTTGGTTTCTCGCTGGCCTTTAGCCTGGCGACGGCAATTTTTGGCGGCCTGACGCCGGCCATCTCTACCGCGCTGGTAAAGTTAACCGGCGATAAAAGCTCGCCCGGCTGGTGGCTGATGTGCGCAGCGTTATGTGGACTTGCCGCGACGGCGATGCTGTTTGTACGTCTGAGTCGCGGCTATATCGCAGCAGAAAATAAAGCCTGAAAAAACCACGGGCGGAAAACATTCGCCCGTGGGTGGCAAGGAAGGGTTTTATTGCACGTTATTATGACTGCGAATTTCCTGCCAGACCTTATCGCAGTCAGCCTTGACCGCCTGATCGTTACCCGTGCGCGTCGCCTGAATGCACTGCTGATAGTCCAGCACCCGCACGCTTTCTTCGTTAGCAAATTGCTGATGTTTGCGCTCTTTTTTAAGGACATTCAGCACGCTTTGGCAGGCCTCTATCTTCTCAGGCGAGCCCTGTGCGGTATTGATACAGGCGCTGTACGCCTCTTTCAGCCGACTATCTTCTTCCGGCGCGGGTGATGACGCGCAGGCCGTCAAACCGGCGGTCATGCTGGCGATGAGTAAAATTTTTTTCATAGGTCGTTCCTCAACAGCGCGGCAGACCGGCAGCCTGCCGCATCTGACATCAGAAAATAGTGAATGGCGCAATAACGATAAATTTCACGTCACGTTCATCCTGGAAGATGTTGCCGTAACCACCGCCCCAGCTTGGAATATTGGAGTGGTTGTCATATTCGGTGAAGTGCAGTTTGAACATGGTGCCTTTGGCACGCCCCTCCTGCAGGGTATAAACCGCATCCAGACTGTATGAGGACTCTTCGATAGTGCGGTTTTTGTCGTAGTAAGCATCCGGGTTACTTTGCCAGGTTGCCGGTTTAGCATCCCAAGCGTAAACGTAAGACGCGCCCACAGCCCAGCCCGGCAGATTCCAGTTTTTCAGGTCATACATCGCGCCGAAGAAAACCGCCTTTTCACCGTTAGCGTTAAAGTCGGAGCGGTTATCCCACCAGATATCCAGACGACCGTTTGAAGAGGCGTAGGTTGGCGTCATACGTTGCAGAAAATAGCCCTGCTGACCGTCCGCTTTCACCCAGGTGCCTTCCAGACGCAGGTCAACCACTTCCGCGACTTTGTAGCCGAAGGTCAACGCCTGCAGCCAGGCCGTACCGTCGTAAATATCATTCACGCTGCGATCGTCTACTTTGTCGCGCGCGCCGTAGAACTGGTAACTGGTGGTGAACGGATTGCCGCCTAAATCAAATTTATAGCTGGCCTTTGCGAAATATTGATCGACATAGCCTTCGGACTGACCAAACGCCGCTTCCAGCACCAGATCATTTTTGAAGTCGTACTTCGCGCCGATGGAGTGGAGGTAGTCCACATTGGTTTTTTTATCCGCCTGATAAAACTTATCCATTTCGGTATGCCACGGCGCTTTATATTCGTTAGTCCACATGTAGGAAAAACTTAACGCGCCCGCATCGCCATAGTCAAAACTGGCGCCGGCTTCCGCACCCTGATAGGTACCCGGCATAAAACTCCAGTGCGGTGCTAACAGCGTCTGACCGGTAGGCTGAATATAACCGGCGCGCGCCCAGACCGGGCCATATTTAAATTTCGCGGCGGCTTTATAAAGACTGATACCGCTCTTATCGCCGGAATAGTCTTCGTCGTAGCCTTTATTCTTTTTCGAGAAGGCAATTTCGTTTGGATGACCGCTGTCGCCGTTTTCTGCCATTTCAATCGCGGTAAACGCCGCGATATCCAGACCGAACATATCCGCAGCGTAACCAGACTGAAAATCCAGGTTAGCGTTCCAGGTCGCATGAGAAAGGTTAGTTTTATATTTGTCGCCGTCGGTCACATCTTTGCGATCGCGTTCACGCTGCCAATAATAGATGCCGCCCGTTAACGTGGAGTCGTCGAAAAAGCCGGAGGCTTGCGCCTGCGGAACAACGATCCACCCCGACATTGCTGTGATACCGGCGATAGCCAGAGCCAGCGTACTACGTTTGCCACTAAACGTACGCATAAGTTAATCCTCTTTGACGTATAAATTGCTGCCGACAAAAGCGAACAGCGAAAAAATAAAAATAAAAAGTAGCGCTGAGAAATCTCATTTACTACGTTAAATAGACTATTTTTCGCGATGCGAATTATCAATCTCTTTCTGTAACCAGTATGTAATAATATGAGCAACCGCACATATTTAATTGCTTTCTGTTACATTCGACTGCTGGTGGGGGAAGCAGACCGCCAGAAAGAAAATTGACTTGTTTTCCATAGGTATGAAAATAATTGTCTCCTGTTGACCTGACGCTTATAACATTTAGATTAATAATCATTTATCAGATCAATAATTTTTAGAAAATAATTAATTCGCCTCGCAAAAAAGAGAATCGACTTAGAGCCTATCCCACCAGGCGTTATTGGCGCAGCCAGTTTGGACACGGACAGCGCGCAAAAACCGGAGCGTACACGTAGTACGTGAGGTTTGACTCGCTACGCTCGCCCTTCGGGCCGCCGCTAGCGGCGTTCAAAACGCTAGCGGCGTTCAAAACGCTAACGCGTTTTGGCGAGCACTGCCCAGGTCCAAAATGGCAAGTAAAATAGCCCTAATGGGATAGGCTCTTAGAAATGCAGAGAAAAAACGCCGCAGAACGCGGCGTTGACAAGGTATTTTTACAGCATTCGCCTGTTGGCGCAGTGCTTATTCGCCCGCTTTCGCCCAGGTATCACGCAGGCCCACGGTGCGGTTAAAGACCAGCTTATCGGCCGTTGCATAGCGGCTGTCGAGGCAGAAGTAGCCTTCACGTTCAAACTGGAAAGCTTTCCCTGCTACCGCCGCTTTCAGCGACGGCTCGCCATACCCCTGCTTAATCACTAATGATTCGGGGTTGATAACAGACAGGAAGTCCTCCGCGGCGCCCGGATTCGGCACGCTGAACAGACGGTCGTAGAGACGAATTTCAATCGGCAGCGCATGTGCTGCGCTAACCCAGTGGATTACGCCTTTCACTTTACGCCCGTCAGCCGGATCTTTACTCAGCGTATCGGCATCATAGGTACAGAAGATGGTGGTGATATTCCCTTCGGCATCCTTCTCTACGCGCTCCGCTTTAATGACGTAGGCATTACGCAGACGCACTTCTTTGCCCATCACCAGACGCTTGTACTGTTTGTTCGCTTCTTCGCGGAAATCCGCGCGATCGATCCAGATCTCACCGCTAAACGGCACTTCACGGCTGCCCATCTCCGGTTTATTCGGATGGTTAGGCATGGTAACCATTTCGCTCTCACCCTGTGGGTAGTTTTCGATAACCAGTTTTACCGGATCGATTACCGCCATTGCGCGCGGCGCGTTTTCGTTCAGATCTTCGCGAATGCAGGATTCCAGCGACGCCATCTCAATGGTGTTGTCCTGCTTGGTGACGCCGATGCGTTTGCAGAACTCACGAATAGAAGCTGCGGTATAGCCGCGACGGCGCAGACCGGAAATAGTCGGCATACGCGGATCATCCCAACCTTCGACGTGTTTGTCGGTCACCAGCAGATTCAGCTTACGCTTGGACATCACGGTGTATTCCAGATTCAGCCGCGAGAATTCGTACTGGCGCGGGTGAACCGGAATGGTGATGTTGTCCAGTACCCAGTCGTACAGACGACGGTTGTCCTGGAACTCCAGCGTACACAGAGAATGAGTAATACCTTCCAGCGCATCGCTGATGCAGTGAGTAAAGTCGTACATCGGGTAGATGCACCACTTGTTGCCGGTCTGATGATGCTCGGCGAATTTAATGCGATACAGCACCGGATCGCGCATCACGATAAACGGCGACGCCATGTCGATTTTGGCGCGCAGACAGGCTTTACCCTCTTCAAAACCGCCGGTACGCATTTTTTCAAATAGCGCGAGGTTTTCTTCGACGCTGCGATCGCGGAACGGGCTGTTTTTACCCGGCGCGGTCAGCGTACCGCGGTATTCGCGGATCTGCTCCGGCGTCAGCTCATCAACATAGGCCAGGCCTTTATTGATTAGCTCGACCGCATAGGCGTGCAGTTGGTCAAAGTAATCGGAGGAGTAGCGAATATCGCCAGACCAGTGAAAGCCTAACCACTCGACGTCGTTTTTGATCGAATCAACGTACTCGATATCTTCTTTTACCGGGTTGGTGTCATCGAAACGCAGGTTGCACTGGCCCTGATAATCTTGCGCGATGCCAAAGTTCAGGCAGATAGATTTCGCGTGGCCGATGTGCAGATAGCCATTCGGCTCCGGCGGAAAACGGGTATGGACAGTGGTATGTTTACCACTCGCCAGATCTTCATCAATAATCTGACGAATAAAGTTAGTCGGGCGGGCTTCAGCCTCACTCATCGTGGATTCCTCAAAGCGTAAACAACGTATAACGGCATATGATCTTATAAGCCGGACAGACTGACAACCTTTAGTTACTTAAAAAGTGGCTTTGCAGAAAATATTGGGGCTAATTGCGGTAAAAAAAAGCGGCGAAGGTTTCCCTCTGCCGCTTATGTTTTCTGTGATATCGCCGGATGGCGTCTTACGCCTTATCCGGCCAGGAAGCGATTATTTGCTCTTGATCTCGTACAGCGGCGTTTGACCCGCTACCACGTGACCATCCGCTTTGATGACCAGAGCGCTGAAGTCATCGCTGTTGCTGCAAACAACCGGGCTTATCATGGAACGCGCATTGGCATTCAGGAAGTCCAGATCCAGCTCCAGAACCGGCTGACCCGCCGTGACTTCCGCACCCTCTTCTACCAGACGCTTGAAGCCCTGACCGTTCAGCGCGACGGTATCGATACCCATATGGACAACGATCTCCGCGCCTTTTTCGGTTTCCAGACAGAACGCGTGGTTAGTGTTGAAGATTTTCACGATAGTACCCGCCGCCGGAGAAACCACGGTTTTATCGGTGGGTTTCACCGCCACGCCGTCGCCGACCGCTTTGCTGGCGAAAGCTTCATCCGGTACCTGATCCAGCGCCACTACCTCACCGGTAATCGGAGAGACCAGTTCAGCGATAGTCACCGCATTCGGCACCGCCTGGGGTTTGGCCGCCGGAGCAGGTGTCGCAACGTGAGCCGCATCAGCAGACGCTGCCGCGACCGGCCCCCGCGCCACCACTTTCTTCATTTCATCGCCAATCGATTCCGCTTTCGCGCCGACAATAACCTGAATGGTCTGTTTGTTCAGTTTCACCACGCCGGAAGCGCCGAGGCGTTTGCAGGCCGCATCGTTGACGCGAGCAGAGTCGTTCACGGTCAGGCGCAGACGGGTAATACACGCATCGATCGCTTTCAGGTTGTCCGTACCGCCAACCGCAGCAATATAGCTGGTCGCCAGTTGCGTTAACCCTTCTTCGGTGTTGCTGTTGGCTTCTTCCGTTACCATCTCATCAACTTTATCTTCGCGGCCCGGCGTTTTCAGGTTAAACATACGAATAACCGCGCTGAACAGCAGGAAGTAGATGATAAAGAATACAACGCCCATCACCAGCAACATCCAGACATTATTGCTGGCCGCAGGCAGGTTATACATCAGAACATAGTCGATCGCGCCTGCCGAGAAAGAGAAGCCCGCATGGATACCCAGCAGCGTCGCGACGAACAGGCTGATACCGGTCAAAATGGCGTGCAGGAGGTACAGCAGCGGCGCCAGGAACATAAACAGGAATTCCAGCGGCTCGGTTACGCCGGTCAGAAACGCGGTGATCGCGACAGACAGCAGCATACCGCCCACCATCGGACGACGTTCTTTCGGCGCGGCGAAATACATCGCCAGAGCGGCGCCCGGCAGACCAAACATCATGATCGGGAAGAAGCCGGACATAAACATCCCCGCCGTGCCGTCGCCAGCATAGAAGCGGTTGATGTCGCCGTGGAATACAGTGCCTGCGGCATTGGTGAATTCGCCAATCTGGAACCAGGCGATGGTGTTCAGTACCTGATGCAGACCGGTGGGGATCAGCAGACGGTTGATGAAGCCAAAGATACCGGAACCCAGCGCGCCTGCGGAAACGATCCATTCACCGCCCGCATGGATGCCATGCTGTACCGGCGGCCAGACGTAACCGAAAATAGCGGCCAGCACCAGACAGAAAAAGCCCGTTGCGATCGGTACAAAACGTTTTCCACCGAAGAAACTGAGAAAATCAGGCAGTTTGATACCAGACCAGCGATTATAAACCGCGCCGCCGACCAGACCGGTAATAATCCCCGCCAGCACGCCCATGTTGATTTCCGGGTTAATCGTCACCATCGCTTTGGTCATGACGAAGTAACCCACGGCTCCCGCCAGCGCTGCCGCGCCCGCGCTATCTTTAGACCAACTGGAGGCCACGCCGATAGCGAAAACCAGCGCCAGGTTATCGAAAATAGACCCGCCCGCTTGCGCGATAAACGGCATATTCAGCAAATCTGGTTGGCCGAATCGCAGCAACAACGCTGCCACCGGCAACACGGCGATAGGGAGCTGCAACGCCCTACCCAGCCGCTGGAAAAAACCTAAAATATTCATCTTATTCCCCCTACGAGACGCCGATATGGCTTCTTTGAAGCCGTTTTTTATTGTGCTGCAAACGTTAAAAACGTGATGTTCTGTAATCGAACGGTGAGATCATCTTCTGCAGAGTGTGTGGAAAATTAATTCGCCTCGCAAATTAAACGGGTGTTTTTTGTGATTATAATCACTAAATATCGTAATCACCCCCACCATCCACTGGCTAACACGGAAAACTTATTTTATGATTCAAAAAATCAGGACGGATTGAACACGAACCCTGGATATCCAGGTTACGCTTAATACGATCCGCCAAATTTTGACATTGATTATTGAGGTGAAGAATGAGACTGATCCCCCTGAGTACCGCAGAACAGGTTGGCAAATGGGCCGCTCGCCATATCGTTAACCGTATTAATGCGTTCAAACCGACCGCCGATCGTCCGTTTGTCCTTGGACTGCCTACCGGCGGCACGCCGCTAACGGCGTACAAAGCGCTGGTTGAGATGCACAAAGCGGGCGAGGTCAGCTTTAAGCATGTGGTCACCTTTAATATGGACGAATATGTTGGCCTGCCGAAAGAGCACCCGGAAAGCTACCACAGCTTTATGCATCGTAACTTTTTCGATCACGTTGATATTCCAGCAGAAAACATCAATCTTCTCAACGGTAACGCACCGGATATCGATGCAGAATGCCGTCAATATGAAGAAAAAATTCGTTCTTACGGTAAAATCCATCTGTTTATGGGCGGCGTCGGCAACGACGGTCACATCGCCTTTAACGAACCGGCGTCTTCCCTGGCTTCCCGTACCCGTATCAAAACGTTAACCCATGATACTCGCGTAGCGAACTCCCGCTTCTTTGACGGCGACGTAAACCAGGTGCCGAAATACGCGCTGACGGTAGGCGTAGGCACGCTGCTGGATGCGGAAGAAGTGATGATTCTGGTGCTGGGCCATCAGAAAGCCCAGGCGCTGCAGGCGGCGGTTGAAGGCAACGTCAACCACATGTGGACCATTAGCTGCCTGCAACTCCATCCGAAAGCGGTTGTGGTATGCGATGAGCCTTCCACAATGGAACTTAAAGTTAAAACATTGAAATATTTCAATGAATTAGAAGCAGAGAATATTAAAGGTCTGTAATGTTGTCTCCGCCCCGCCAGTCAATGCGGGGCGGTAAATTTTTGATATCGGGGGTCGGAATGTATGCTTTAACCCAGGGCCGGATCTTTACCGGTCACGAAATTCTTGATGACCATGCGCTTGTTGTCGCTAATGGCCTGATTGACCGCGTTTGTCCGATGGCTGAACTGCCGCCGGGAATAGAACAACGCTCATTGAATGGGGCCATTCTCTCCCCCGGTTTTATTGATGTGCAGCTAAACGGCTGCGGCGGCGTGCAGTTTAACGATACCGCAGAAGCCGTCAGCGTTGAAACGCTGGAAATTATGCAGAAAGCCAATGAAAAATCGGGCTGTACTAACTTTCTGCCAACGCTTATCACTACCAGCGACGAATTGATGAAACAGGGCATTCGCGTCATGCGCGAATACCTGGAAAAACATCCGCACCAGGCGCTGGGTCTCCACCTGGAAGGCCCCTGGCTTAATCTGGTAAAAAAAGGCACCCATAATCCTGATTTCGTGCGTAAACCAGACGCTGCGCTGGTCGATTTCTTATGCGATAATGCCGACGTCATCACCAAAGTTACACTCGCGCCGGAAATGGTGCCTGCTGACGTAATCGCTAAACTGGCGAATGCGGGCATTGTGGTTTCCGCAGGCCACTCCAACGCGACGTTAAAAGAGGCAAAAGCGGGCTTCCGCGCCGGGATTACCTTTGCGACTCACCTGTTTAACGCGATGCCGTACATTACAGGGCGTGAGCCGGGCCTTGCTGGCGCTGTTCTGGACGAAGCGGATATTTATTGCGGCGTTATCGCCGATGGTCTGCATGTCGACTACGCCAACATTCGCAATGCCAAACGCCTTAAAGGCGACAAACTTTGTCTGGTGACAGACGCCACCGCACCGGCGGGGGCCAATATTGAGCAGTTCATTTTCGCAGGTAAAACAATATACTACCGCAATGGACTGTGTGTGGATGAAAACGGTACGTTGAGCGGTTCGTCCTTAACCATGATTGAAGGCGTACGCAACCTGGTCGCGCATTGCGGCATCGCGCTGGATGAAGTGCTGCGCATGGCAACGCTCTATCCGGCTCGCGCTATCGGCGTTGATAAACATCTCGGTAGCATTGCGCCGGGTAAAGTCGCCAACCTGACCGCGTTCACCCACGATTTTAAAATTATCAAGACCATCGTTAATGGTGACGAGGTCGTTGACTTGAGTAAGTGAGAATATGACACCAGGCGGACAAGCTCAGATAGGTAACGTTGATCTCGTAAAACAGCTTAACAGCGCGGCCGTTTACCGCCTGATTGACCAGCATGGTCCTATCTCGCGCATACAAATTGCCGAGCAAAGCCAGCTTGCTCCCGCCAGCGTAACGAAAATTACGCGTCAACTCATTGAACGCGGGCTGATCAAAGAAGTCGATCAGCAGGCCTCTACCGGAGGCCGCCGCGCTATCTCTATCGTCACGGAAACCCGTAACTTCCATGCCATTGGCGTTCGCCTGGGCCGTCATGACACCACTTTAACGCTCTACGATCTGAGCAGTAAAGTGGTCGCTGAGGAGCATTATCCACTACCGGAGCGCACCCAGGAGACGCTGGAACATGCGCTGCTCAACACCATCGCCGTCTTTATTGATAGCTGTCAGCGTAAAATTCGTGAATTGATCGCTATCTCGGTGATCCTGCCAGGGCTTGTCGATCCGGAAAGCGGCGTGATTCGTTACATGCCGCACATTCAGGTTGAAAACTGGGGACTGGTCGAAGCGCTGGAAAAACGGTTTCACGTTACCTGTTTCGTGGGACACGATATCCGTAGCCTGGCGCTGGCGGAACACTACTTCGGCGCCAGTCAGGATTGCGAGGACTCGATTCTGGTGCGCGTTCATCGTGGTACAGGCGCCGGGATTATCTCCAACGGACGCATCTTCATTGGCCGTAACGGCAACGTCGGCGAAATTGGGCATATTCAGGTGGAGCCGTTGGGCGAGCGCTGCCACTGCGGTAATTTCGGCTGTCTGGAAACCATTGCCGCCAATGCGGCGATTGAACAACGGGTGCTGAATTTGCTTAAACAAGGGTATCAAAGCCGTGTTCCGCTTGACGACTGCACGATTAAAACCATCTGTAAGGCGGCAAACCGGGGCGACAGCCTGGCTTCGGAAGTCATTGAGCATGTTGGTCGCCATTTGGGCAAAACGATCGCCATTGCTATCAACCTGTTTAATCCGCAAAAAATCGTCATTGCCGGCGAGATCATTGAAGCCGATAAAGTCCTGTTGCCCGCTATCGAAAGCTGTATCAATACGCAGGCGTTAAAGGCATTTCGCAAAAATTTGCCGGTGGTACGCTCCACGCTGGATCACCGTTCTGCTATCGGCGCATTTGCCTTAGTTAAACGCGCCATGCTCAACGGAACATTGCTGCAACGTTTGCTGGAAAGTTGATGCGCTCTTATAGTATCGGATTATTCACAAATTCCCTGGGTAGTTCATGACCATCAAGAATGTAATCTGCGATATCGACGGCGTGCTGATGCACGACAACGTAGCCGTACCCGGTGCGGCGGAATTTCTGACGGGGATTCTGGAAAAAGGTCTGCCGCTGGTGCTGCTGACCAATTACCCGTCGCAAACCGGCCAGGATCTGGCGAACCGTTTTGCTACCGCTGGCGTTAACGTGCCGGACAGCGTGTTTTATACGTCAGCAATGGCGACAGCCGATTTTCTGCGCCGTCAGGAAGGTAAGAAAGCGTATGTCGTGGGCGAAGGCGCGCTCATTCACGAGCTCTATAAAGCGGGTTTTACCATTACCGATGTGAACCCTGATTTTGTCATCGTTGGAGAAACCCGCTCCTACAACTGGGACATGATGCATAAAGCGGCATTTTTCGTCGCCAATGGCGCGCGCTTTATCGCCACCAACCCGGATACCCACGGTCGCGGCTTTTATCCGGCCTGCGGCGCGCTGTGCGCAGGCATTGAAAAAATTTCCGGCCGGAAGCCGTTTTATGTCGGCAAACCCAGCCCGTGGATCATCCGCGCGGCATTAAACAAAATGCAGGCGCACTCGGAAGAGACCGTTATCGTCGGCGACAACCTGCGCACCGACATTCTGGCGGGGTTCCAGGCCGGTCTGGAGACCATTCTGGTGCTTTCTGGCGTATCAACAATCAATGATATTGACAGTATGCCATTCCGCCCAAGCTGGATTTACCCTTCCGTCGCTGAGATCGACGTTATCTAAACCTGTCCCCTGCCTGATGACGCATAGCTTTCAGGCCTACGGTTCGAACAACATTGTAGGTCTGATAAGCGAAACGCCATCAGGAAAAACATAATTCAATTAATCCACGATAAAACTGAAGATCCATCAATAAATCCGCGCAATATGTAATCATTTTTCACTAATCAACAATGACGATTGCATTTTTCATTTTTCAGACCGTAATCCCCTTGCGCCTTCCACGCCTTTGCGGCATTTTTTAGTCAAGCAAACACAAAAAGTACGATGCAACAGATTAACGGAGAAGGCTATGTGTTCTATTTTCGGCGTATTCGATATCAAAACAGATGCAGCGGAACTGCGTAAAAAAGCCCTTGAACTGTCACGCCTGATGCGCCATCGCGGCCCGGACTGGTCCGGCATCTACGCTTGCGATAACGCGATTCTCGCACATGAACGCTTGTCGATTGTTGATGTTAACGCCGGCGCCCAGCCCCTGTATAACGCCAGGAAAACCCACGTGCTGGCGGTGAACGGTGAAATTTATAACCATCAAACGTTACGCGCAGAGTATGGCGATCGTTACGCGTTCCAGACAGGCTCCGACTGCGAAGTTATCCTCGCGCTATATCAGGAAAAAGGGCCGGATTTCCTTGACGATTTACAGGGGATGTTCGCCTTCGCCCTGTATGACAGCGAAAAAGACGCTTATCTGATTGGTCGTGACCATATCGGTATTATTCCGCTCTATATGGGCTATGACGAATTCGGCAACTTCTACGTAGCGTCAGAAATGAAAGCGCTGACCCCGGTCTGCCGCACCATTAAAGAGTTCCCGGCGGGCAGCTACCTGTGGAGCAAAGACGGCGAAATTCGTCAGTACTATCAGCGCGACTGGTTCGATTACGATGCGGTAAAAGACAACGTTACCGACAAAAATGGGCTGCGCCAGGCGCTGGAAGAATCCGTGAAAAGCCACCTGATGTCCGACGTCCCTTATGGCGTGCTGCTCTCCGGCGGTCTGGACTCGTCGGTTATTTCGGCAATCACCAAAAAATTCGCCGCCCGTCGCGTCGAAGATCAGGAGCGCTCCGAAGCCTGGTGGCCACAGTTGCACTCTTTTGCGGTCGGTCTGGAAGGTTCGCCTGACCTGAAGGCGGCCCAGGAAGTGGCTAACCACCTCGGCACCGTGCACCATGAAATTCACTTCACCGTGCAGGAAGGCCTTGATGCCATTCGTGATGTTATCTACCACATTGAAACCTATGACGTGACCACTATCCGCGCCTCAACGCCGATGTATCTGATGTCGCGTAAGATCAAAGCGATGGGCATCAAAATGGTGCTCTCCGGCGAAGGTTCCGATGAGGTGTTTGGCGGCTACCTGTACTTCCATAAAGCGCCGAACGCCAAAGAGTTACATGAAGAGACGGTCCGTAAGCTACAGGCGCTGCATATGTATGACTGCGCCCGCGCCAACAAAGCGATGTCCGCCTGGGGCGTGGAAGCGCGCGTACCGTTCCTGGATAAAAAATTCCTCGACGTGGCGATGCGTATCAACCCACAGGATAAAATGTGCGGTAACGGCAAGATGGAAAAACACGTGCTGCGCGAGTGCTTCGAGTCTTATCTGCCAGCAAGCGTCGCGTGGCGTCAGAAAGAGCAGTTCTCTGACGGCGTAGGCTACAGCTGGATTGATACGCTGAAAGAGGTGGCGGCGAAACAGATTTCCGATCAACAACTGGAAACCGCCCGCTTCCGCTTTCCATACAACACGCCGTCGTCTAAAGAGGCGTACTTGTACCGGGAAATTTTTGAAGAATTGTTCCCGGTGCCGAGCGCGGCGGAATGCGTACCCGGCGGCCCGTCCGTGGCCTGTTCTTCCGCCAAAGCCATTGAGTGGGATGAAGCATTCAAAACGATGGATGACCCGTCAGGCCGCGCGGTCGGCGTGCATCAGTCGGCGTACCAGTAAATTAACGATGACGAAAGAGCCCTTAGGGGCTCTTTTTTTATAGCAAGCCACTTTCGGAAAAACGATTAATAACCAATAATTGCCGAATATTGCGCCACGCTGTTCGCAACCTAACCAAACAGACACTTTCCGACGTTTTTCGATGAAAAAGAGGTTGACGCTTCAAGGCTCAATACGCATAATGCGCCCCGCAACGCCGATAAGGTAACGCGAAAAAAAGATGGCTACGTAGCTCAGTTGGTTAGAGCACATCACTCATAATGATGGGGTCACAGGTTCGAATCCCGTCGTAGCCACCATCTTTTTTTGCGGGAGTGGCGAAATTGGTAGACGCACCAGATTTAGGTTCTGGCGCCGCAAGGTGTGCGAGTTCAAGTCTCGCCTCCCGCACCATTCACCGATAAGCGTTGTACGGATGGGGTATCGCCAAGCGGTAAGGCACCGGTTTTTGATACCGGCATTCCCTGGTTCGAATCCAGGTACCCCAGCCATATTTCTTCGAGTTTGCGGTTCACCGCGACGGTATTGGGGTATCGCCAAGCGGTAAGGCACCGGTTTTTGATACCGGCATTCCCTGGTTCGAATCCAGGTACCCCAGCCATCGAAGAAATCATCTGGCTACGTAGCTCAGTTGGTTAGAGCACATCACTCATAATGATGGGGTCACAGGTTCGAATCCCGTCGTAGCCACCATATTCAGAACGCGTCGAGGTATTCGACCGGTTCGAAAATAATTTGTTGGGGTATCGCCAAGCGGTAAGGCACCGGATTCTGATTCCGGCATTCCGAGGTTCGAATCCTCGTACCCCAGCCAGTTTTAAAGACGCTCTGCTAATGAGCGCAAGAAGTACGACAATTGGGGTATCGCCAAGCGGTAAGGCACCGGATTCTGATTCCGGCATTCCGAGGTTCGAATCCTCGTACCCCAGCCACCTTTAAAAAGCTCGCTTCGGCGAGCTTTTTGCTTTTCTGCGTTTATAAATTCCGAAAGAGGTTTCCCCCTTAATGCCCTGCTATCAGTAAAACGCTATGATAAAGCCTTACAGGGAGCGTTCGGTAACCTCACAATGAATTACCAGTTTTGTTGGTATCTCTTTTTGCGGCCATTAACATTTTTTATGGTCGTCTTGCTCTGCGCTTTCACCTTCATTGATATCACGGCCAGCGCCGCCTGGTTGATTATTTTGGGTCTGGTTTACCCCGTGGCAGTGTCAATGAGGCTACATATACTGCACCAGAAAAAGGCCGTCATGTTGCGCCAGAATAGTGCGGAATGGATAGTGTATCTGCCAGGGATCCCTGTGCAAGAAAAACAAAGCGCGCTGATTAATGTCGCGTTTTCCTCGAAAACGGCGCTGCGCGGATTCTATATTCGCGCCCTGTCCAGCAAAGTCATTCTTCACATCATCACTTTTTATATTCTGTGGTTTGATGTCCAACATGCAACACTGACGTGGTATCGGATTCTCGCCGCATTAATCACTCTGGCGATTCTTGTAAAATCAATGAGTTCCACATTACTGATGCTACATAAAGTAGTACGTTGCCAATACAACGTATGCATAATTGAAATGGCATCACCTTGGTATGAAATTGATTTCAAAGGGAAATTAGGTTTATGTGCTTTATTTGCAGTAAAGTAAGATGTCAATACGCTTACCCGACCTGCAATTGAGCGTTTTTACAAACCGGGTAAGGCATTCAGCGGGTTACAACCCCAACGCATACTTCAGCGCCTGACGTTTTAGCACGCCTGCGCGCTGCGCCGCCATCAGCCCCATATTGCGTAAAATACGCAGCGGCGGCAGTTCATTGCTGAACCCGGCATAAAACAGATCCATTCCACTTTGCATCATAAAATTATCTGCCATGCGCCGCGTCTGATAGCGTTTCAACACCGAATGGCTGGCCCAGGACTCGCCATAGCTACGGGCACTCGCCAGCACATCAATCAACGCATCAACATCCCGATACCCCAGGTTGACGCCCTGCCCGGCCAGCGGATGAATGGTATGCGCCGCGTCGCCTACCAGCGCCAGCCCCGGTTGTACATACTGCAACGCGTGACGACGGGTTAGCGGAAACGCGCCCGCCGCGACAGGCATCACCGCCCCCAGACGCGCCGGAAAGTGCTGGTTAATTTCCACCTGCAATTGCGTCATCGATAAACTCTGTAGCTGGCGAATACGTGCCGGAGCGTCATACCACACCAGCGACGCCCAATCGTCGAACAGCGGCAAAAAGGCGCGCGGCCCCGTTGGCGTAAACTGCTGCCAGGTGCTGTCGCCTGGCGCATTTTCACACTTGACGGTGATAAGCATACACGACTGCGCATATTGCCAGGCATGAATGCCAATTCCCGCCATTTGCCGAACCTGCGAATTCGCGCCGTCGGCGCCAATCACTAACTTCGGCGTTACCCATTCGCCGTCGGCCAGTTCCAGCGCATAACCATCGTGGCGGCGGTGCAATGCCGCCAGTGAAGCCGGAACGCGCAGCGTCACGCCGGGGTGCGCTTCCAGCGCCTGCCACAGCGCCTGTTGCAGGACGTTGTTCTCTACCATATAGCCTAACAGCGGCAGCTTGAGTTCAGCGGCGTCGAACACCACATGGGCGTTTTCCCACTCCCAGGTCTCCAGTCGCCGATAAGGATGGCTACGCATCCCCTGCACCGCCTCCCACACGCCCAGCCCCTTGAGCAGCGCCACGGATGCCGCGCTAATGGCCGAAATCCGCACGTCAGGCTGGCTGTCAGCCACAAACGGCGCAGGCGCGGCATGTTCTATTACCATCACCGTAAACCCTTGCTGCGCCAGACCCAGCGCCAGCGCGCCGCCGACCATTCCCCCGCCGACAATGGCAATTTCCGTTGGTTGATTTGTCATGGTCATTCATCCTGTTACGTTTTAGACAAGTTTACAGGATTTTTTACCCATTAGGGCTGACGTCAGTCATACTGGTCACAACCGCGCCAAAGCATTACACTATGCGCCCTGCTTTTCAGCCACTATTTCGCAAGAGCAAGTCGATGACTAAAAAACTCCATATTAAAACCTGGGGCTGTCAGATGAACGAGTACGATTCATCGAAGATGGCCGATCTGCTGGACGCCACCCACGGCTATCAACTGACCGACGTGGCGGAAGAGGCGGATGTGCTGCTGTTGAATACCTGCTCAATCCGCGAGAAGGCTCAGGAAAAAGTCTTCCATCAATTAGGTCGCTGGAGACTGTTAAAAGAGAAAAATCCCGATCTGATTATCGGCGTCGGCGGCTGCGTGGCTTCCCAGGAAGGCGAGCACATTCGTCAACGCGCCCATTACGTCGACATTATTTTTGGCCCGCAAACCTTACACCGCCTGCCGGAGATGATTAACTCCGTGCGTGGCGACCGCAGCCCGGTGGTCGATATCAGCTTCCCGGAAATCGAGAAGTTCGACCGTTTGCCGGAACCGCGCGCCGAAGGCCCGACCGCTTTCGTTTCTATCATGGAAGGCTGCAATAAATATTGTACTTACTGCGTGGTACCGTATACCCGCGGTGAAGAAGTCAGCCGTCCCTCAGACGATATCCTGTTCGAAATCGCCCAGTTAGCGGCGCAGGGCGTGCGTGAGGTCAACCTGCTGGGCCAGAACGTTAACGCCTGGCGCGGAGAAAACTACGACGGCACCACCGGCACCTTTGCCGATCTGCTGCGTCTGGTTGCCGCCATCGACGGCATTGACCGTATTCGCTTTACCACCAGCCATCCGATTGAGTTCACCGACGATATTATCGAGGTGTACCGCGATACGCCGGAGCTGGTCAGTTTCCTGCATCTGCCGGTACAGAGCGGTTCCGATCGCGTGTTGAATCTGATGGGGCGCACCCACACTGCGCTGGAATATAAAGCAATCATCCGTAAACTGCGCGCGGCGCGGCCGGACATTCAGATAAGCTCTGACTTTATCGTCGGTTTCCCTGGCGAAACTACCGATGATTTCGAAAAAACCATGAAGCTTATCGCTGACGTCAACTTTGATATGAGCTACAGCTTTATCTTCTCTGCGCGTCCGGGAACGCCGGCTGCCGATATGGTTGATGACGTACCGGAAGAAGAGAAAAAGCAGCGTCTGTATATTCTGCAAGAGCGTATCAATCAGCAGGCGATGGCATGGAGCCGCCGTATGCTCGGCACGACACAGCGCATTCTGGTGGAAGGTACGTCACGTAAAAACATTATGGAACTGTCTGGCCGTACCGAAAACAATCGGGTGGTGAACTTTGAAGGCACGCCGGAGATGATTGGTAAGTTTGTCGATGTGGAAATTACTGACGTCTATCCGAACTCCCTGCGCGGAAAAGTGGTGCGTACCGAAGATGAAATGGGGCTGCGCGTCGCCGAAACGCCGGAGTCCGTCATTGCCCGTACCCGTAAAGAAAATGAGCTGGGCGTAGGATTCTACCAGCCTTAATCCTGCAGGAAAGGCAATAATGCCCGATGGCGCTACGCCTGTCGGGCTTCCTGGTCATGGCCTGTCGCCCGACGGGCCTTGCAATTTTCCCTCTTCATCCCCATCTTCATTGCAATGCTTGCGCCTTTTCCCTATGGCGTGAATAATTTCCTTAGATGCCGGTAAATGTTCAGCGTCCGGCGATACAGATACAAGAGGAACAGTTTGAATATAGACACTCGCGAAATTACCCTTGAGCCCGCAGACAACGCCCGTCTGTTGAGCCTTTGCGGGCCGTTTGATGACAATATTAAACAGCTCGAACGTCGTCTCGGTATTGAAATCAACCGCCGTGACAATCACTTTAAACTGACCGGTCGTCCGATTTGCGTGACCGCGGCGACAGATATTTTGCGAAGTCTGTATGTCGATACCGCACCGATGCGCGGCCAGACTCAGGATATCGAACCGGAACAAATTCATCTGGCGATCAAAGAAGCGCGGGTGCTGGAACAGAGCGCGGAAAGCGTGCCTGACTATGGCAAAGCGATCAATATCAAAACCAAGCGCGGCGTGATTAAACCGCGTACCCCGAACCAGGCGCAGTACATCGCCAATATTCTCGATCATGATATTACCTTTGGCGTCGGCCCGGCGGGTACCGGTAAAACTTATCTTGCGGTCGCCGCTGCGGTAGACGCCCTGGAGCGCCAGGAGATTCGCCGTATTCTACTGACCCGTCCGGCGGTGGAAGCGGGCGAAAAACTCGGCTTTCTGCCAGGCGATTTAAGTCAGAAGGTGGACCCGTACCTGCGTCCGCTGTATGACGCGCTGTTCGAAATGCTCGGCTTTGAAAAAGTCGAGAAGCTGATTGAGCGCAATGTGATTGAAGTCGCGCCGCTGGCCTATATGCGCGGACGCACATTAAACGACGCCTTTATCATTCTGGATGAAAGCCAGAACACCACTATCGAACAGATGAAGATGTTCCTGACGCGTATCGGCTTTAACTCGAAAGCGGTGATCACCGGCGACGTGACGCAGATTGACCTGCCACGCAACACCAAATCCGGCTTGCGTCATGCCATTGAAGTGCTGGCGGAAGTCGATGAAATCAGCTTTAACTTCTTCCACAGCGAAGACGTGGTGCGCCATCCGGTCGTTGCCCGCATTGTTAACGCCTATGAAGCCTGGGAAGAGGCCGAACAAAAACGCAAAGCGGCGTTGGCGGCAGAGCGTAAGCGTGAAGCCCAGGAGCAGGAACAGAAATGAGCCAGGTGATCCTCGATTTACAGTTGGCCTGTGAAAACCACGCGGGCCTGCCGGATGAAGCTCAGTTTCAACGCTGGCTGGACGGCGTTATTCCGCAGTTTCAGGAAGAGGCGGAAGTCACAATCCGTCTGGTGGATGAGGCCGAAAGCCACGACCTTAATTTGACGTACCGCGGGAAAGATAAACCCACTAATGTTCTCTCCTTCCCGTTTGAAGCGCCCCCCGGCATTGAAATGCCGCTACTGGGCGATCTGATTATTTGCCGTCAGGTCGTAGAGCAGGAAGCGCAAGAACAGAGCAAGCCGCTGGAGGCGCACTGGGCGCACATGGTCGTGCACGGTAGCCTGCATTTGCTGGGTTACGATCATATCGACGATGACGAAGCGGAAGAGATGGAGTCTCTCGAAACGGAGATTATGCTTGCTATGGGCTATGAGGATCCGTACATTGCCGAGAAGATTGCAGAATAGTAGCTTGCCGGATGGCGGCGCTTGCGCCTTATCCGGCCTACATTCATGCCTTTTGTAGCCCTGATAAGCGTAGCGCCATCAGGCAAAACATGCCGTCACAGCTGAGTATACGCATGACGAGCTTTGTATTAACTAACATGAGAACCCATACGACGCCATGAGCGACGACAATTCACACAGTAGTGACACAGTAAACAGTAAAAAGGGATTTTTTTCCCTGCTACTCAGCCAGCTTTTCCACGGGGAACCTAAAAACCGTGATGAGTTGCTGGCGCTGATCCGTGATTCCGGGCAGAACGAGCTTATCGATGAAGATACGCGCGATATGCTCGAAGGCGTAATGGACATCGCCGACCAGCGCGTTCGCGATATTATGATCCCGCGCTCCCAGATGATTACCCTGAAACGCAACCAGACGCTGGACGAATGTCTCGATGTTATCATCGAGTCCGCCCACTCGCGTTTTCCGGTGATCAGCGAAGATAAAGATCACATTGAAGGGATTCTGATGGCCAAAGATTTGCTGCCGTTTATGCGCAGCGATGCCGAAGCCTTCAGCATGGACAAAGTGTTACGCCCCGCGGTTGTCGTACCGGAAAGCAAACGGGTTGACCGTATGCTCAAGGAATTCCGCTCCCAGCGCTACCATATGGCGATCGTTATCGATGAGTTTGGCGGCGTTTCCGGCCTTGTGACTATCGAAGACATCCTCGAACTGATTGTCGGTGAAATTGAAGATGAGTATGACGAAGAAGACGATATCGACTTCCGTCAGCTTAGCCGCCATACCTGGACGATTCGCGCGCTGGCGTCGATTGAAGACTTCAATGACGCTTTCGGCACCCACTTCAGCGATGAAGAAGTTGATACCATCGGCGGACTGGTGATGCAGGCGTTCGGCCATTTACCGGCCCGCGGCGAAACCATTGACATTGATGGTTACCAGTTCAAAGTGGCGATGGCCGATAGTCGTCGTATTATTCAGGTGCATGTCAGGATCCCGGATGACTCGCCCCAGCCAAAACTGGACGAATAACAGCAATAGTGGACTAAAAATGGCATTTGCCTCGTTAATTGAACGCCAGCGTATTCGCCTGCTGCTGGCGTTATTATTCGGCGCCTGCGGAACACTGGCTTTCTCTCCGTATGACGTCTGGCCCGCAGCGATAGTGTCGCTTATCGGGCTGCAGGCCTTAATGTTTAATCGCCGCCCGCTCCAGTCTGCCGCTATCGGCTATTGCTGGGGACTCGGACTTTTCGGTAGCGGGATTAACTGGGTTTATGTCAGTATCGCGCAGTTTGGCGGCATGCCGGGTCCGGTTAACGTTTTTCTGGTGGTGCTGCTTGCAGCTTATCTCTCGCTGTATACCGGACTGTTTGCCGGGATTTTGTCGCGCCTGTGGCCAAAAACCAACTGGCTGCGCGTCGCTATCGCCGCACCTGCAATATGGCAAATCACCGAATTTTTACGCGGCTGGGTGCTGACCGGCTTCCCCTGGCTGCAATTTGGCTATAGTCAGGTCGACGGCCCGCTAAAAGGCCTGGCGCCAGTAATGGGCGTCGAAGCGATCAACTTCCTGCTGATGATGGTCAGCGGCCTGTTAGCGCTGGCACTGGCGACGCGGAACTGGCGTCCGCTGGCTGTCGCCGTGATTCTGTTTGCTTTGCCCTTTCCGCTACGTTATATCCAGTGGTTTACGCTGGAACCGACCAAAGCGACCCAGGTATCGCTGGTGCAGGGCGATATTCCGCAGTCGCTGAAGTGGGACGAAAACCAGCTACTGAATACGCTAAAAATTTATCTCAACGAAACCCGCCCAGAGTTAGGCAAATCACAGATTATTATCTGGCCTGAGTCGGCGATTCCGGATCTCGAAATCAATCAGCAGCCTTTCCTTCGTTCGCTGGACGAGATGTTACGCGAAAAAAATAGCACGCTGATCACCGGTATTGTCGATGCGCGTCTCAATAAACAGAATCGATACGACACCTACAATACGATTATTACGTTAGGCAAGGATAATCCATACAGTTATGACTCGCCCAATCGCTACAATAAAAATCACCTTGTGCCCTTTGGCGAGTTCGTTCCGCTGGAGTCTATCCTGCGTCCACTGGCGCCGTTCTTCGATCTGCCCATGTCCTCCTTTAGCCGCGGCCCTTATATCCAGCCGCAGTTACATGCGCACGACTATAAGCTGACGGCGGCAATCTGTTATGAAATTATTCTTGGCGAACAGGTGCGGGATAACTTCCGCCCGGACACCGACTATCTGCTGACGATTTCTAACGACGCCTGGTTTGGTAAGTCCATTGGCCCGTGGCAACATTTCCAGATGGCGCGGATGCGTTCGCTGGAACTGGCGCGTCCGTTGCTGCGCAGTACTAATAACGGTATTACGGCGGTGATTGGCCCGCAGGGCGAAATTCAGGCGATGATCCCGCAGTTCACACGCCAGGTACTGACCACCAATGTCACGCCAACCACGGGGTTAACTCCCTATGCTCGTACCGGCAACTGGCCGCTATGGGTACTGACCGCGCTGTTTGCTTTTGGCGCGGTAGTGATGAGCCTGAGACAACGACGGAAATAATCTCTCCCCAGGCCGGATAGCGCTTCATTTATCCGGCCTGAAAATTCTCCTTTATCCCCCATTCTGGCACGTCTATTGCTTTGTTAAACATGGCAAACCTGTTCTGGCTGCTTGTGCAACCTGGTCGCACCAAAATCGATCATCGGTAGCACCTGAACGGTGCAATGTAGGATTTTTGCCTCTGAACGGTGCGGCGCACTTCGCAAAAATAAACAATATCGCAGCAAAATATTTACAACAAGCCACACTAAATGTTAACAAACACACATAACACTGCACGCGCAAGTTGCAGGCAATAACAACATCACAATAGCTATCAATGCGTCGACGGCGCAGATGATAAAGGAGTTGGATATGCAATTACGTAAGCTAACCACAGCAATGCTGGTCATGGGACTGTCTGCGGGCCTTGCGCACGCAGAAGATGGCGCGCCTGCCGCTGGTAGCACCCTGGACAAGATCGCTAAAAATGGCGTGATCGTCGTCGGGCATCGCGAATCTTCTGTGCCCTTTTCTTATTACGACAACCAGCAGAAAGTGGTCGGCTATTCCCAGGACTACTCCAACGCCATTGTGGAAGCGGTAAAAAAGAAACTTAACAAGCCCGATCTGCAGGTGAAGCTGATCCCGATCACCTCGCAAAACCGTATTCCGCTGTTGCAAAACGGAACCTTCGATTTTGAATGTGGTTCAACGACTAACAACCTTGAGCGCCAGAAACAGGCCGCCTTCTCCGATACGATTTTCGTCGTCGGGACGCGACTGCTGACTAAAAAAGGCGGCGATATTAAAGATTTCCCGGATCTGAAAGGCAAAGCGGTCGTCGTCACCTCCGGGACGACCTCTGAAATTCTGCTGCATAAGCTTAACGAAGAGCAAAAGATGGGGATGCGTATTATTAGCGCGAAAGACCACGGTGACTCGTTCCGCACCCTGGAAAGCGGTCGCGCCGTCGCCTTTATGATGGATGACGCGCTGCTGGCCGGCGAGCGCGCCAAAGCCAAGAAACCGGATAACTGGGAGATTGTCGGTAAACCGCAGTCCCAGGAGGCTTACGGCTGTATGCTGCGTAAAAACGACCCTGAGTTTAAAAAGCTGATGGACGATACCATCGCCCAGGCGCAAACCTCCGGCGAAGCGGAAAAGTGGTTTGATAAGTGGTTTAAAAATCCGATCCCACCGAAAAACCTGAACATGAATTTCGAGTTGTCTGACGAGATGAAAGCCCTGTTCAAAGCACCGAATGATAAAGCGCTTAACTAACTAAAACTAAATGGGACGGGACTCCTGTCCTCTCGATTGTCGCTCAGCACGGACAGACTATAAGCCTGATGGTCGTTCCCCATCGGGCCTGAAGCCGCAAATCGCCGGGCAACAATCTTCGAGGGTAGCGCTGCTACCCTTTTTTTTCGGAGTAGATGTATGTCAATAGACTGGAACTGGGGTATTTTTTTACAGGAAGCCCCCTTCGGCAATACCACCTATCTCGGCTGGCTATGGAGTGGTTTTCAGGTCACCGTAGCCCTTTCGATTACCGCCTGGATTATCGCTTTCCTGGTAGGATCTATTTTCGGCATTTTACGTACCGTTCCCAACCGTTTCCTCTCCGGACTGGGCACATTGTACGTAGAACTGTTCCGTAACGTGCCGCTGATCGTGCAATTCTTCACCTGGTACCTGGTGGTGCCTGAACTGTTGCCGGAAGATCTTGGCATGTGGTTTAAGGCGGAACTCGATCCCAATATTCAGTTTTTCCTCTCCTCAATGATCTGTCTGGGACTGTTTACCGCCGCCCGCGTTTGCGAACAGGTGCGCGCCGCGATTCAGTCTCTGCCTCGCGGGCAGAAGAACGCGGCGCTGGCGATGGGGCTAACGCTGCCGCAGGCTTATCGCTATGTCCTGCTGCCGAATGCCTATCGCGTTATCGTGCCGCCAATGACGTCAGAGATGATGAACCTGGTGAAAAACTCGGCTATTGCCTCAACCATCGGCCTGGTGGATATGGCGGCGCAGGCAGGCAAACTGTTGGATTACTCGGCGCACGCCTGGGAATCCTTCACGGCCATTACGCTGGCCTATGTGCTGATTAACGCCGTTATCATGCTGGTCATGAGCCTGGTTGAACGCAAAGTCCGCCTGCCGGGCAACGTGGGGAGCAAATAATGTACGAATTTGACTGGAGTTCGATTATCCCCTCACTGCCTTACCTGCTGGCCGGGTTGGTCATCACGCTGAAGATCACCGTCACCGCCGTTGTCGTGGGGATAGTCTGGGGAACCATTCTGGCCGTCATGCGCCTCTCAAGCTTTACCCCTATCGCCTGGTTTGCTAAAGCGTATGTTAACGTTTTCCGTTCCATCCCGTTGGTGATGGTGCTGCTGTGGTTTTATCTGATTGTACCCGGCTTTCTGCAAAACGTGCTGGGACTATCGCCGAAAACCGATATCCGCCTGATCTCCGCGATGGTGGCATTCTCTATGTTTGAAGCGGCCTACTATTCCGAGATTATTCGCGCCGGTATTCAAAGTATTTCCCGCGGGCAGTCCAGCGCCGCGCTGGCGTTGGGGATGACCCACTGGCAATCGATGAAGCTCATTATTCTGCCGCAGGCGTTTCGGGCGATGGTGCCGCTGTTGCTTACGCAGGGTATCGTGCTATTTCAGGACACCTCTTTAGTTTATGTACTCAGCCTGGCGGACTTCTTCCGCACCGCGTCGACTATCGGCGAGCGTGACGGTACTCAGGTCGAAATGATTCTGTTCGCCGGCGCCGTTTATTTTGTTATCAGCCTGAGCGCGTCGTTGCTGGTCAGCTATTTGAAGAAAAGGACAGTTTAATGATTACCCTGAAAAATGTTTCAAAATGGTATGGTCACTTTCAGGTGCTGACCGATTGTTCAACAGAAGTGAAAAAAGGTGAGGTGGTGGTAGTCTGCGGGCCATCGGGTTCCGGTAAATCCACGCTGATTAAGACCGTCAATGGTCTGGAACCGGTGCAAAAAGGCGAAATTACCGTTAACGGCATTATTGTGAACGACAAAAAAACCGATCTGGCGAAACTGCGTTCCCGCGTGGGCATGGTATTCCAGCACTTCGAGCTGTTTCCCCACCTGTCGATCATCGAAAACCTGACGCTGGCGCAGGTGAAAGTGCTGAAACGCGATAAGGCCGCCGCCCGCGATAAAGGCCTGAAGCTGCTGGAGCGCGTTGGCCTGTCTGCACATGCCAACAAGTTCCCGGCGCAGCTTTCCGGCGGTCAGCAGCAACGCGTGGCGATCGCCCGCGCGCTATGTATGGACCCCATTGCCATGTTATTCGATGAACCGACTTCCGCGCTCGATCCGGAAATGATCAACGAGGTACTGGACGTGATGGTCGAACTGGCGAACGAAGGGATGACCATGATGGTGGTGACGCACGAAATGGGCTTTGCCCGTAAAGTGGCTAACCGGGTGATCTTTATGGATGAAGGTAAAATCGTCGAAGATTCGCCAAAAGAGGAGTTCTTCGCTAACCCCAGTTCCGATCGCGCAAAAGACTTCCTTGCGAAAATCCTGCACTAATCTTCCCGGCGCGCATGTCAGAGTGCGCGCTATCTCACGCTTTACCGCTTCGCTTCTCGAAACGTATCCAGCCGGGCGTTAACCTTGTCACAAAGTACCGCTTACAAGGAGCCACAATGGCACTGCCCATTATTATTGATTGCGATCCGGGTCATGATGACGCGATCGCCCTCGTTCTCGCCCTCGCCTCCCCTGAACTGGAAGTGAAAGCGATCACCTCTTCCGCCGGTAACCAGACGCCGGAGAAGACCCTGCGCAACGTGCTGCGGATGCTGACACTGCTCAAACGCCCGGATATTCCGGTGGCGGGCGGCGCGGTGAAACCTCTCATGCGCGAACTGATTATCGCCGATAACGTTCACGGCGAAAGCGGCCTCGACGGCCCGGCGCTGCCCGAGCCGTCATTCGCCCCGCAAAGCGGCACTGCCGTTGAGCTGATGGCAAAAACGCTGCGTGAGAGCTCACAGCCAGTCACCATCGTCTCCACTGGCCCACAGACCAACGTGGCGCTGCTGCTGAATAGCCATCCGGAACTGCATACGAAAATCGCCCGCATTGTGATCATGGGCGGCGCAATGGGATTGGGTAACTGGACGCCCGCTGCGGAATTTAATATTTACGTCGACCCGGAAGCGGCAGAAATTGTCTTCCAGTCAGGCATTCCGGTGGTGATGGCCGGGCTGGACGTCACCCATAAGGCACAGATTCACGCCGCCGATATCGAACGCTTCCGCGCCATTGGCAACCCGATTTCCACCATCGTCGCCGAACTGCTGGACTTCTTTATGGAGTACCACAAAGACGAAAAATGGGGATTTGTCGGCGCGCCGTTGCACGACCCGTGCACTATCGCCTGGCTGCTGAAACCCGAGATTTTCACCACCGTTGAGCGTTGGGTTGGCGTGGAAACCCAGGGGAAATACACCCAGGGGATGACGGTGGTGGATTATTATTTCCTGACGGGGAATAAGCCGAATGCGACGGTGATGGTCGATGTAGACCGCCAGGGATTTGTCGATTTGCTGGCGGAACGGCTGCAATACTACGCATAAAGCGCAAAGTAGAATCCAGGGATGAACAGCGATGTTTTGGCGTAACAATAGACCTGAAATTAGCCTGCTACAGCACGATGTAGCCCATATAACGTTTTCAGTACGTAACGGAAAAGCATTGCTTCGTCCCTGCGTTATCCACGATCCCGACTCTTACGCCGGTATTCATACACTCTCCTGGCATGGCTCGCCGCTGATTCGTTTTTACACTGAAGCCTGGTGCCCAACCTGCGCAGAATTTGTTTATGCCGGTTTTAGCAATGATGATGAAGGCGCCGCGCAGTTTTTATCCTCACTTGCCGAGTGGAATCAGCCAGGAGTCGGGTTGAACGAAGCATTTACCGCCCTGACGCCGCTGTTTTCACTCTTTGCCGATGGCTATTACCGGCTGGAAGAACGCGAACTTTATCCGACGGATGGCAACGGGCATTTTTTCTGGGCGGTGGGTAACGAAAAACAACCGAATCCCGCGACCACAGGGCAGTGGATTGCTGACGTGGACTATCACTACCAGTCCGGCGAACCCTGTTTTTTACTGCCAGGCCAGCCCCCATCGCGATTTAACCCACAACGCGCCGGGTATTACCGCGATAAGCCAGAGAGCCACGCGCTGGCCTGGTATATGAATGACAGCTGGCTTTGCGTCCTGCTTGATGGTCACCATAAAGCCACCGCCGCCGCGCTGGAAGGCCGGCCCGTGAAGACCTGGGTCATCAGCCAGCCGGTGGCGATGACATGCTACGAGACGCGACAGCAATACCTGCGATTTTATGACGGCGCGCGCCTGGAAGCAGCCCAGTTTCAGCGCCGCATCCCCCTGAAAATACAGTACGAAAAACTACCGCCATCCCTTTGGGAGGATTACTTTACTCGCCATGACGGACGTTATACCCGCGTCAACTGGCCGAACGCATTGGCTAACTGCGCAACGCATTATCCCGATCTTGCGGCCTGCGCAGATATTATTGCCGCAGGCGATCTGAGCGAGGCCGGCCTCAACAAAATCATGGCGCAAGGGATCACCGAAGAGGGATTTCCCGCCGTACTGTTACGCGCGCTGTTTTATACCCATTCTCCCTTGTTGATTGATTTTGTCCGTTTTCTGACTCGCGCACCCGGTTATGCCTGCCACTACCCGCTGGCGTTTCGTTTACTGGCCCAGAAACGCACGCCACAGGCCGATGCTTTTTTCCTCGATTTCGCCATCAATGATGACGGCGAGCGCCCGGAGTTGACGAACATTATGGATGAATACTTTCGCCAGGCGTGACATTGATAAAGATCACCACGCCAGAGGGTGGTGTTCTTTATTCTATAAACTCTCTTTCCCGATAAATTAAACGCAATGGATAATGCAACGTTAGCGATTGGTATCGATCTCGGCACCACTAATAGTTTAATCGCCGTCTGGCAAGACGGAGCCGCACAATTAATACCTAATAAATTTGGTGAATATTTAACACCATCCATAATTAGTATGGATGAAAATAAACAAATTCTGGTGGGAAAACCTGCCGCAGCCCGTAAAACATCTCATCCAGATAAAACCGCTGCCTTATTTAAACGCGCAATGGGCAGTAATACTCACTGGCATTTGGGTGAAGAGTCGTTTAATGCGCCGGAATTATCTTCGCTGGTTTTACGCTCGCTGAAAGAAGATGCGGAAGACTACCTTCAGCAGCCAATCAAGGATGTCGTGATCTCGGTTCCAGCTTATTTCAGCGATGAGCAGCGGAAGCATACACGCCTTGCCGCTGAGCTTGCGGGGTTAAACGCCGTGCGCTTGATCAATGAACCCACGGCGGCGGCAATGGCTTATGGCCTGCATACGCAGCAAAATAGCCGTTCGCTGGTTTTCGATCTGGGGGGCGGAACCTTTGATGTGACCGTTCTGGAATACGCTACGCCGGTGATTGAAGTTCGCGCCTCCGCTGGCGATAACTACCTCGGCGGCGAAGATTTCACGCATTTGTTGCTTGATGAAGTGCTAAAACGCTGGAATCTCGATAAATCAGCGCTGACGGATAGCGATCTGGCTGCGCTGTATGCCTGTGTTGAAGCCGCAAAATGCGCCAGCGGCTCCCCGCTGCGCATGAGCTGGCTTTATCAGGAGCGCGCGCTGGAAAGCACGTTTTATGACGATGAGCTGGAAGCCCTGTGGCTACCGTTGCTCAACCGGCTGCGCACACCCATTGAGCAGGCGCTGCGCGATTCCCGACTCAAACCGGAGCAAATTGACAGCCTGGTGCTGGTCGGCGGCGCGTCACAGATGCCGCTGGTGCAACGCATCGCGGTGCGCTTATTCGGTAAATTGCCCTATCAAAGTTACGATCCCAGCACCATCGTGGCGCTTGGCGCCGCGACTCAGGCCGCCTGTCGCCTGCGCCATGAAGACGTTGAAGAGGTGATCCTCACGGATATCTGCCCCTACTCGCTGGGCGTGGAAGTCAACCGACAGGGCGTGCCGGGTATTTTCTCGCCCATCATTGAACGCAATACCACCGTTCCGGTGTCAAAAGTGGAAACGTACTCCACCATGCACCCTGAGCAAGACTCTATTTGCGTCAGGGTATACCAGGGCGAAAGCCACAAGGTGAAAAATAATATCCTGATCGATTCTTTTGACGTCATGCTGAAGCCGAACGGGCACATTCAGGCCATTGATATTCGTTTTAGCTACGATATTAATGGTCTGCTGGAAGTTGACGTGCTGCTGGAAGACGGCAAGAGTGAATCCAGAATCATCAGTCACAATGCCACCTCACTGACGACGCAGCAAATCGACGCCAGCCGCGAGCGCTTGCAGGCGCTGAAAATTTATCCCCGCGATATGCTGATTAACCGGACGTTTAAAGCACAGTTAGAGGAGCAGTGGTCACGCGCGTTAGGCGATGAGCGCGAAATGCTGGGGGAGATTATTACCGATTTCGACGCGGCGCTGCTGTCTAATGATATGCAGCGCGTCGATGACGTGCGCCGTCGTGCCTGCGAATATCTGGGTATTGACGAGCCGAAAGCGCCGTAACGGCGCTTTCACTGCCCCTGTTCAGAAAAAATGGAAGAATCGATTTAACGCGCAGACAATCAACGCGATCAAACCGACAATTTTCATGATTTTCATCACCCCGCCAGATTCCGCCTGACGGGGTGCTTCGGTTTTCGCTTCAGAAGACAATTTTTTCTCAGCCGCCAGTCTGAGCTCTTCCGCCAGCTCCTTTTTGTCGCGAATATCGCCTGGCTTCATGGCGATTTTTGATGACAATGCCTGGGTTATCAGCGCCTCCAGCGGACAGGCTTGCCCCTCCTCCAGCCGGATCAGCAGGCGAAAAAAGGGCTTTTCTTTGGGAAACGCTTCCAGCACCACCTGCTCCGCCGTCCGGTACAGATCCAACAGCGGCGTTTCGGGTTCCCCCTGGGTACTCAGCCGTGAATTTGCCCACGCCATCGCTTTTCGCTTATAAAACAGGGAGTCAACAAATGAACGCCCCAGCGGTGATAACCTACCGCTGTGCAAAATGTCGGCCCACAGTAAACGCGTGCGCGCGCTTTCACCGGGCACATATTCGGCATCCGCCATACAGCGCGCTTCGACCGCCATCACCGCCAGCGGGAAGAAATCAGGCCGATGCTGGCGGCACCAGCCCAGCAACAGGTCGTCCGCCTGCGTGGAGGGATAACGCTGCCAGAAATCGCAAAGATCGGCCAACAGGCTTTCCCCTTCACCGCAGAGCAAACGCTGTTTGCACAGGTAATAGTGCGCATCTTCGTTATCCGGCTCCGCGGCCTGCCAGCGACGAGCAATATCGACCAGTTCCGCCATGCCCCACTGCTCGGCGCTAAACCAGTGTAATAGTTTACGATGCAGCTGTTTATCATCGGGAATTATCCAGGCTCCCTGAACCTGTAGAGCGTCGGCAAAATGTTCGGGATAAAAGCGCCAGATATGCTCAAGCTTAAAAAAGTAGGCGTCAGTTTGGTCTTGAACAACAAGAGGCAATTTGGCCAGACTTAGCAGATCAAACGCATCGCCCCGCTTTACGGTCTCCAGAAATGCTTCCAGCTCTTCTCCCTCAGCATCATCGTCTGCTTCCTGCGGCTGCCAGTTCAGACGCTGCACCAACAATGCCAGGCAAGACAGCGAGATCGTTTCCGTTTTCATGGCGATGTCGCACAACTGCCAGCGCAGCTTATCTATCTCATCCATTGAACACTGGTTCAATTGCTGAATAAATTTCTGCCATGCCGAGGGCTGAAAGCGATCGCGCTCTGATGCCAGCAATTCCCTGAACGCCACCAGTATTTCATGTTCGTCGCCCACCTCTTCCGTTTTTACATCTTCCGCAGGCGAGGCGGCCCAGTGCTGCGCTTCTTCATAGGCCTGGCGCAATCGCTTAAAACCCTGCGGATCGCTCTCAGGGTGAAATGAGGGCAACAGGGCAAGATAAGCCTGACGGATACATTCCAGATCGGTGGTGGGTTCAATGCCCAGGATTTCCCAACAGATATTCATAAATCGCTCACTCCTTTAAGCGTTTCCGGGCATGTCGGTTGTTCGTTGAGTGGTCGCCACGGTAGCTGCGCATAATAACTCTCTGTCGTAGAGGTCAGTTCATTAAACATCCGTGCGCCTGAAGCGTCGTACTTTAGGTGGGCAAAATATGCCTGCATGGCGTCCCCTTCGGCCTGCCAGTACAGCCGACCCAACGAATAGGCGGCAAAATATTGCGTCCAGCCGTCGTAAAAATAGTGCGCCCGCGCATAGATACGCGATTGCAGCCACAGGCTTTCCTCTTCCGTCAGCCATTGATTCAACACCCCCATCCGGCATAAAAACCCCATACGCACATAGTCCCAGGCTTTAATGCCGCCGCGTCCGCAGCATAGTGCGGTTTCGGCAACAAATCGCGCATAAATCTGACCCTGCTCGCCAAACTGCGCGGTAAATTCGCGCCATTGGCGAGGAGATAGCGTAAACCAGCGGATATAAAAGGGAGCCAAATCTGCCGCATGACCATCGTCCGTCATCCGATAGATGGTTTGAATAAGATCTTCACGGTTATCAATCCCCCATGAATCGGAGAGATCAAAGTGTGTTTTCCCGGTATACATTGCCGGGGAGAAGTGCGAAGGTTTCGCGCCAATGGCACGACTGTTTAGCACCTCCATCGGCGTGGAGAGCGCAAAAAGTAAATATTGTTCTTCCTTGTCCATATTCGATATCCCTAATGCATAAACTGGCGTAATACATGGCCGACAACGCCAATAAATAAAATGATTTTAATCACCTGCCAGAGGCCAAAGCCGCCGCCAGATTCCTCCGAACTCGGCGAAGTCACTGTCGTCGCCGGTTCTTCATCTGCGACTACAGCTTCACACGGTGTGGCGACAGCCGCAGCCCGCCCCAGCAACCCGCGAATAACCAGCGCTTCCAACGGGCAGATATCCGGCGCATCAAGCTTCGTTACCAGACTCTGTAACAATGCCGCTGACGGCTCCTCGGCGCACGCCAGGCTATCCGCCACCTGATACAACAGCCAGTATGGATGCTGGCTATGCGCCTCACTCATCGCTGGCGCGCCATAATTCAAACGCCGCGCAATAAAACTTTCGCTTAGCGGCGATAATGCGCCGCTGTGCAGCGCCTCGGCCCACAGCAAGCAGGAACGAGCGCTTGAGCCGGGAATATAGAGCAGTTGTTCAGCGTTAATATCCACCTGCTCACGCCCCTCAACCGCCATCACCAGCAGCGGGAAAAAGTCCGGCCGATGCTGGCGACACCAGCGCAGCAACAGATCGTCAAGCTGGGTAGAAGGATGCGCCCACCACTGCGCGTAAAGTTCTGGCAGCAGGCTATCGCCTTCACCGCAAAATACGCGCTGGGCTAAGTAGTAATAACCCGGCGTTGCGTTATCGGGTTCGGCTTCCTGCCATGCCAGGGCGACAGGCAGCAGCTCCGCAATACCCCAGTGCAAGGTGCTGAACCAGCGTAACAAGCGTCGGTGAAAGCGCAGATCGTCCGGGACAATCCACGGGCCGTGCTGGGCCATAAGTTGGGCGAAATAGAGAGGATGCTCGAAAAAGGTGTTGTCCAGGGCATCATAAAAAGCAATGGTCTGGTTTTGTACCGTCACTGGCAAATGCAGCAATAGCGAATAATCAAACAGGTCGCCACGGCGGATTTCAAACAAAAGATCCTCCACCTCCTCGGCATCGACATCTCGATTATCACTCCCCTGTTCCCAGGCCAGGCGATCTGACAGCAGTTTCAGACACGAGTACGAAATAGGAAAGGTCTTCATCGCGATAGCGCACAGCCACCAGCGCGATTTTTCGACCTGTGAAATCGATAATTTATTGATCTGTTGGATAAACTCCTGCCATGCCTGCGGCTGAAAGCGCCGTTCGCCATCCGCCAGCAAATCACCGAATATCTCCCTGAGATAATTCACCCACGGGGTATCGGGATCCTCTTCAACCATCGTTATGGCGGGCGATGTTGTCCCCTGCAATGCATTCTCATAGGCTTCTCGCAATAGCTTAAAACCCTGCGGATCGGTTTCCGGATGAAATGACGGCAGCAGCGCCAGATAAGCCTGACGAATGGCGTCGGTATCCGTGGTGGCCTCAATGCCAAGGACTTGCCAACAGGTTTTCATAGATCGCTCACCTCCTGAAGCGTGTCCGGGCATTCAGGGTAATGGGGCAGGTAGCGCCACGGCAGCGTGGCGTAAAAACTGTCCTTCCCGGCGATCAGCTTATTCATCATACGTCGCCCCGCGTCATCAAACTCCTTACGGGCGAATGTCTCGCGTAGCAACGGTAGGTTATCGCCATTCCGTAACTGCCAGTACAAACGCCCGGTGTAATAAGCGCTGAAATATTGCAACCAGCCGGAATAATAGCTGAGCGCACGAAGCTGTATCCGCGACTGCAGCCACAGGCCCTCATCTTCTGTTAGCCATTCATTGAGCACGCCCATGCGGCAGAGAAACCCCATCCGCACATAATCCCAGCTACGAATACCACCTTCGCCGCAACACACGGCGGTATCAGCGACGAATCGGGCATAAATGCGATCTCCCTCGTCCAGCGCGTCGGTATACTCCTGCCACTCCTGCGGCGCATACCTAAACCAGCGGCGATATAGCCATTCCAGTTGTGTGGCATGACCGTCATCCGTCATGCGGGAAATGGTCTGAAGCAGCTCATCACGATTTTCAATACCCCACGACGATTCAAGATCGAAACGTTTTATCCCTAAATACATTTTCGGTGACGAATGTGACGGTAAACAGTCCTCGTTCAATACTTCCATCGGCGAGGAAAGTGCAAAGAGTAAATATTGTGATTCTTTATCCATAATAAATCGCCAAAATATATTCACGCTACAAATAAAAACGCAATTGAAAACTAAAATAGAGTACAACAAAGCCAAATCGCAATATATTATTAATCTAAAAAACAATGGCGGGATAAATTAAAAAATGAATCATTCCATAACCAGTCATCCCTGCGACAACGTATCTTTAGCACAATTAACCGAACTGGCGCAGTCAGGAAATAGTGAAGCTCAATATATATTAGGCCGTTTATATAATGACGAACGTATAGATGGCAGCGAAGAGGATAAGCTCTCTTTTTATTGGCTACAGCAGGCGGCCGAGCAAGGACACTGCGAGGCGCAATATTGGCTCGGCTTAAGATACAAAGACACGCCTACCGACATGAAAGATAATACACTGGCTTTATTCTGGTCAGAAAAAGCCGCACAGCAAGGACACCGCCACGCTTTCAACACATTAGGCTGGGTTCAGGAAGGAGAAACCGGGATGGCGCCAGATTATGCCCAGGCCGTTGCCTGGTATCGCAAAGGAGCAGAACAGAGCCACAACCTTGCGCAATATAATCTCGGGAGAATGTATCATTCAGGAACTGGCGTAGAGCAAAATGATACACAGGCACTCTACTGGTTTAAACAGGCAGCATTACAAGGCCATTGCGCCAGCCAGGAAAGACTGGCGTATATGTATGGCAATGGGAAAGGATGTCGAAAAAATTTATCCCTTGCCGCCCTTTGGTACAAGAAGAGCGCGCTACAAGAGAGCAGCTACTCGCAATATCAGATGGGCTATTGTTATTACATCGGAAAAGGTATCAAACAAGATTACCAGCAGGCAATATACTGGTTTCGAAAAGCGGCAGACCAGGGTGACGATGATGCCTATAACAGTATCGGCTGGATGTACAAATGCGGTCATGGCGTCGAGCAAAATTATTCGCTAGCACTGGAATGGTTCCACAAATCAGCAGAATGTAACAATTCATCGGGCTGGTACAACCTCGGATGCATGTACAGAGATGGATACGGTACCGCACAAGACCTACAACAAGCGCTTTACTGGTTCAAAAAAGCACAGCCCACGGGCAAATGGAACGTCGACGAAGAGATCCGCAAACTGGAAGCCCAACTGCACGCTTAACATGGCGGACGGCAACCGTCCGCTCACGATAATGAATCTTACGGCTCAAACGGCCTGCGCTGGAACTGATCGTGCCCACACTTCGGGCAGAGCGGCAGCACATCCGGCGTGTAAACCGCCAGATGATAGTGGCATTTCTCGCACACCAGATTCCCCAACCCCACCACTTCGCCACTGTGATACACGCCGTGGTGATTCAAATCCTGGAAGACTTCACGCCATTCCAGCTGGGTTTTGTCGGTAATGTCCGCCAGTTCCTGCCAGAGACTCTCTTTAATCACCCGCAAGAAGACGCTATCTTCCTGGCTCTCTTCGTAGCTCATGGCGAACTCTTCCAGATCGCGTCTGACAGCGCGCGTCAGTTCGTCCACCTCGGTTCGCGTTAACTCCCCTGTTTGCATCACGCGCTGGCGCGCCTGCTCCACCAGCGCATCAATGTCGCGCTCGCCATTGCGTAAACGCTCGCTTAATGAGGCCACCAGTTCACGGTAATATTGAGCAACCTTGTTCATCACTTCACCTCTTGGATCGTTAACTGCCTATAATAATAGACGTTATTTGCGTTACGCTTTGCAAGGCTGCCCACAGAGTCTGTAAATTCTTGTCAGGCCGACTCGCGTATCCAGCGCGTCAGCGAGGTACGATCGACATTTAACCGTTTCGCCACTAACGATTTATTATCCCTTTCCGCCTCTAATAATTTTCTCAGAATACGCAGGCGAATCGTTTTATAATCGCCAGCCAGCATCTGGCAGTCGTGGCAGGTACTTGGCTCGCGTCGGCTCCCCTCTTCCAGATCGTCCAGCAAGAGGCGGCCCTCATCCAGCGTTGCCGGGGAGTGATCAATAGAGAGCACCAGCCGTTCGATAATATTGCTTAACTGCCTGACGTTTCCGGGCCAGGCGAAGCGCTGAAGCTCTTGCCACAGCGCCGGGGTTAACGTTAGTGCCGGGCGTTTATAATGCTGGCTGAAACTAGTAAGCAGCGACAGGCCGATGGCTTTGATATCCTCCGGACGTTTGCGTAGCGGGATAGTGGTTACTTTTAATACGTTAAGCCGATAATAAAGATCTTCGCGAAATGTCCCGTCCGCAATGAGCTTCGTTAACGTCTGATTGGTCGCCGCAATCACGCGAATATCAACAGGTATCATCTGGTCTGAGCCCAGCCGCATAATCTGCCGCTCCTGCAATACCCGTAATAAGCGCGTCTGTAGCGGTTTATCCAGTTCGCTAATCTCATCCAGAAAAATGGTACCGTGGTGCGCTAATTCAAACAGGCCTATTTTGCCTTTCGGCGACGCGCCGGTAAATGCGCCAGCGACATAGCCAAAGAGTTCGCTCTCCAGAATCTGAGGGGCCATCGCGCCGCAGTTAATGGCGACAAACGGGCCGTTGACGCGTTGGCTGGCATTATGAATACTTTGCGCCAGCACCTCTTTTCCCGTCCCGCTTTCGCCATTAATTAAGATAGTCGCGTCCGTACCGGCATAATTTTTAATGATCGCCAGACGACGCAGCATTTCCGGGTTTTCGGTAAGCAGATCGTCGAAATGATAGCGGGCGCTCAAGCCACGGCGAGACAGTTCCTGGCGGCGAACATGATGTTCCACCCCCTGTAAACTGGAGACGGTTTGCATCGTCAACACTACCCGGCTTAACTGTCTGGCCGCAAATACCGGATACAGATTAACCACCATCGCGCCTTGCGGCGTATCGACGACTTTCGCGCTGACGGTTTTTCCCTCGCGTAATGTATGCCGCTCCTGGTGCAATACCTGTTTCAGGAAAGATGCGTCATAAATTTCACCGGAGGCGTTAATTTTAAAAAGTTGGCTCGCATATTTATTATAATGCAGTAACGCGCCGGTATCATCAAGCGTGATAACTGCTTTATCAAACTGATCGAGAATCAGCTGCAGATGATGACGCTCGAGTAATTGGCTGCGAAAAGCCAGATATAATGAGCGGGCTTCTTCCAGAGCTTCGGTTATTGAGGCGGGGCTGGAATCAAGTAAACGGAATTGCGAGCCCAGCGGTGAAAAATAATCCTGACAAACGGTATCGCCAACAATGCAATCTAATGGCGTGGACGCTAATTGCCGCTTCAGGCAAGAAATCGTTTCTTTATCATTTCCCTGTAAGGTAAAAATTTTATAGTTAATATTTAACTGTTCCGCTACGCGCGCGCATCCTTTGATCACACTGGAAAAGCCGACAATACCGACAGTGCCTTTTTGTCCTTTAAAAGGGATAAGCGCATCAAGAATGTCGTAGCCGGACATTTTAATTTCGACTACCGGTAATTTACTGTGCTTTTTTAATATTTCCGCACAGCCGCCACGACTAATCAGTACCTGGTGCCCACGGGACTCTAATAAAGGTAGCTCATCCAGGATACGATTAAGCGTCGTTTGATGAATAGTGACGGCGTAATCCAACTGCGCGACCAGCGCCTCGGCAGCCTTTGCCAGTTGCGGATAAGGAGAGACAAAACAGAGAGGAGATGCGGCTATATCTTTCGTCTTATTCATCACTCACCATCCTGTTGGTTTATAAACGGGCGAGACCGCCCGTCGTGATTTATTTTCCGCCGAAACGCTAACCGCCTGCGGCGGCTGGGTTCAGTTTACGATCGTAGCGTTTTTTTATCCATACGGTCAGGAAGGGGGCGCACAGAGCGGTAATAATCGTCGAGGCCGCCACCTGCGCCGCCGCCGTCGACGCCAGGTCAGTAAAATGCGGATCGAGCAGCGCGATTGCCGCTGGCGTCGCGACGGCGTTGCCAGAGGTGGTGGATACCGCCGCGCCTGCCACGCCGCTGCCTCCCGTCACACGATCGGCGAAAATATTAAAAAATCCGCCAATCGCCACCGTCATGAGTCCCAGTAAAATGCCTGAAGAACCTGCCGTGATAAGTCTTGCGAAATCAATACCGTATCCTAACCCAAAGGCAAAAAAGGGAATCGTTACCACGCTGCCCTGTTTAAGAAACTTGCGCATGTCCTCATCCAGATTGCCCAAAATCATGCCAATGATAATGGGAATAATAACCGCCACCAGATTCATAAAGGGTATCGACACCATGCCTGCCGACCCTAACGCCAGCATGGTGAAAAAGGGACCATCGTTCAACGATATTACCGCAATCGCGCCGCCGTCGGTTTCATCGCCGTACTCCCCCACCAACGCGGCATATAACCCACTGTTCGAGTTGGTCATCGCCGAAATAATCGCTAAAGCCGACAGACCTAATAACCCATCCGGGCCGCAAAATTTTCCGACCAGAATGCCAATAATCACGCCGCTGGCAAATTTCGCAAAGGTGATCGCAGCGCCTTTTTTCAACGCTTTCGGCGCGGCTTTAAACTGGATATCCGCGCCCATACAGACTAAAAACATGCCTAAAATCGCCATTGCGCCATGCGAAATAGAGGTGACAAAACCGCCTATTTCCAGCGCCTCCGGCGCAAAGGTTTTAAACAATGCGCCGATGATCAGCGGTACAACCATCATACCACCAGGAAAACGTTCCAGTGTTTTTTTAATTTTCATAGCTTATTCCCAGGAGATAACCGGACAGCTTGTGCTGCCCGATTTGGTATCAGAACGTCGGCGCGATCTTATAAATAGAGAATTCGTTATGACCTAAATCTTCTGATTTAGTCGTTTTCCCATTCGCGACGCGTAAAATTTCCTGATAAATTTCCTCGCCCATTTGCGTAATAGAAGCCTCGCCAGACATAATGGCGGACACATCAATATCAATATTGTCCTGCATCATTTCCCACGTTGCTTTATTACCCGTAATTTTTATTACCGGCGCTATTGGGTTACCGGCAGGCGTTCCGCGACCGGTAGTAAAAATAACGATCTGCGCTCCACCCGCCACCATGCCGGAAATAGATTCAATATCCTGCCCCGGGGTATCCATAATCCACAGGCCAGGATGCGTTGGGCTATCGGCATATTCCAGTACGCCCTGTAACGGCGCATGACCCGCTTTATGCATACAGCCTAACGATTTTTCTTCAATGGTAGTCAACCCGCCTTTAATATTGCCCGGCGTCGGCTGTCCCCCGCGAATATCCTCGCCCAGCGCTTTTGCTCGCGCCTCGCAGCCGACCACTAAATCAATGAGCTGTTGACCAACCTCCGGCGTCACCGCGCGTTTCGCCATCACATGCTCGGCGCCAATAAATTCCGTCGTTTCAGAAAGAATTGAGCTTCCGCCACAGCGTATCAGCTTATCCGAGGCGACCCCGCAGGAAGGGTTAGACGCCAGCCCCGATGTAGTATCTGACCCGCCGCACTCCATCGCCAGCAGCAGCTCGCTAACCGGTGCTTGCTGCGGTTTTTGCATGGAGAGTTGTTGCGCATAGTCGCGGGCCAGCGAAATCCCCCTGGCCTGACATTTAAGCGTGCCGCCCTCTTCCTGAATGGTAATGCAGGAAGTCGGTTTGCCAAATGCGGTAATCTCTTCTGCGATGCGCAGCGGCTCCGCGCCTTCACAGCCTAAGCCCACAACCACAATAGCGCCGACGTTGGGATTATTCGCCACATTAATCAATGTTTTTTCCGTCAGACGCGCATCGCCTGCTACCTGGCAGCAGCCAAAATCGTTATTCACCCATGTCGCGCCTTTTACCTGCCGGGCAATATCCTGGGCAACTTTATTCGCACAAACGCTGGTAGGTAAAATCAGTACATAATTACGGATGCCAAAACGGCCGTCAGGGCGGCGGAAACCCAAAAAAGTCTCATTGCTCATAATCATTTTCCCTTGTTTTATATTATTTCCAGTCACCACGTCCGCGTTCGCTTTCCACATTGTGGACGTGCACATAGTCGCCACTTTTTATTTCCTGAGTGGCGCGGCCAATGGATTCGCCATATTTATAAACTTCGCCATGAAAAGGCACATCGCAGATGGCGAATTTGTGGCCAAATGGCACATCCTGATGTAACACAACGCTTATCTCGCGTTCGCCAATGAACATTGTGGCGGTTTCGCCGGCCTTGAGCGCCGTAATAGCCGTCGCGACGCAATCCTGAGGGTGAATCACCACTGCATTTTTTTTCACGATTAACTCCTTTGCTTTAGTCCTGTCTTCCCTAATCAAAAGGCGTGCCATTTTTTAATTGTATGTTTTATATGACTTTATTTTTATGGGCCGATCTGGCGGTGACAGGAACTGCGGTAATTTGCCTCAGTCGTGTCGCATTTTGCGTCACCTGCTCATGGACGCCTGGCGCGACAAATGTTCTACCCCCTGTTTTGACGTGCGTGTTTGGGCTATGCTATGCGGATCTAAACACCACCTCTAAAGCTACATTTGTAGCTGTATCGAAAACAGGACTACTGGCTGCCATGCAAGAGCAATACCGCCCGGAAGAGATAGAATCCAAAGTACAGCTTCACTGGGATGAGAAGCGCACATTTGAAGTGACCGAAGACGAGAGCAAAGAGAAGTATTACTGCCTGTCGATGCTTCCCTATCCTTCTGGCCGACTACACATGGGCCACGTACGTAACTACACCATCGGCGACGTGGTTGCCCGCTACCAGCGTATGCTGGGCAAAAACGTGCTGCAGCCAATCGGCTGGGACGCCTTCGGCCTGCCGGCGGAAGGCGCGGCGGTGAAGAACAACACCGCGCCAGCGCCGTGGACGTACGACAACATCGCGTACATGAAAAACCAGCTCAAAACGCTGGGTTTTGGCTATGACTGGAGCCGTGAAATCGCGACCTGCACCCCGGAATACTACCGTTGGGAACAGAAGTTCTTCACCGAGCTGTATAAAAAAGGCCTGGTGTACAAGAAGACTTCTGCCGTTAACTGGTGCCCGAACGATCAGACCGTTCTCGCCAACGAACAGGTGATCGACGGCTGCTGCTGGCGCTGCGACACCAAAGTTGAGCGTAAAGAGATCCCACAGTGGTTTATCAAAATCACCGCTTACGCAGACGAGCTGTTGCGCGATCTGGATAAGCTGGACCACTGGCCTGATACCGTAAAAACGATGCAGCGCAACTGGATTGGCCGCTCTGAAGGCGTGGAAATCACCTTCGATGTGAAGGGTTACGATAACACCCTGACCGTCTATACCACCCGCCCGGATACCTTTATGGGCGCCACCTACCTGGCAGTGGCCGCCGGTCATCCGCTGGCGCAAAAAGCGGCGGCGAATAACGCCGAGCTGGCGGCGTTCATCGACGAATGCCGTAACACCAAAGTGGCCGAAGCCGAAATGGCGACCATGGAGAAAAAAGGCGTCGACACCGGCTTTAAAGCGATTCATCCGTTAACTGGCGAAGAGATCCCGGTCTGGGCGGCAAACTTTGTCCTGATGGAGTACGGCACTGGCGCGGTGATGGCCGTTCCGGGTCACGATCAGCGCGACTACGAATTTGCCTCCAAATACGGTTTGACCATCAAGCCGGTGATTCTGGCCGCTGACGGTTCCGAGCCGGATCTTTCCGAACAGGCGCTGACCGAAAAAGGCGTGCTGTTTAACTCCGGCGAGTTCGACGGTCTGGCCTTTGAAGCGGCGTTTAACGCCATTGCCGATAAACTGGCGGAAAAAGGCGTCGGCGAACGTAAAGTGAACTACCGTCTGCGTGACTGGGGCGTTTCCCGTCAGCGTTACTGGGGCGCGCCGATCCCGATGGTCACCCTGGAAGACGGCACAGTGCTGCCGACGCCGGAAGATCAACTGCCGGTTATTTTGCCGGAAGACGTCGTCATGGACGGCATCACCAGCCCGATCAAGGCCGATCCTGAGTGGGCGAAAACCACCGTTAACGGTATGCCGGCGCTGCGTGAAACCGACACCTTCGACACCTTTATGGAATCGTCATGGTACTACGCGCGTTATACCTGCCCGCAGTATCAGGAAGGAATGCTGGATTCGAAAGCGGCAAACTACTGGCTGCCAGTCGACATCTACATCGGCGGTATTGAACATGCCATCATGCACCTGCTCTACTTCCGCTTCTTCCATAAGCTGATGCGCGATGCGGGCATGGTCACCTCTGACGAGCCGGCTAAGCAGTTGCTGTGTCAGGGCATGGTGCTGGCGGATGCGTTCTATTATGTCGGCGAGAACGGCGAACGTAACTGGGTTTCGCCAGTTGACGCTATCGTCGAGCGCGATGAAAAAGGCCGCATCGTCAAAGCAAAAGACGCAGCGGGTCATGAGCTGGTCTACACTGGCATGAGTAAAATGTCCAAGTCGAAAAATAACGGTATCGACCCGCAGGTAATGGTTGAACGTTATGGCGCGGACACGGTACGCCTGTTTATGATGTTCGCTTCTCCGGCGGATATGACTCTGGAATGGCAGGAGTCCGGCGTAGAAGGCGCAAACCGCTTTATTAAACGCGTCTGGAAGCTGGTTTACGAACACACCGCTAAAGGTCCTGTCGCGGCGCTGAACGTCGATGCGCTGAGCGAAGATCAAAAAGCGCTGCGTCGCGATGTGCATAAAACCATTGCCAAAGTGACCGATGATATCGGCCGCCGTCAGACGTTCAACACCGCCATTGCGGCGATCATGGAGTTGATGAACAAACTGGCGAAAGCCCCGCAGGAAGGCGAACAAGACCGCGCACTGCTTCAGGAAGCGCTGCAGGCCGTCGTGCGTATGCTTAACCCGTTCACCCCGCACGTCTGCTTTACCTTGTGGCAGGAACTGGGTGGCGAAGGCGATATCGACAACGCGCCGTGGCCGGTTGCCGACGAGCAGGCAATGGTGGAAAACACCACGCTGGTTGTCGTGCAGGTTAACGGTAAAGTTCGCGGTAAGATCACCGTTGCGGTGGATGCCACCGAAGAACAGGTGCGTGAACGTGCAGGCCAGGAACATCTGGTGGCAAAATATCTTGATGGCGTTACCGTGCGTAAAGTGATTTACGTTCCGGGTAAACTCCTCAATCTGGTTGTTGGCTAAGCGCGGGAGGAAGCGTGCGATATCTGGTAACACTGTTGTTATCTCTGGCGGTGCTGGTCACCGCCGGATGCGGCTGGCATCTGCGTAGCACTACGCAGGTTCCGGCTTCAATGAAAACGATGATCCTCGATTCCGGCGATCCGAACGGTCCGCTAAGTCGTGCGGTACGTAATCAGTTACGGCTGAATAACGTAAACCTGCTTGATAAAGACACAACGCGCAAAGACGTTCCGTCTCTGCGGCTTGGAACGGTGACTATTTCGCAGGATACGGCGTCAGTGTTCCAGGACGGCCAGACGGCGGAATATCAGATGGTGATGACCGTCAATGCCTCGGTATTGATTCCGGGCCATGACATCTATCCTATCAGCACGAAAGTGTACCGTTCGTTCTTCGATAACCCGCAGATGGCGTTGGCGAAGGATAACGAGCAGGCCATGATCGTTCAGGAGATGTATGACAAAGCCGCTGAACAGCTGATTCGTAAGCTGACCAGCGTCCGCGCGGCGGATATTCAGGCGACGAAAGAGGAGGCTACCGCCGACAATGAGACGGCGGCGCCCGCCTCTACGCCAGCACGCGTCTCCACTACGCTGAGTAACTAATGATCAGGTTGTATCCTGAACAACTCCGCGCGCAGCTCAACGAAGGGCTGCGTGCGGCATATCTGCTATTGGGCAACGATCCGCTGCTGCTGCAGGAAAGTCAGGACGCTATTCGTCTGGCGGCTGCGTCGCAAGGCTTCGAAGAGCACCACGCTTTTACTCTCGATCCCAGTACCGACTGGGGATCGCTTTTCTCACTCTGCCAGGCGATGAGTCTGTTCGCCAGCCGTCAAACGCTGGTGCTGCAACTGCCGGAAAACGGGCCTAACGCGGCAATGAATGAGCAACTCGCCACGCTGAGCGAGCTGCTGCATGACGACCTGTTATTAATAGTACGCGGAAACAAATTCACCAAAGCGCAGGAAAACGCCGCCTGGTATACCACGCTGGCAGACCGTAGCGTTCAGGTCAGTTGTCAGACGCCGGAGCAGGCGCAGCTTCCCCGCTGGGTGGCCGCCAGAGCGAAAGCACAGAATTTGCAACTGGATGACGCCGCGAACCAACTGCTGTGCTATTGCTATGAGGGCAATCTGTTGGCGCTGGCGCAGGCGCTGGAACGGCTGTCGCTGCTTTGGCCTGACGGTAAGTTAACGCTTCCTCGCGTGGAGCAGGCCGTCAATGACGCCGCCCACTTTACCCCTTTCCACTGGGTGGATGCGTTACTGATGGGGAAAAGCAAACGCGCGCTGCATATTCTGCAACAGCTACGCCTTGAAGGCAGCGAACCGGTTATTCTGCTGCGGACCCTCCAGCGAGAGCTGCTGCTACTGGTAAATCTCAAACGTCAGTCCGCGCATACGCCGTTACGCGCGCTGTTTGATAAACACCGGGTCTGGCAAAACCGTCGCCCCATGATCGGCGACGCGTTGCAGCGTCTCCATCCTGCGCAGCTTCGCCAGGCCGTGCAGTTATTGACGCGTACAGAAATTACACTCAAACAGGATTATGGTCAGTCGGTATGGGCAGATCTTGAAGGGCTGTCGCTCCTGCTCTGCCATAAGGCGCTGGCAGACGTATTTATTGATGGGTGATATGAAATCGTTACAGGCTTTATTCGGCGGCACCTTTGATCCGGTGCATTATGGACATCTTAAACCTGTTGAAACGCTGGCGAATCTGATCGGCTTATCGCGGGTGATTATTATGCCTAACAATGTGCCGCCGCATCGCCCCCAGCCGGAAGCCTCCAGCGCGCAGCGTAAATATATGCTGGAGCTGGCTATCGCCGATAAGCCGCTTTTTACGCTGGATGAACGCGAGCTACAGCGAAACGCGCCCTCTTACACTGCGCAAACGCTGAAAGCATGGCGCGAAGAACAGGGTCCCGAAGCGCCGCTGGCGTTTATTATCGGCCAGGACTCGCTGCTTAACTTCCCCACCTGGCATGATTACGACACCATCCTTGATAACACTCACCTGATCGTTTGTCGTCGTCCGGGCTATCCCCTTGAAATGACGCAGGCGCAACACCAGCAGTGGCTGGAACAGCATCTGACCCATACGCCAGACGATCTGCACCAGTTGCCAGCCGGTAAAATTTACCTGGCGGAAACGCCCTGGCTTAATATCTCCGCAACCCTCATCCGCGAACGGCTGGAAAAAGGCGAGTCCTGCGACGATCTGTTGCCGGAAAACGTGCTGAACTACATCAATCAGCAGGGGTTATACCAGTAAGCACATTGCGCAGCGCCGCCAGCAGACGCTCGTTTTGCGCAGCGCTGCGTATCGCCACACGATAATAGCGGCTGTCCAGCCCCGGGTAGTTAGCGCAGCTACGAATTAAAATCCGCTGCGTCAGCAACCGTCGCTGCAGGTCAATATCCTCTCGCTCACAGCGTAACAACAGATAGTTTGCCCGCCCGGGATAGACCGTCAGCAGGGGGAGCTGACAAAGCGCCTGATAAAACCGGGCACCCTCCTCCCGTAACCAATGCCAGGTCGCCTGTTGCCAGGCGCTATCCTGTAACGCTACCTCACCGGCAAGCGCCGCCAGCGCGTTAACCGACCACGGCATTTGTTGGCGACGCATCCGCGCCACCGCCGCGTCATCGCTATTGACGAGATATCCCAACCGCAGGCCGGGAATGGCATAAAATTTGGTCAGCGAACGCAGCACCCAGATATGCGGATTATCTTTAAGAGCAGGAATAAAGCCCGTCTCATGCGGAATAAAATCGATAAACGCTTCATCCAGGATCAGGTTAATGTTCAGCGATTTGCAGCGTACGGCAATGGCCTGTAATAACTGCCGCTCCGGCAGCAGGCCGGTAGGATTATTGGGCGTACACAGAAACAGGCAGTCCAGATCGGGCGTCAACGCCTCAAGAATGGCATCGGTAAGCTGCCAGCCATCCGCTTCGCGTAGAGACCAGCGACGAATTTCACAGCCACTTTGCGCCAGCGCCCGGCCATACTCCGCGAAACCTGGCGTGACAATCATTGCACGACGCGGTTTAAGACCGCTCGCCACGGTAAAGATTGACTCCGTCTCGCCATTTCCCGCCAGTATCCACGATGCCGGCACCTGATGATGACGCGCCAGCGCCTGGTGCAAATGAAAATAATCGGCGTCCGGGTAGCGCTCAATGCAGTCCAGATTGTCGATAAGCGCGCGTTTCACGCTGACAGGCATACCCAGCGGATTAATGTTTGCGCTAAAATCCAGTAACTGGTCAGGCGAGATGCCCAACACCGTCGCGGCTTCCCGAATATTACCGCCATGCGCGCTGTTGAATAACGCCATTATGCCTCCGGCCAAAAAACGCTATTTTAGTGAAAAAAACGTTGCGCAATCAGGGGCATTATCATGTTTTGCGCATTTAACCTCATGAGGAATACCATGCGATTGTGGCTGGTGCGTCATGGCGAAACCGAGGCCAATGTCGCCGGGTTGTATAGCGGACATGCTCCCACGCCGTTAACGGAAAAAGGGATTGGCCAGGCGAAAACGCTACATACTTTATTGCGCCACGCGCCATTTGACCGGGTGTTATGCAGCGAGCTGGAGCGCGCGCGCCATACCGCCCGGCTCGTACTGGAGGGCCGGGATGTGCCGCAACACATCTTACCTGAGCTTAATGAGATGTACTTTGGCGACTGGGAAATGCGCCATCACCGCGACCTCACCCATGAAGATGCCGAAAGCTATGCCGCCTGGTGTACGGACTGGCAGAATGCGGTTCCGACCAATGGCGAGGGTTTTCAGGCTTTTACCCGGCGCGTAGAGCGCTTTATCTCGCGACTCGACGCGTTTAGCGATTGCCAGAACCTGCTGATCGTCAGCCATCAGGGCGTACTCAGCCTGTTGATTGCCCGTCTGCTCGCAATGCCCGCCGCCTCGCTATGGCATTTCCGGGTAGAACAGGGATGCTGGAGCGCAATCGACATATGCGAAGGGTTCGCCACCCTGAAAGTATTAAATAGTCGTGCCGTCTGGCGGCCTGAGTGATGAATTTTCCGTTTTTTCTCGCCGCAGCGGTTTCGCCCATTGACAGCCCCCGACAGGCTGTTATTCTCCGCAGCCAGGCTTTTTTCACCTTGCAGAGCTTTGCAGAAATTGTTTTACAAAAATGGCGATGCTTTCTGTGACGTGGGATGGGATGATAATCTGGTTTTAAACGCCGATCCGGCGACATAAGTCCCGGTATCGCCGCTGATTCAGGTATACTACACGGCGTCCCGCCGGAAGGTTAGCGTTAACTCGCAACGCCTTACCGGTCCAGCCTGTTGGCCTTTTTTCTATCGTTATAACGCAATTATTCACCCAGGGGGAAAACTTGCAGGGTAAAGCACTCCAGGATTTTGTTATCGACAAAATTGATGACCTGAAAGGTCAGGACATCATCGCCTTAGATGTTCAGGGTAAATCCAGTATCACCGACTGTATGATTATTTGTACCGGCACCTCCAGCCGTCACGTTATGTCTATTGCCGACCACGTGGTGCAGTCGTCGCGCGCGGCCGGTATGCTGCCATTGGGCGTCGAAGGCGAAAATGCGGCTGACTGGATTGTCGTCGATCTGGGCGATGTGATTGTGCATGTCATGCAGGAAGAAAGTCGCCGCCTGTATGAACTGGAAAAACTCTGGAGTTAATGCGTGAAGCTGCAACTTGTCGCTGTCGGCACGAAGATGCCCGACTGGGTTCAAACGGGATTTACGGAATATCTGCGTCGTTTTCCGAAAGATATGCCCTTTGAGCTGATCGAAATCCCTGCGGGCAAACGCGGCAAGAACGCGGATATCAAACGTATTCTCGACAAAGAGGGCGAGCAGATGCTGGCCGCCGCCGGTAAGAATCGCATTGTTACCCTGGATATTCCAGGCAAGCCGTGGGATACGCCGCAGTTAGCCAATGAGCTGGAGCGCTGGAAACAGGACGGGCGCGACGTCAGTTTGCTGATTGGCGGCCCGGAAGGATTATCTCCCGCCTGCAAAGCGGCAGCGGAACAGAGCTGGTCGCTCTCGGCGTTAACGCTCCCTCACCCGCTGGTTCGGGTTCTGGTTGCGGAGAGTTTGTACCGGGCGTGGAGCATCACAACCAACCACCCTTATCACCGTGAGTGATCGTGAAGTCTTGAGAAGATTAAGCAGCGGATGAAACGACAAAATTCTTTTCGTGACTATACGGCTGAGTCCGCACTGTTTGTGCGTCGGGCGCTGGTCGCCTTTTTGGGTATTTTGCTGCTGACCGGCGTACTGATCGCCAATTTGTATAATCTGCAAATTCTCCGTTTTACCGATTACCAGACCCGCTCGAACGAAAACCGTATCAAGCTGGTGCCAATTGCGCCAAGCCGCGGGATAATCTACGACCGTAACGGTATTCCCCTTGCGCTGAACCGCACTATCTATCAGATTGAAATGATGCCGGAAAAGGTGGATAACGTTCAGCAAACGCTGGATGCGCTACGCAGTGTGGTCGATTTAAACGACGACGATATCGCCGCCTTTAAAAAAGAGCGCGCCCGATCCCATCGCTTTACTTCTATTCCGGTGAAAACAAACCTGACGGAAGTTCAGGTCGCGCGCTTTGCTGTCAACCAGTACCGTTTTCCGGGCGTCGAAGTCAAAGGCTATAAACGCCGCTATTATCCATACGGATCGGCGCTGACCCACGTTATCGGCTACGTATCGAAAATCAATGATAAAGACGTCGAGCGTCTCGACAGAGAAAACAAACTGGCGAACTACGCCGCCACTCATGACATCGGCAAGCTGGGCATTGAGCGCTACTATGAAGATATTCTGCATGGGCAAACCGGTTATGAAGAGGTTGAAGTCAACAACCGCGGCCGCGTTATTCGCCAGCTTAAAGAGGTGCCGCCGCAGGCCGGACACGATATCTACCTGACGCTGGATCTCAAGCTCCAGCAGTATATTGAAACGCTGCTGGCAGGCAGTCGCGCGGCGGTGATTGTCACCGATCCGCGTACCGGCGGCGTGCTATCGCTGGTCTCCATGCCAAGTTACGACCCTAACCTTTTCGTGGACGGCATCTCCAGCAAAGATTACTCCGGGCTGCTTAACGACCCGAACACGCCATTAGTGAACCGCGCGACTCAGGGTGTCTACCCACCCGCTTCTACCGTTAAGCCTTACGTCGCCGTATCGGCGTTAAGCGCTGGCGTCATCACCCGTAACACCAGTCTTTTCGACCCTGGCTGGTGGCAGTTGCCGGGGTCTGAGAAACGTTATCGCGACTGGAAAAAATGGGGCCACGGGCATCTGAATATCACCAAATCCCTTGAAGAGTCGGCGGATACCTTCTTCTATCAGGTGGCCTATGACATGGGAATCGATCGCCTGTCAGAATGGATGGGTAAGTTCGGCTATGGTCACTATACCGGAATTGATCTCGCAGAAGAGCGATCTGGTAATATGCCGACCCGCGAGTGGAAACAGAAACGCTTTAAAAAACCGTGGTATCAGGGCGATACGATTCCGGTGGGCATCGGCCAGGGTTACTGGACGGCGACGCCGATTCAGATGAGTAAGGCGCTGATGATCCTTATTAACGACGGTGTAGTTAAAGTCCCGCACCTGTTAATGAGCACCGCGGAAAACGGTAAACAGGTGCCGTGGGTACAGCCGCATGAGCCGCCGGTGGGCGATATTCACTCCGGCTACTGGGAAATTGCGAAAGATGGCATGTATGGCGTCGCCAACCGCCCTAACGGCACGGCGCATAAATATTTTGCCAGCGCGCCCTATAAAATCGCGGCGAAGTCGGGCACCGCGCAGGTCTTTGGCCTGAAGGCCAACGAAACGTACAATGCGCATAAAATCGCCGAGCGCCTGCGCGACCATAAATTAATGACCGCCTTTGCGCCGTATAACAATCCCCAGGTCGCCGTCGCGATCATCCTTGAAAACGGCGGTGCAGGCCCGGCAGTAGGCACAATCATGCGCCAAATCCTTGATCACATCATGCTGGGCGACAACAACACCCATTTGCCTGCGGAAAACCCGGTGGTTGCAGCGGCGGAGGACCAATAATCATGACGGATAATCCGAACAAAAAAACCTTCTGGGATAAAATTCATATCGATCCCACGATGCTACTCATTCTGCTGGCGTTACTGGTTTATAGCGCGTTGGTCATCTGGAGCGCCAGCGGCCAGGACATCGGCATGATGGAGCGTAAAATCGGTCAGATTGCGATGGGGCTGGTGGTTATGGTGGTGATGGCGCAGATCCCGCCGCGCGTGTATGAAGGCTGGGCGCCCTATCTCTATATCATTTGTATCATTTTGCTGGTCGCCGTTGATGCCTTCGGCGCAATATCCAAGGGCGCGCAGCGCTGGCTCGATCTGGGAATCGTTCGCTTTCAGCCTTCGGAAATAGCCAAAATCGCCGTGCCGCTGATGGTCGCCCGCTTTATTAACCGCGACGTCTGCCCGCCCTCGCTGAAAAATACCGCCATCGCCCTGGTATTAATCTTTATGCCTACCCTGCTGGTCGCCGCCCAGCCGGACCTGGGGACGTCTATTCTGGTCGCCCTTTCCGGTCTCTTTGTCCTATTTTTGTCTGGTCTGAGCTGGCGCTTAATTGGGGTCGCCATTGTATTGATCGCTGCATTTATTCCTATTTTGTGGTTTTTCCTGATGCACGATTACCAACGCCAGCGCGTCATGATGCTCCTTGATCCGGAGACCGATCCGCTGGGCGCGGGCTATCATATTATTCAGTCTAAAATCGCCATTGGCTCAGGCGGCCTGCGCGGTAAAGGCTGGCTCCACGGCACCCAGTCGCAGCTGGAGTTTTTACCCGAACGCCATACCGACTTTATTTTCGCGGTACTGGCGGAAGAGCTCGGTCTGGTGGGCATCCTGATTCTGCTCGCGCTCTATATTTTGCTAATAATGCGCGGCTTGTGGATTGCCGCCAGAGCGCAAACTACATTTGGTCGCGTGATGGCTGGCGGATTAATGTTAATATTATTCGTTTATGTCTTCGTAAATATTGGTATGGTGAGCGGTATTCTGCCTGTGGTTGGAGTACCTTTACCCCTGGTCAGCTACGGGGGCTCCGCACTGATTGTGCTGATGGCCGGGTTCGGGATTGTGATGTCGATCCACACCCACAGAAAAATGTTGTCGAAAAGCGTATAAGGGGTGCGCAATGCGTAAGCAGTTGCCTGTAATCTGCGTCGCGGCAGGGATAGTACTACTCGCGGCATGTACTAATGACGGCGGTCAGCAGCAAACCACCGTCGCGCCGCAACCTGCGGTATGTAATGGTCCGACTGTGGAAATCAGCGGAGCGGAACCGCGTTATGAACCTCTGAATCCGACCGCAAACCAGGATTATCAGCGTGACGGTAAAAGTTATAAAATCGTTCAGGATCCGTCCCGCTTTAGCCAGGCTGGCCTGGCCGCTATTTATGATGCGGAACCCGGCAGTAATTTAACCGCCTCCGGGGAGATGTTCGATCCGATGCAGCTTACCGCCGCCCATCCGACACTGCCTATCCCCAGCTATGCGCGAATCACCAATCTGGCCAACGGTCGCATGATCGTCGTGCGTATTAACGATCGCGGCCCCTATGGCACCGATCGGGTCATCTCCCTGTCCCGCGCGGCGGCGGATCGTCTGAATACCTCGAATAATACTAAAGTACGGATTGACCCCATTATCGTGGCGCCGGATGGTTCGCTCTCCGGCCCGGGGATGGCTTGTACAACGGTGGCGAAACAGACCTACGCTCTGCCCCCGCGCCCTGATTTAAGCGGCGGAATGGGAAGCGCCTCTTCAGCACCTGCGCAACCGCAAGGCGACGTTCTTCCGGTCAGTAATTCCACGTTGAAAAGTGACGATACCACCGGCGCGCCGGTGAGCAGCAGCGGCTTCCTCGGCGCGCCGACTACGCTGGCGCCTGGCGTGCTGGAGGGTAATGAACCGACGCCGGCGCCACAGCCAGCGCCGGTTTCCGCGCCGGTGACGGCTCCAGCGACTGCGACGCCGGTGAGCGCGCCTGCCGCCGCAGCCCCGGTATCTGCCCCGGTGAGCGCGCCTGCCGCCGCGGCGAGCGGTCGTTTCGTCGTCCAGGTCGGCGCCGTCAGCGATCAAACGCGCGCGCAGCAGTACCAACAGCGTTTAAGCCAGCAGTTCAGCGTACCAGGGCGCGTAATACAAAACGGCGCGGTCTGGCGTATTCAACTGGGGCCTTTTGCCAGTAAAGCCGAAGCCAGCGCGTTACAGCAACGTTTGCAAACAGAAGCACAATTACAGTCCTTTATCGCCAGCGCGCAGTAACCGATCGCAGGTATCTGTACTGTCAATTTCTGTAAATGACATTAACAAAGTCACGCGGAAAGTCAGATGCCTGCCAGTTATGCTTTTGCTATAGTAGGGCTCTTTTTTTAATTTCATCACGGACGTCGTAGTTCAGACCATGAAGACCACTTTTTCCGCTCGTTTTATGCAGCGCATGGCGCTCACCACGGCGCTTTGTGCCGCGTTTATCTCAACCGCACATGCCGATGACCTGAATATCAAAACTATGATCCCGGGCGTTCCGCAGATCGATGCGGAATCCTACATCCTGATCGACTACAACTCCGGCAAAGTTCTGGCGGAACAAAACGCCGACGAACGTCGCGACCCGGCGAGTCTGACGAAGATGATGACCAGTTACGTCATCGGACAGGCAATGAAAGCGGGTAAATTTAAAGAAACCGACCTGGTTACCGTCGGTAATGACGCCTGGGCCACCGGCAATCCGGTATTTAAAGGCTCCTCGCTGATGTTCCTTAAGCCGGGAATGCAGGTACCGGTCTCTCAGTTGATACGCGGCATCAATCTGCAATCCGGCAATGACGCCTGTGTGGCGATGGCTGATTTCGCCGCCGGTAGCCAGGATGCTTTCGTCGGGCTGATGAACAGCTATGTGAACGCGTTAGGGCTGAAAAATACCCACTTCCAGACCGTACACGGCCTGGACGCCGACGGACAATACAGTTCAGCTCGCGATATGGCGCTGATTGGTCAGGCGTTAATTCGCGATGTGCCTAACGAATATGCCGTTTATAAAGAAAAAGAGTTCACCTTTAACGGCATTCGCCAGTTAAACCGTAACGGTCTGCTGTGGGATAACAGCCTGAATGTGGACGGCATCAAAACCGGCCATACCAGCAAAGCGGGCTATAATCTGGTCGCTTCCGCAACCGAAGGCCAGATGCGATTGATTTCCGCCGTGATGGGCGGACGGACCTATAAAGGCCGTGAAACAGAAAGCAAAAAACTGCTGACGTGGGGCTTCCGTTTCTTTGAAACCGTTAATCCGCTGAAGGCTGGTAAAGAGTTCGCTTCTGAACCCGCCTGGTTTGGTAATACCGATCGCGCCTCGCTGGGCGTCGATAAAGACGTTTACCTGACGATCCCTCGCGGTCGCATGAAAGATTTGAAAGCGAGCTATGTACTGAATACCGCAGAACTGCACGCGCCGCTGCAGAAAAACCAGGTGGTCGGCACCATCAACTTCCAGCTGGACGGTAAAACCATCGAGCAGCGTCCGCTGGTCGTACTGCAAGAGATCCCGGAAGGGAACTTCTTCGGTAAAATCATTGATTACATTAAATTAATGTTCCATCACTGGTTTGGATAAAAATTGAACGCTTGAAAGTGTGATTTTCGTCCCCATATACTATGCATCAGTAAAACTCCCGCCCTGTGGCGGGAGTTGTTATTTTTTTACGTAATGCCGGAGCTGACATGAAAACCAAACTTAACGAACTGCTTGAATTCCCTACGCCATTTACTTACAAAGTAATGGGGCAGGCGTTACCTGAGCTGGTTGATCAGGTGGTTGAAGTGGTACAGCGCCATGCGCCTGGTGATTACTCTCCGACGGTAAAACCGAGCAGCAAAGGCAACTACCACTCGGTCTCTATCACCATTAATGCCACCCATATTGAACAGGTTGAAACGCTGTACGAAGAACTGGGCAATATTGATATCGTGCGAATGGTATTGTAATACATCCAGACGGTTACCCGGTCTTATCCGGGTAACTCCCCGCCTCCCCCGCTGTGATATACTTTCCTCTCTTTTTTCATTCTCTACGGAGATGCCGTTTTGTATCAGGATAAAATCCTTGTCCGCCAGCTCGGCCTTCAGCCCTATGAAGCTATCTCTCAGGCCATGCATAACTTTACCGATATGCGCGATGAAAACAGCCATGATGAAATCTGGTTGGTTGAGCATTACCCGGTGTTTACCCAGGGCCAGGCCGGTAAAGCGGAACATATATTGATGCCTGGCGATATTCCCGTTGTGCAGAGCGATCGTGGAGGACAGGTGACCTATCATGGTCCGGGCCAACAGGTAATGTACGTTTTACTTAACCTGAAACGACGTAAACTGGGCGTGCGTGATTTAGTCACCCTACTTGAACAGACCGTGGTGAATACGCTGGCTGAAATTGGTATTGAGGCGCATCCGCGCGCCGATGCGCCGGGCGTCTACGTGGGTGAAAAGAAAATCTGCTCGCTGGGTTTACGTATCCGTCGCGGCTGCTCATTCCACGGTTTAGCGCTAAACGTTAACATGGATCTTTCTCCTTTCCTACGCATCAACCCGTGTGGTTATGCCGGCATGGAAATGGCCAAAATAACGCAGTGGAAGGAAGACGCTACCACGGATAATATTGCGCCCCGCTTGCTGGCGAATATTTTAGCTCTGCTAAATAATCCACCGTATGAATATATTGCTGCTTAATGCGTAAAATATAATGGCCCAAGAAATTTATGGGTCATTAATCATATATGATTTGAATGCTTTACTTCTCCCCCCGCTTTCTATATTTTCGTTATATCCCTGCTGTAGCCGCCAGGCGGCATGGCCTCTTCAGTCCTCATGATGAGGAATTTTCCGTGAACAAAATCCCGGCCTTGCTGTTACTTATCTTATTGAAATGACTAAAAATACATTCATAAGAGTAATTTTAAAACCAACTCATAAATGCAAAATATACTATTTCATCTATTATTCATAATACGAATGAATTCGGAGCCAGAGCGTGAGTGATAATAATCAGGCAGAAAGACAACCGGCCGATCAACACCTACAAGACAAACCGCAAATTTTCAGAACACTGAGAAATATTGACCTCAATCTGTTGACGATTTTCGAGGCCGTATATGTCCATAAAGGGATCGTCAATGCAGCGAAAATTCTTAACCTGACGCCGTCAGCCATCAGCCAGTCCATTCAAAAATTACGGACTATATTTCCCGATCCGCTGTTTATTCGCAAAGGCCAGGGCGTAACGCCCACGACGTATGCTACGCATCTGCACGAATACATCAGCCAGGGGCTGGAATCTATTCTTGGCGCCCTGGATCTTACGGGCAGCTATGATAAGCAACGTACCATTACAATTGGCACGACGCCTTCGGTCGGCGCGCTAGTGATGCCGATTATTTACCAGGCCATCAGGCCGCGTTATCCTCAGCTTTTGCTGCGCAACATTCCGGTAGACGATGCCGAAAGCCAGCTTAGTCAGTTTCAGACCGATCTCATTATCAATACCCATAGCTATAACAACCGGAGCATCCAGCATCACGTCCTGTTTAGCGATACGCTTGAGATTGTCTGCCGCCAGCATCACCCGTGTCTGGCGAACGCCATTACTGAAGAGAGACTGAACAGCGCGGATCACACCTTTCTGATGCTGGAGGGACAACATCTTTCCCTCCTGCGCCAGCGACTGCAGGAGACATTTCCCGATCAGCAAATCAGTTTTAGCAGCTACAATATTTTTACCATTGCCTCGCTGATCGCCAGCAGCGATCTGCTGGGACTGATGCCCACCCGCTTCTACGACTTATTTAGCCGTTGCTGGCCGCTTGAACGCCTTCCCTACGCGCCGGTGAATAGTGAACAGGTCGAGTTCTCGCTGCATTACAATAAACTAAGTCTGCGCGATCCGGTGCTGGAGAACGTCATTGATATCATTCGTGAGGCGTTCTGACAAAAATGTTGCATTCAGGTCACGGAAGATATGGGCAAACAGCACAAAACAACAACTATTTTACATTTTGCCGGGCTGTCAGGCTGCTTTATGGCCCTTATCAATGATATACTGCGTGTCACAAATTCAAAAATAGTTGATAAATACAACTTTCCCTTGAATTGAAACGCTTTCCTTCGTTATTCGCAACTGGAACACGCACGCTATGAGTAAACCCATTGTGATGGAACGCGGTGTAAAATACCGCGATGCCGATAAGATGGCTCTTATCCCGGTTAAAAATGTGGTCACAGAGCGCGACGCTCTACTACGTAAACCGGAATGGATGAAAATAAAACTTCCGGCGGATTCTACCCGTATCCAGGGCATCAAAGCCGCAATGCGCAAAAATGGCCTGCATTCTGTCTGCGAGGAAGCGTCTTGCCCAAACCTGGCTGAATGTTTCAACCACGGTACCGCTACGTTTATGATCCTTGGCGCCATTTGCACTCGCCGCTGCCCGTTCTGTGATGTCGCCCATGGCCGCCCCGTTGCGCCGGATGCGGAAGAGCCGCAGAAACTGGCGCAAACGATCGCCGACATGGCGCTACGCTATGTGGTCATCACCTCTGTCGACCGTGACGATCTGCGTGACGGCGGCGCCCAGCACTTTGCTGACTGCATCACCGCCATCCGCGCCAAAAGCCCGGAGATAAAAATAGAGGCCCTGGTGCCAGACTTCCGTGGACGTATGGATCGCGCGCTGGATATCCTTAACGCGACGCCGCCGGATGTGTTTAACCACAACCTGGAAAACGTGCCGCGTATTTACCGCCAGGTTCGTCCGGGCGCCGATTACAACTGGTCGCTGAAATTACTGGAACGCTTCAAAGAAGCGCACCCGGAAATTCCGACAAAATCGGGTCTGATGGTGGGCTTAGGCGAAACCAATGCGGAAATCATTGAGGTTATGCGCGACTTACGCCGTCACGGCGTTACCATGCTGACGCTTGGTCAGTATCTACAGCCAAGCCGCCATCACCTGCCGGTACAGCGTTATGTCAGCCCGGAAGAGTTTGACGAGATGAAAGCGGAAGCCCTGGCGATGGGCTTTACCCATGCCGCCTGTGGCCCCTTTGTACGTTCTTCGTACCATGCTGATCTCCAGGCCAAAGGCATGGAAGTGAAATGATCGTGTAATAGACGCTTACATTTCAGGCAAAAAAAACCGGCAACTCGCCGGTTTTTTTACTCTGCGGAGCAAGCGCATCGCGCTATTACTCTTTGTGCGAGAGTTTTTCAGCCTGAACGCTACCGTCGACGTCTTTCTTAACGCCCGCGTCTTCATCGTTCATTGCTTTCTTGAATCCTTTAATCGCCGTGCCCAGGTCTCCGCCCAGCGTACGTAACTTCTTGGTACCAAACAGCAGAACAACCAGTGCGGCAACCACCAGCAGTTTGGTAATACTAATCTCACCCATAGATACCTTCTTCACTAAAAACAGGCTGCGTAACGCGCCGGATTAACCTGAGAATATTAACGGTCTTTCGACGCGCGCACACAATAGCAATCTGTAACAAGGTGAATCAAGCTTTGCGTAAAAAAACATCATAATAATTGCGGTGGCGCAAATCGTCGTTGCTGCAAAAGAGGAAGTTGCTCCCGCACCTGGTCTATTCGTTCTCTGAATATTTCCGCGACGATCAGCGCCGGACGATCGGCTGCCGCGGCTATCGTTACCCCCAACGGATCGATAATACGACTTTGACCAATATTACGATTACCACACTCCCCGGCCGCAATCATATAGCAGGTGGTATCCAGCGCTCTCGCCGCCAGCAGCGTCGACCACTGCTGCTCTTTCAACGGGCCGCGAACCCAGCCCGTCGGCAGCGCCAATACGTCAGCCCCCTGTAAAGCCAGCGCTAGCGCCATATCCGGAAAGCGCAGGTCATAACAGGTCATAAGCCCCACCTTAACCCCCTCCACGTCCAGCACAGGCGCGATAACGGTTCCGGCATCAATACTTTGGGATTCTTGCATCGAAAACGCATCATAGAGATGCAGCTTCGCGTAACGCGCGACAATGTGACCCGCCCGTAGCGCCACCAGCATATTAACCGCCCGTCCAGGCGTTGACGGGACAAGGATAGTGAATATCGTCGTCATATTATTATGAGCGCTTTCTTCCAGAAGCCGCGTCATAAACGCGCCATCCAGCGGCTGCGCGGCGCGAATCGGCAGGTCAAGGTCGATGTCATCTCGCGCTAATATCCCCTCAGGCAGCACCAGAAGCGATACGCCGCGGCACGCCGCCTGAGCCATTAACGAAACGCAAACTTGCGCATTCTTTTCCCATACAGAACTCACCACAAACTGCCCGGCTGCAACGAACATATCCCCTCCCACACCTCTGTCAGGACTCGCCAATTATGCGTGTTCGGCGTTACACTCCTCTTGTATAGCAATTAAATAAAGGATTCGGCAGTGTTACAGCTTCTTTTAGCAGTTTTTATCGGCGGTGGAACGGGGAGCGTAGCCCGGTGGATGCTAAGTATGCGTTTTAATCCGCTTCATCAGGCGATTCCCATCGGTACGCTAACAGCAAATTTGCTTGGCGCGTTTATTATCGGCATGGGGTTCGCCTGGTTTAACCGCATGACACATATCGATCCGATGTGGAAAGTGCTCATCACGACCGGCTTTTGCGGCGGCCTGACGACCTTTTCTACTTTTTCTGCTGAAGTGGTATTCTTGTTGCAAGAGGGGCGCTTTGGCTGGGCGCTGCTGAATGTGCTGATTAACCTGTTGGGTTCGTTTGCCATGACGGCGCTGGCATTCTGGCTATTTTCCGCCGCAGCGGCGCGTTAAGCGCAAAAAAAACCCGCCGAAAGGGCGGGTTTTGAAATCTTGCTGTCGGACGTATGCTTACAGAGCAGTTACGTTTGCAGCGGAAGGGCCTTTGGCACCGTTAGTGATTTCGAACTCTACGCGCTGACCTTCAGCCAGAGTTTTAAAACCATTGGTCTGGATTGCAGAGAAGTGTACGAACACGTCTTTGCTGCCATCTTCCGGAGTAATGAAACCGAATCCTTTGGATTCATTAAACCACTTAACGTTACCTTTAATCTTAGACATCAAAATTACCTTTACATGAAAAATAGACACAAATGCTGTGTCGGATACCAGTACAACAATTGTGATGCATTTTGTCCAGTCGAACTTTGCGAAAAAGTGATAAATATCGCGTTAATTTTTAGCTAACTTTATCTACTTATTGTTTTTTAAGGCTTTTTAATTCACAACTGAAGAATACCCTTCCCCGTCAAAACTGGAAACGCATCCAGGCGAAATAGACGTTTCCGTTGTTATACGAACCCGGAATGTAGGTCATCTGAAAGGTAGCGGGCCCATAGCCTATCGACGCTAAAGGCAACAGCACAGGGATGGGAATATAATTCCAGTTGTCGCGCGCGGTAACGCCTGCGGTAAAGCCCAGTCCCAGACGAAAATTATCGTCTTCCAGCGGTCGCCAGGTTTTTTCCCAGCCATAACCGCCTATGGGTTCCCATTTGTTAAATGAATCTTTAAAGGCCATCATATAGAGGCCATGCCAGTTGCCTTTATCGTCCCAGCGCGACTGACCAAAACCAACGCCCCACGGCCGCTCGTTATAGCGATCCGTTTTCTCTTTATCGTAGGCAAAGCGCGCATGCCAGGTAATGGCGGGGACATACAAATCATAATGCTCAGGCTGTCGCCACGTTTCTGCGACGTTATCGGTAAACGTGTTAAACCACCCTTTATCCGCCGCAGAGACTGAAGGAATAGCCAGCCATGGCATAACAAGGAGAGCAATAATAAGAAAATACTTTCTGATAATCATCACAACAGCCATACCGTTCAAAAATTCGACTGTGATAATAACAACATTAACCTGAATAAAATCTTAACAAACTATAAACAGAGAATAATCTGAGAGAGTATCGGGTTAACGGCGTTTGATTTAGCACTTAGAACCGTCGCGCTCCTTAATAAGCTTTCACAAAAAACACAAAACAAAGCACAACAAATAAAACAATAAAATAACAATAAATTAATACTTATAGCGCTACAGAAAATTCGTATAAGCATATTTCATCTTTAGCGATGACATGAAAAAATAACCGCGCCGTGATTTTAATCAGTAAGGCGCCATCCTTTATTCGGTACATTTTTATACCACTTTTGTGGCTCTTATTTTTACTCTGGGTGTCGATAAGACAGGGGAAACAATGCTAACAGTTATAGAGCTCCTTATCGGAGTCGTCGTTATTGTAGGTGTAGCGCGCTACATCATTAAGGGATATTCCGCCACTGGCGTTTTATTTGTCGGCGGTCTGGTTCTGCTTATTATCAGCGCGCTGATGGGGCATAAGGTATTACCTGCCAGCGAAACCAGTACCGGCTATACCGCAACAGATATTGTTGAATACATCAAAATTTTGCTTATGAGTCGCGGCGGCGATCTTGGCATGATGATCATGATGCTATGCGGCTTTGCCGCCTATATGACGCATATCGGCGCGAATGATATGGTCGTGAAGCTGGCGTCGAAACCTTTACAGTACATAAACTCGCCCTACCTGTTGATGATTGCCGCCTATTTTGTCGCCTGCCTGATGTCGCTGGCCGTCTCTTCCGCGACGGGGCTTGGCGTACTACTCATGGCTACTCTCTTCCCGGTGATGGTCAACGTCGGCATTAGCCGCGGCGCAGCGGCGGCTATTTGCGCCTCGCCAGCCGCCATCATCCTCTCGCCAACGTCTGGCGATGTGGTTTTAGCCGCAAAAGCGGCGGAGATGCCGTTAATCGATTTCGCGTTCAAAACCACGCTGCCGATTTCCATCGCCGCAATTATCGGTATGGCGATTGCGCACTTTTTCTGGCAACGCTATCTGGATAAAAAAGAGAACATTTCACATGAGATGCTGGACGTGGCGGAGATTACCACCACGGCCCCGGCGTTTTATGCCCTTTTGCCGTTCACGCCCATTATCGGCGTACTGATTTTTGACGGTAAATGGGGGCCGCAGTTGCACATTATTACCATTCTGGTGATCTGTATGCTGCTGGCCGCCGTGCTGGAATTCGTGCGCGGCTTCAACACGCAAAATGTGTTTTCCGGCCTGGAAGTGGCTTATCGCGGCATGGCGGATGCGTTTGCCGGCGTTGTGATGCTGTTGGTCGCGGCGGGCGTTTTCGCCCAGGGGCTGAGCACCATTGGCTTTATCCAAAGTCTGATCTCGATTGCCACTTCTTTTGGCTCCGCCAGCATTATTCTGATGCTGGTCTTAGTGATTTTAACCATGCTGGCCGCGATGACCACCGGTTCAGGCAATGCGCCTTTTTACGCCTTTGTTGAGATGATCCCTAAACTGGCGCACTCCTCCGGCATCAACCCAGCCTATTTATCTATCCCAATGCTGCAAGCCTCAAACCTGGGGCGCACGATTTCGCCGGTCTCCGGCGTCGTGGTCGCTGTCGCCGGGATGGCTAAAATATCACCGTTTGAAGTGGTGAAACGCACGTCCGTTCCGGTCATCGTTGGTCTGTTGATCGTCATTATCGCCACGGAAATTATGGTGCCAGGCGCCTCTTCCGCCGTTACCGGCGGCTGATAGCCGGTAAGCCGGGGCGAGGGAAAACATCGCCCCGGCATCTTAAACCAGGCTTAGCCGCCGTGGTAAATACGCTGCGGCCTGCCCACTTTGCCATGAATAATCTCTGCGACAATCAGGTGCCGACTCGCGCAATATTCCAGGTAGCGTCGGGATGTGGTGCGGCTTATCGTTAAGGCCTGCGCGACCGTTTCAGCCGTATGGCGTACGGTTGGATCGGCAAACAGCTTCATCACCGCATTAAGGGTTAAGGCATCAATACCGGTCGGCAAATCCCCTTTCGGTTCGCCGCGCGCATAGGCGTTGAACATTTCATCTATCTGCTTCTGGCTTGCGCTATCCGCGCTCGCCAGCATACGTCTGCGCTGTTGATAGCGGGTCAGCGTCTGCCCCAAACGCTCATAAGCAATAGGTTTGACCAGATAATCAAACGCGCCGCTACGTACCGCTTCCGCTACCGTCTCCATGTCACTGGCGGCGGTCGTAAACACGACGCCGCCGGGATAGCGCGACTGCATTAATTCATGCAGCAGCGTAATCCCCTTCCCATCCGGCAGATAATTATCTAACAGAATTAATCCAGGTTTGAACCGGTCAATCATCATTCTCGCCTGCGCCAGATTGCCCGCCAGCCATATCTGGTTAAAGCCAGGAATATGGCGGATATATTCTGCGTGCATCTCCGCCAGCAGCGTTTCATCCTCAACGATCAATAGGGTTAATGGTTCTGTCATCGTTTTTTTTCACTTTCGGAAGGAATAAAGAAAATAAGGTGCCACAAGGATCATTGTCTTCCAGCGTAATGACCCCGCCACAGCGCCCCACATAACTTGCAATCAGATATAACCCGATACCATGCTCACCGGGTTCGTCGGTTCGGGTACTTACGCCCTGTTCAAAAATTTTTTCCCGCAGCGCTTCAGGAACGCCGCAGCCCTGGTCGGCGACCTCTATCACCACCTCGTCGCCCTCGTCGCTCAGGAAAAGTTCGATGGTCTTGTCGCCTTCCTGTGTACGTAAACTCGCCTCAAACGCGTTATCCAGCAGATTCCCGACGATGGCGGCGAACTCCGTGCTATCCAGCCCCTCCGGCAGTTGATGTAGCTGGCTGCCGGGAACAATCACCATCTTGAGCCCCAGTTCACGCGCGCGCTGAACTTTGCCAAACAGCAAACCGGCCACCTGACGATCGGCGAAGGCGCCGCGTAAACTATCAATAAGTTGCTGCTGCGCCTGCGACTCACCCTGCACCATCTCTCTGACCCGATCATACTCTTTCATTTGCAGCAGGCCGTTCAGAGTCGACATCCAGTTCAGGTGCTCATGGCGTAGCGTGCGCAGGCTCTCAACATACTGTTTAATCTGGGTTAGCTGCGCGTTCAACGTCGCGATTTCATCTTTGCTGCGAAAACTAATAATAGCGCCCAGCAGCTCCTCGCCGGAACGGATAGCCTCACGATTGGCGATGACGCTCAGGCCATTGAAGTTGGCCATCACGTCCTGGCGTCTTTCTGCGATCTGGCAGGTAAAAAAGTCTGCCGGATTGACGACTTCCGCTATCAGCTTGCCCAGCCACTGACGCCCCGGCGACGGCAGCCCCAACATTTTTCTCGCATTGCGGTTAATCGCAGTGATATGTCCCTCCGGATCAACGGCGATCAGCCCTTCATAAACCGAGCTAAATAACGCCTCCTGCTGGCGTACCACGCGCGCAATCTGTTTCGGCTCCATGCCCAGCATTTGTCGGCGGATATGCGCGGCGAAAAACCAGGAAAGCAGCATTAATACCACCAGCAACAGGACAAAAACCCCCGCCATCGGTAATAAGAAGTCCAGCCGCCAGGAGTCGATTTTACTGACCAGATAGCCAATTGAAACAACGCCGATCACGTTGCCTTCGTTGTCAAAAATAGGCGTTTTGGCGCGCATCGCCATCCCTATTGAGCCCTTACCGGTAATGAAATAACTTTCTCCTCTTTCCAGCGCGCCGGGTTTCGTAAACTGCATGGGATAGCCGATTTTTTCCGGATTCGGATGGTAAAGCCGGATCGAGTGGCGATCGCCTATCACCACATAGTCAAAATCCGTCCCGCGCTGCAGTTTATTCGCAATTATCGCCAGGCGTTTATAGTCCCGGTTTTTTACGGCAGCGATAATGCTGTCGTTAGAAGCAATAATTTTTGCCTGATTCATCGCCATATCACGAACATGGGACGCCAGATAATCTTCGAAACTGGCAGACAAATATTGTGCTAACGCTGCCACGATGAAAACAGAAACCACCAGAATGAGCAGAAAAATACGTAACGGAAACGCGAGTTGCCGAAAAAAAGGAAACAGCTTTTTATTTTTCTGATAGGACATTAAGGTTCCTTATGGGCATTTTTCTTCAGATTTATCGCAAATGTAATAAAAATGTTTTCAGCATCATGAAGCATATAAAAACCAATCGTTACAGATTCCCCACATTAAATCAATTAAACAACTAAAACCCACCGCCGGAATGGTGATTAAATTAATTAAAAAACTTAAAACCATAAAACACTTAAAAACCATCTAACGCTTTGTGAAATAAATCAAAATTTACCACCAAAATACTCCTTACGATGTATACGTCAGTGAGAAAAAATAAATAACTCGTCATAAAAATACTCCCACTCTGACTGAAAAGAAAAAGTTATCAAGTTGCAACACAGCGCAACATATACAGAAAAGTGGCAACAAGCATATCACCAGGATATTTCTTACTATGTTTGGCAATAATGTATTCACTCGGGTAAAACGCTCTGAAAATAAAAAAATGGCGGAGATCGCTCACTTTCTCAAAGAGAATGATTTAAGCGTCGATACCACTGTAGAAGTGTTTATTACCGTCAGCCGTGATGACCGTCTTATTGCCTGCGGCGGTATTGCCGGAAATATCATTAAATGCGTGGCCATTAGCGAATCAGTACGCGGTGAAGGCTTAGCGTTAACGCTGGCGACGGAATTGATTAATCTCGCCTGGGAACGGCACTGCACCCATCTTTTTATTTATACCAAAACGGAATACGAAGCGCTGTTTAAACAGTGCAGCTTTTCGACGATAGCCAGCGTCCCTGGCGTGATGGTCTTAATGGAAAATAGCGCGACCCGCTTGAAACGGTATGCGGAATCGCTGGCGACATTGCGTCATGAGGGAAAGAAAATTGGCTGTATTGTGATGAACGCCAATCCTTTCACGAACGGCCACCGCTATCTGATCCAACAGGCGGCGGCACAGTGCGACTGGCTGCATCTGTTCCTGGTCAAAGAAGATACATCACGCTTTCCCTATGAAGACCGACTCGATCTGGTCCTTAAAGGGACCACCGATATCCCGCGCTTAACCGTTCACCGCGGCTCCGAATACATTATTTCTCGTGCGACGTTCCCCTGCTATTTCATTAAAGAGCAGAGCGTCATTAATCACTGTTATACCGAAATCGACCTGAAGATTTTCCGCCAGTATCTGGCGCCCGCGCTTGGCATCACACACCGCTTTGTCGGTACGGAGCCGTTTTGCACCGTTACCGCCCAGTACAACCTTGATATGCGTTTCTGGCTGGAGACGCCAACGCTTCCCGCCCCACCCATTACGCTGGTGGAAATAGAGCGGCTTTGCTTCCAGGAGACGCCGATATCCGCCTCCTGGGTACGCAAGCTGCTGGTTAAACACGATCTCACGGCTATCGCGCCGCTGGTTCCCGACGCCACCCTGAGCTATTTGCAGGGCATGGTCGAACGCCATCCGGGCAGCGCGGCAGCCCGTCAAAAGTCCCCCGTATTAGCAACAGGTGAAAAATGAAAATAAACCAGCTAGCCGTCGCAGGCACGCTTGAGTCCGGCGATGTGATGATACGCATTGCGCCGCTCGATACGCAGGATATTGACCTGCAAATCAACAGTAGCGTTGAAAAACAGTTTGGCGAGGCCATTCGCGCCACTATCCTGGAGGTGCTTTCTCGCTACGACGTGCGCGGCGTACAACTGAACGTCGATGATAAAGGCGCTCTGGACTGCATTTTGCGCGCCCGACTGGAAACGCTACTGGCGCGCGCCAGCGGTATTGCCGCTCTGCCCTGGGAGGATCGCCAATGATTTCCGCCTCTCTGCAACAACGTAAAACCCGCACCCGCCGCAGTATGTTATTCGTACCGGGCGCCAACGCGGCGATGGTGAGCAATTCGTTTATCTACCCGGCCGACGCGCTGATGTTCGACCTGGAAGACTCCGTTGCATTACGCGAAAAAGACGCGGCGCGCCGTCTGGTATATCACGCGCTGCAACACCCGCTTTACCGTGACGTCGAAACCATTGTCCGCGTGAATGCGCTGGACTCCGAATGGGGCGTCAACGATCTGGAAGCGGTCGTGCGCGGCGGCGCGGACGTGGTGCGTTTACCGAAAACCGACACCGCGCAGGACGTCATTGATATCGAAAACGAAATTCTGCGCATTGAAAACGCCTGCGGTCGCGAACCGGGCAGTACCGGCCTGTTAGCCGCCGTGGAATCGCCGCTGGGTATTACCCGCGCGGTAGAAATCGCCCACGCCTCTGAACGGTTGATCGGGATTGCGCTGGGCGCGGAAGACTATGTTCGCAACCTGCGCACCGAACGCTCTCCGGAAGGCACCGAACTGCTGTTCGCCCGCTGCGCCATTTTGCAGGCCGCGCGTTCCGCCGGCATTCAGGCCTTCGATACCGTCTATTCCGACGCCAACAACGAAGTCGGTTTCCTGCAAGAAGCCGCCCACATTAAACAGTTGGGCTTTGACGGTAAGTCACTGATCAACCCCCGCCAAATAGAACTGCTGCACAACCTTTATGCGCCGACGCGTAAAGAGGTCGCCCATGCACGTCTGGTCGTTGAAGCCGCAGAAGCCGCCGCCCGCGAAGGTCTCGGCGTCGTTTCCCTTAACGGCAAGATGGTCGACAGCCCGGTGATTGAACGCGCCCGTCTGGTGCTCTCCCGTGCAGAACTTTCCGGTATTCGCGAAGAATAAGGCAAAAAAATGACGCAGAAAAATGAATCTCAACGCCAGGATCGCGTAGCCGCCTGGAGCCGTCACGCTGAAAGCGAACTGAGCGCTTACCAAAGTGCGGCAAAATTGGATCTACAAGCGCAAAAACCGCGCGACCACAAACTGTGCGCCAGCCTGGAAGAGGCCATCCGCCGTTCCGGTTTACGCGACGGCATGACGCTCTCTTTTCACCACGCGTTTCGCGGCGGCGATCTGACGATTAACCTGGTGATGGAAACCATCGCGAAGATGGGCTTCAAAAATCTGACCCTGGCCTCCAGCTCGCTGAGCGACTGCCACGCGCCGCTGGTTGAACACATTCGTAACGGGGTGGTCAGCCGCATCTACACGTCAGGCCTGCGCGGCCCGCTGGCGGAAGAAATTTCTCGCGGCCTGCTGGCTGAGCCGGTTCAGATTCACTCCCACGGCGGTCGTGTGCATCTGGTACAAAGCGGCGAACTCAATATTGATGTTGCGTTTCTTGGCGTGCCCTCCTGCGATGAATTCGGTAATGCTAACGGTTATACCGGCAAAGCCTGTTGCGGTTCACTGGGCTACGCGATGGTGGATGCCGACAGCGCGAAGCAGGTCGTGATGCTGACGGAGCAACTGCTGCCGTATCCGCATAACCCGGCAAGCATCGCTCAGGATCAGGTTGATCTGATCGTGCAAATCGAAGAAGTCGGTGATGCAAACAAAATCGGCGCTGGCGCGACCCGCATGACCACTAATCCGCGTGAACTGCTGATCGCCCGCAGCGCGGCGGAAGTCATTGCTCACTCCGGCTACTTCAACGAAGGTTTCTCCCTGCAAACCGGCACCGGCGGCGCATCGCTGGCGGTCACCCGCTTCCTGGAAGACAAAATGCGTAGCCGCAACATTGTGGCTAATTTCGCGCTGGGCGGTATCACCGCCACCATGGTCGACCTGCATGAAAAGGGCTTAATCCGCAAACTGCTTGACGTGCAGAGCTTCGATCGTAACGCTGCGCAATCTTTGGCCCGCAACCCGAACCATATCGAAATCAGCGCTAACCAGTACGCCAACTGGGGCTCTAAAGGCGCTTCCGTCGACCGTCTGGACGTGGTGGTGCTGAGCGCGCTGGAAGTCGACACCCACTTCAATGTTAACGTGCTGACCGGCTCCGACGGCGTTCTACGCGGCGCGTCCGGCGGCCACTGCGATACCGCCGTCGCGGCGGCGCTGTCCATCATCGTCGCGCCGCTGGTGCGCGGTCGCATCCCAACGCTGGTTGATAACGTCACCACCTGCGTCACACCAGGCTCCAGCGTTGACATTCTGGTCACCGATCACGGTATCGCCGTCAATCCGGCGCGTCCGGAGTTGGCTGAACGCCTGAAAGCAGCGGGAATGAAAGTGGTATCGATTGAGTGGCTGCGCGAACGCGCGCAACTGCTTACCGGTCAGCCCCGCCCTATCGAATTCACCGACCGCGTGATTGCTGTCGTGCGTTATCGCGACGGTTCAGTGATCGATGTGGTGCATCAGGTGAAGGAATAAGCCATGCGCCTGTTTCCTGAACTCGCCACCTGTCACGACGTTTCTATTCCTGAGCTGCTCGCCAGCCGGGATGAGAGACAAGCAAGACAGCGCGCCTGGCTAACGCGCCACGCCACTCCACTGGTCTCCTTTACCGTGGTGGCGCCAGGCCCGATAAAAGACAGCGCGTTAACCCGCCGGATCTTTAATCACGGCGTGACTGCCCTGCACACGCTGGCAGAAGAGTATGGCTGGACCATCCGGGAGCAGGCTGCACTGGCTTCCGCCAGCGGGCCGGAAGGGCTGCTGGCGATTGACGCGCCCGCTCAGGCGCTCAAACAGGCGACCATCGCGCTTGAACAGCGTTATCCACTGGGGCGCCTGTGGGATATCGATGTCCTGACGGCGGAAGGCGAAATACTCTCCCGCCGCCATTTCGCGCTTCCCGCCCGCCGCTGTCTGCTGTGCGGGCAAAGCGCGGCTGAATGCGCGCGGGGTAAAACCCACGCGCTGACTGATTTACTGACTCATATGGAGGCGCTGCTGCATGATGCCGATTCCCGCCAACCCGACTAACGCCTCCATTCAGCCTCAGTCGCTGTATGACGCCTGGGCCGATTTGGCCTGGCGCGCCATGCTGACCGAGGTAAATTTATCGCCAAAACCCGGTCTGGTAGACCGACTAAACTGCGGCGCACACAAAGATATGGCGCTGGTGGATTTTCACCGCAGCGCGGAGGCGATTCGACACTGGCTGCCGCGCTTTATGGAATATGGCGCCAGCTGCACGCGCCTGCCGCCAGAGTCAGTTCTGGCGGGCCTGCGTCCATTGGGGATGGCCTGTGAAGCAGCGATGTTTCGCGCAACGGCGGGCGTCAATACCCATAAAGGCAGCATTTTCTCGCTGGGGTTACTGTGTGCCGCCATTGGCCGCCTGTATCAGCTACGCCAGCCGATCGCTGCAGAAACACTCTGCGCTACCGCCGCCGATTTTTGCCGCGGCCTGACCACGCGCGAACTGCGCCAGAACAACCTACAGCTCACCGCAGGTCAGCGGCTGTATCAGCAACTGGGATTAACCGGCGCGCGCGGCGAAGCGGAAGCGGGCTATCCGCTGGTCATCCGCCACGCGTTGCCGCACTACCGCGCATTGCTGGCGCAGGGGCGCGATCCGGAACTGGCGCTGCTTGATACCTTACTGCTGCTGATGTCGCTTAACGGCGATACCAACGTCGCGTCGCGAGGCGGGGCGGACGGTCTGCGCTGGTTACAGCAGCAGGCTGCGGTCTTATTACATCAGGGCGGCATACGGACGCCTGACGATCTCGTTTATCTCCACCGGTTCGATCAGCAATGCATTGAACGCAATCTCAGCCCAGGCGGTAGCGCCGATCTGCTGATCGTGACCTGGTTTTTAGCGCAAATTTCGCAAGTTAATCATTAACACAATTATAGAAAATATCCTTTCCGGAGAGTCATTTATGTCTTTATCCAAAGATAATATATGGAAGTTGTTGGCCCCATTAGTGGTGATGGGCGTCATGTTGCTAATTCCTGTTCCAGATGGTATGCCGCCGCAGGCCTGGCACTATTTTGCGGTTTTCGTCGCGATGATTGTCGGTATGATCCTGGAGCCGATCCCGGCGACAGCGATCAGTTTTATCGCCGTAACCATTTGCGTTATCGGCAGCAATTACCTGCTATTTGACGCTTCAGAACTGGCCGATCCGGCGTTTAAAGCCAGTAAACAGGCGCTGAAATGGGGGCTTGCCGGTTTCTCCAGCACCACGGTCTGGCTGGTTTTCGGCGCGTTTATTTTCGCGCTGGGCTACGAAGTGACCGGGCTGGGGCGCCGCATTGCGCTGTTTTTGGTAAAATTCATGGGTAAACGTACGCTGACGCTCGGCTATGCGATTGTCATTATCGATATTTTGCTGGCGCCGTTTACTCCCTCCAATACGGCTCGTACCGGCGGGACTGTCTTCCCGGTCATCAAGAACCTGCCGCCGCTGTTTAAATCGTTTCCAAACGATCCTTCCGCACGCCGCATCGGCGGTTATTTGATGTGGATGATGGTGATCAGTACCAGCCTGAGCTCTTCGATGTTTGTCACTGGCGCGGCGCCAAACGTGTTAGGTCTGGAGTTCGTCAGTAAGATCGCCGGCGTCCAGATTAGCTGGCTGCAGTGGTTTCTCAGCTTTCTGCCGGTAGGGATTATTTTACTGATCGTTGCGCCGTGGCTCTCCTATGTGCTTTATAAACCTGAAGTGACCCACAGTGCGGAAGTCGCGGCCTGGGCTGGCGGAGAGTTAAAAAACATGGGGCGTCTGTCCCGCAAAGAGTGGACGCTGATTGGCCTGGTGCTGCTTAGCTTAGGATTGTGGGTTTTTGGTGGAAAAATCATCAACGCCACTGCCGTGGGTCTGCTGGCCGTCTCGCTGATGCTGGCGCTGCATGTTGTGCCGTGGAAAGACATTACGCGCTACAACAGCGCCTGGAACACCCTGGTGAACCTCGCTACGCTGGTGGTCATGGCTAATGGCTTAACCCGCTCCGGCTTTATTGACTGGTTCGCCAATACCATGAGTACACATCTGGAAGGTTTCTCGCCGGATGCAACCGTCATTGTACTGGTACTGGTGTTCTATTTCGCGCACTACCTGTTCGCCAGCCTTTCCGCTCACACCGCGACCATGCTGCCGGTCATTCTGGCGGTGGGTAAAGGCATTCCGGGCGTTCCGATGGAACAACTGTGTATTCTGCTGGTGCTGTCTATCGGTATCATGGGCTGTCTGACGCCGTATGCCACCGGCCCTGGTGTGATTATCTACGGCTGCGGTTACGTGAAATCCAGAGACTACTGGCGGCTTGGCGCAATCTTTGGCGTTATCTATATCGCGATGCTGTTGCTGGTGGGCTGGCCGATTCTGGCAATGTGGAATTAAACATTACGCCAACGTAGGTTAAAAATGATGCCGTTCAGGTTCACCTGAGCGGCATTTTTTATGATTAAATGGGTAACATTCATAATGTGTATAAATTATCGAATTCATCATGAACACAATATGGCATTACAGTCCGCTGCTGGCTGTCCTCTTAACCCCAATTTTTGCCGCCAACGCCGACGAACTTCAGGCGCAACAGTACGGTGATTTCACTGACTATGTGCTGGCGCTTTCCTGGCAAACCGGTTTTTGTCAAAGCCAGCATGAACGCCGCCATCGGGAACCCGATGAGTGCCGTCTGCAAAAAGAGCCAGCCAACAAAGCAGACTTTCTGACCGTTCACGGCCTGTGGCCTGGATTACCCAAATCTATCGCCGCACGCGGTGTTGACCAGCGACGCTGGCAGCGCTTTGGTTGTGCGACGCGGCCAATCCCGAATCTGCCTGAAGTCAAGGCCAGCCGGAAATGCTCTGCCCCCGCCCCCGGACTTTCGCCTGACATCGCGGCAGCGCTTAAGGAAGTGATGCCCGGCGCGGGGGGGAATTCCTGTCTGGAGCGCTACGAATATGCCAAACATGGCGCCTGTTTCGGGTTTGATCCCAATGCCTATTTCGGCACCATGATACGGCTGGATAAGGCGATAAAAGACAGCGCGCTGGGGCAGTTTCTGGCGGATAATTACGGCAAAACCGTTAGCCGCGCTGAGTTTGATAGCGTCGTCGCACAAATGTGGGGCCAGGATAATGTCAAAGCCGTTAAAGTAAACTGCCATGGCAATCCCGCCTATTTAACAGAGATTCAGTTTTCATTAAAGGCGTCGATGATTAACGCGCCGCTCTCCTCTGCCTCATTCCTGCCGCAGCCGCATCCCGGCAACTGCGGGAAACAGTTTATTATCGATAAAGCCGGTTATTGACGAAGCAGAGGTTTAAAACCGTAGCCACATTTGAGAACACGCCCGAATGTAGACTAAAATTCACTCAGGGCTATGACGTTTGAGGATTTACCCGAATGTGAACTAAATCACTTCAAAGACGGGGTAAGTCTCAGTATCATCATGAGAGTTAAACCCTCGCCGCCAGACGGTGAGGGTTTTCTTTTGGGACCATTTACCTGCACTACTCGCAGTATCGATGACATGGAGTAAGAAATGTCCAGACCCACTATTATCATTAACGACCTTGACGCCGAACGTATTGATCGTCTTCTGGAACAGCCTGCGTATGCGGATCTGCCGATTGCCGACGCGCTCAACGCCGAACTGGATCGCGCGCAAATGTGTTCGCCACAAGAGATGCCGAACGATGTCGTCACCATGAACAGCCGCGTTAAATTCCGCAATTTGAGCGATGGTGAAACACGCGTGCGGACGCTGGTGTATCCCGCCAATATGACGGACAGCAGTACCCAGCTTTCGGTAATGGCGCCCGTCGGCGCGGCGTTGCTGGGACTGCGCGTCGGCGACACCATTCACTGGGAACTGCCGGGCGGCGCCTCCACCCATCTCGAAGTGCTGGAACTCGAATATCAGCCTGAAGCCGCGGGCGACTTCCTGCGTTAAACCATCTGCATAAGCGTTAATGCGTTTACACAGAGGATGCCTGCGCATCCTCTTTCCGTTAGCCCTTTCATTTCTGCCTGCTTCAGACAACGCCGCCTGGCATCGGGTTGATGACTCCCGTCGCCTGTTTCTGCGCCGCTTGTGCCGACGTCGCTCCCGGCACCAGGATAACCTTCCGGCACTCTTCTTCGCGTTTTTCGAAAATTTCGTAGCCGCGCGCCGCCTCTTCAAACGGCATATAGTGCGTGACAATCTCCTCCGGCTTCAGCAACCCTTTTTCAATAAGCGGTAATAGTTCCCCCAGCCACGCGTGAACATGGGTTTGACCCATTTTAAAAGTTAGCCCCTTATCAAAGGCGTCGCCGAATAAAAAGCCGTGAATAAAACCGGCATACACGCCGGGCACGCTGACCACGCCGCCGCGTCTGACCGCCGCGATACATTGTCGCAGCGCTTTGCCGCTGCTGCCTTCCAGTTTAAGGTTCGTCAGCACCGTCTCCGTCATGCTGCCTTTCGCTTCAAAGCCTACGGCATCAATTACCGCGTCCACGCCGCGGTGGCCTGCCGTCTGCTCGATGATTTTTTCCGCCGGATCGTTCTCATCATCGAAGTTGATCGGTATCGCGCCGTAACGTTCTTCGGCGAAACGCAGGCGCCAGGCGTGGTGATCAACGACGAAGATCTGCTCCGCGCCCAGCAGTCGCGCACAAGCGATAGTCAGTAATCCTACCGGCCCTGCGCCAAAAACCGCCACGCTGGAACCTTGCTGAATCTGGGCATTTTTTGCCGCCTGCCAGGCGGTAGGCAAAATATCAGAAAGAAACAGCGCCTTATCGTCAGATAACAGCGGCGGCACCTTAAATGGACCGACATTACCTTTTGGCACGCGAACATATTCGGCCTGTCCGCCGGGAACGCCGCCATACAGATGGCTATACCCAAACAGCGCCGCCGGTGGCGGGATCTGTTTTTTATTCATCGCCGCGCCGTGTCCGTCGTTAGTGTTTTCACACGCTGAATATTGCTGTAGCCGACAGAAAAAACAGTCACCACAGGCAATGACAAACGGGATAACGACCCGATCCCCTTTTCGAATATTCTTCACATCATGTCCGGTTTCCACCACCTCGCCCATAAACTCATGGCCGAAAATATCGCCATGTTTCACCTGTGGGATCTTGCCGCGATAGAGATGCAAATCAGATCCGCAAATCGCGGTGGCGGTAACACGCAAAATGATATCGTCAGGCTGCTCAATGCCGGGATCGGGTACGTTTTCAACCTTTACGTGATGTGGACCGTGATACGTCAATGCTTTCATGCAGCCTCCGGGGTAACGGTGAATGTCACGTTCGACTATAAAAGGGTAGCTATCCCGGAGAGACTGCCGGCAAAACAGGCGGCTTTAGGATTTTTCCTGGAAAATACACGACTTTTTTAACATCAGGTTGCCGTAATATTTAAAATTGCCAGACAAATAGCAGAAAGAAACATTATTATATGCTTGAATAAATTCAGTATTGATTAACAGGGAGTAACGGGTATGTATAAGACAATCATTATGCCGGTTGATGTTTTTGAAATGGAACTTAGCGATAAAGCCATTCGCCACGCTGAGTTTCTGGCGCAACAGGATGGCGTCATTCATCTGTTGCATGTACTGCCTGGGTCCGCGAGCATGAGTCTGCACCGCTTTGCCGCCGACGTGCGTCGCTTTGAAGAACATTTACAGCATGAGGCGGAAACGCGTCTGCAAACGATGGTGGGACACTTCAGTATCGATCCTTCACGAATTAAAACGCATGTTCGCTTTGGTAGCGTGCGCGATGTCGTCAATGAGATGGGCGAAGAACTGGATGCGGATGTCGTGGTAATCGGTTCGCGTAATCCGTCCATCACGACACACCTGTTGGGGTCTAACGCCTCAAGCGTGGTGCGCCATGCGACGCTGCCAGTATTGGTTGTGCGTTAACCCTGGTGGCTAAAAACTGACACGCCCTGCCAGGTCACGCCTGGCAGGGCTTTTTACTGCATCATCGTTAATACAAATGCCCGATATTCACAATAGTACTCACCGTGTCGCCAAAAAAGACCAGCCGGCTCAGAAATACGCCAACGAATAACAAGACGAACAGGAGTTTCGGGCGCGAATCACCGTGACGGCTGGCGACAAAAGCGAGCGCAAGGCAAACCAGGCTTGCCAGATAAAACGGGGAAGCCAGCCATGAACGCGCCGTCATCTGCATGACCGTTCCCCCGCTTAACCACACCAGCGGCGCCGCGATAAGTACCGCGATACACACCACAATTCCCTGGCGTAACGCAGGAACGGCAGGCCTGAGTCTTAACAGCGGAATCGCCGCGCACCCCATGACCCATACCGTAATAAAAAATAACAGCATGGTAAATCCATTAGCGATAGCTACCATCGCTGGCGCGGCGTAGGTCATCCCCTGCACCGCCACCAGTAACACGCCGAACACGGAGGCGATAAGAGCCATCGCTTTATGTCCCTTTGCCAGGAACGTTACGCCGACCGCTGCGCCAAACAACGTGGCGCCAAGGATTTCCCGACTTAACCAGGCATGTCGCAGGTTAATCAGCGCATTATAAGCGCGATCGGGATGCGCCAGATGCAGAATCGCGGCAATAGACGCCAATGCCAGCACCAGCCCGGTGGCCAACCAATAGAAACGCTGGCCTTCCACTTCACCACGCAGCGTACGCCATGTCAGTACCAAAGCCATCCCGACAGACATCTGGCTTAATACCGTAAAAAACACCAGCGGCAGTTCATATTTTTCCATTACTTGTCCTCCGGCTGCTTAGGCTGGCGCGCCAGAATAAAGCGCGTTCCTGGATTGAGCTGTGGCATATGCGGGAACCCTGGCGGATACTGCACCGCATTATCGGGCACAGGATCGGCATCCAAATCGATAATCGACAAGGCGCCCACCGGACAGGCGTTTACGCACGCCGGATTCATACCGATATCAAGACGCTCGTAGCACATACTGCATTTTTCCGCTTTACGCGTCTCTTCATTAAAACGCGGCGCGCCATAAGGACAGTTACGAATACAGTTTTTGCAGCCAATGCAGCGCTCAGGGTTATGCACCACCACCCCATCTTCACGTTTGGTATAGGCTTCGACCGGACAGGCGGCGACGCAGGCCGGATGTTCGCAGTGGTTACAGGCCAGCGAGTAAAACGCCCGCTCTTCATGTGGATAGATGTCTTTATCCAACGGATAAACGTAGCGCCAGAAGCGATCCGGCTCCAGTTGGTTAAAGCTTTTACACGCCATAGCACAGCCGCGGCAGCCGATGCACTTATCGCTATTCACTAAAAACGCACGTCTCATGCTACGGATTCCCCTTTACCGATCAATACAACGTCAGCAAACTGACTGTGGATAGCGGCGCCCGGCGCGCCAGTTTTCATCAGCCCCATATCAGCAGGCGTATCGGCCACGACGTTTTGCACGTTGTACTGCCGTTTCGGGAACCACGCTTCATACATCACCAGAAAATCTTCCGGCACGTTGGTGGTGACTTTTGCCCGCAGCTCAACTTCACCGGTGCCATTGAAAACTTTGACCAGATCGTTCTCGCTGATGCCTTTTTTCTGTGCGGAAGAAGGATGGATATAAACGAACGGTTCCGGGTAGAACACCTGCATCCAGTCCAGGTTGATAAACTGCGAGTGCAGGCCAAACTGCACGTGCGGCGTAAACAGATGGAAAGGCAGTTTGCTCTCGGCTTCCGGTTTGTATTCCGGCAGCGCGGTGTGGCCGTTTTTCTCCGCCAGTTCAGATTTAAATTCATACTTGCCTGACGGCGTTTTGAACTTGCGATCGTACCAGGCGGCAGAGCTTGGCAGGATCGCTTTTTTTGGCCCGTCCAGCAGATCGTCCCAGGACGAGATGCCGAACATTTTCGCCATACCGTCGTTGAACTCCTGATCCAGCCAGCGCTTGTGATCGAACTCTTGCGGGAAGGTACAGGAACCCGGCGCCATCTTATTAATGGTGCGCGACAGCATGGTCGCGATTTCGAGATCGCATTTTGCTTCATACATCGGCTTAATCGCCGGCTGATTAATGGAAAGCCAGTAGTGCCAGTAAGAAGCATCCACGTTCCACTCTTCAAACGCGGTGGTAACGGGCAGCACGATATCAGCGTGTTGCACCGTTTCGTTGAAGAACTGATCGGCGCAGACCACCATTTCCAGTTTTTCAAACGCTTTCTTCATCTTGCTGCGATCGAAATCCTGGGCAAACGGGTTTTTACAGGCGACCCACAGCATACGAACCGGCGGATCGTTGGCCTCCAGAATCCCCTGCGCCGTCTGGTTAATATTCAGGGAGCGATCGGAGTACTGCACGGCGTCGCTGCCAGCGGCAGCCCCGAATTCACTGGTGGTGCCCGCCGCTCCCGGTATGCCAATAGCGCCCTCCGGCGGCTTCTGCAGCATGGCGTTATAGTTAAAGCCCCAGGTATGCAGATGGCCATAACGCGCGCCGCCGCCTTCGACACCGATGTTGCCGGACATAGCGACAAAGGCATCGATAGCGCGAACGTTGGCGCCGCCGTTGACATGACGCTGCATCCCGTAACCAATCCAGACCGTGGCCGGCTTAACCGCCGTAAACTCTTCCGCCAGCTGGCGAATGACATCCGCAGACAGGCCGCAGATTTCTGCCGCCCATTCCACGGTGACGTTATTGCGCAGATAGGCTTCAAATTCCGGATAGCCATGAGCATCGTTGTTGACAAAATCCTGATCCACCAGGCCTTTATCCACCAGATGACGCGCCATTCCCAGCGCCAGCGCGCCGTCTGAGCCAGGCCGCACGCGCAGGTAGAGATCGGCTTTGGCGGCAGTCTGCGACAGCAGCGGGTCGATAACCACGACCTTCGCCCCTTTCTCGCGCGCCTGATAGATGTACTTCATGCTGTGCATTGAGCACCAGGCCGGGTTGGCGCCCCAGATAATGATGTATTTCGCTTTCACCATATCTTCCGGGTCGTTACACCACATGTCGCCCATGTCGTAGTTTTGCGCGTCGATACCGGCAGGCCAGCACGGCGTACCGGCAAAACGGGTGGTATAGCCAAGCGAGGACATCATCCCTTCAACGGCATAGTTCAGCACACCAAACTTACCGGAATATTTGGTCAGCGCCAGACCGAGCATAGAACCGTCTTTTTTCTTAATCTCCAGCATCTTGGCGGCAATGCGCTGCATCGCCTCTTCCCATGAGATGCGACGCCAGTTGCCGCTACCGCGAACGTCCTGCGCCATGGGATATTTAATACGATCGGGGCTATAAACCCGGCGCGGATAGCTTAACCCTTTGACGCAAGGGGTACCGTGAGTAAATGTTGATTCCGGCGCACCTTCCACGAAAGTAATGACCCCGTCCTTTACCCACGTCTTGAGGCTACAGGTGTCATAGCAGTTACGCGGACACGCGTTACGATAAATTTTGTACGTTTTAGGGTTAAAGGGAACAGGCGGCTGCGCAAGCGCGCATCGGGAGGTCAGTAATCCTCCGGGTAAAGCCGCAACGGCGCCCAGTGCCACTATCCCCTTTAAAAAAGAACGTCTGTTCAGATGTCCCGTCTCATTACTCATATTGATACTCTCGTTTTAATTCATCAAGCCAATAAAATAAGATGTCCGCCACCGTATATAACGTGGTCGTTTGTGCATGAGTTTTTATTTTTTCGATATATAATGGCACCCACTTTGTTAAATAGTTATTGATATATTGAGTGAGAGTAGATCGGTATTGTGACGTTTGCCGGGTATTAGCCAGTAATAGTGTGGTCAATTCCAGCACGCAGGAAATATGATCGTCAGGAATATTGCTCTCCTGATTAACCGATAATCCCAACGCTGCCATAAACTCCCGTATCTCCAGCGTCGCCTTTCCCATCACCAGCGCATCCTCTTCCAGATACACTGAAGCGAAAGGCGCAGCCAGCAGCTTGCCAGGACCGACGAATAGCGCATTAAAGTCATACTCCGCCTCCAGCCACGCCCGATCGGTAAGGTTTACCGCAGCAGTGGGATTTAATCTCACGTAGGCAGATTTCAGTGAACGACTATCATGAGAATTAAAAAAATCACGCAATGTAAGCCCTGTTTTTTCTAATTCCGTCAGTGATTCATAGATTGAATCCATGAATAAATAACCTCACATACAAATGCAATATAAATCAAGAAAAAAGAATGGGCATGTTAGCGGAAGCGCTTAATCTTTCTTTGATAAAAAAACAGAAAAATTCCAGTTAAATCCGTAGAAGGCTTTTTTATTGTTTCAAAGTTTAAAAACAGAAGACCGTTGAAATAAGAAACCGTCTGTTATTAACAGACGGTTTCAGAGTATTGATAATGAAGAATGTGTTTTACCCAGCGGCGTTCCCCGGGCATAAACACCGCAGGCCCGAATAGCTTACACTATCGGGCCGTTTACGATGGCCAGTTAACTGACCTTGCAGGTGTGCTTACTTCTTTTTATGCGATTTTGGTACGAATCAGATAATCAAAGGCGCTCAACGAGGCTTTCGCCCCTTCGCCTGTGGCGATGATAATCTGTTTGTAAGGAACGGTGGTGCAATCGCCTGCGGCGAAGACGCCCTTAACGCTGGTTTCACATTTGGCGTCAATAATGATCTCGCCCATGCGGTTACGCTCAAGCGCGCCTTCCAGCCAGTGGGTATTCGGCAACAGACCAATCTGCACAAAAATCCCTGCCAGCGCGACGCTATGAATATCGCCGCTGACACGGTCACGATACTCCAGCCCCACCACTTTCGAACCGTCGCCCTTCACTTCTGTCGTTTGCGCATTCAAAATGATATCGACATTTTTCAGGCTACGCACTTTGTCCTGTAGCACCTGATCCGCCTTCATCTCCGGCGCGAACTCCAGCAACGTAACGTGTTCTACAATACCTGCCAGATCGATAGCCGCTTCAACGCCAGAGTTGCCGCCGCCGATGACCGCCACACGCTTCCCTTTAAATAACGGACCGTCGCAGTGCGGACAATAGGTGACGCCTTTGGTGCGATACTGATCCTCGCCCGGCACATTCATATTGCGCCATTTCGCGCCGGTGGCGATGATGATACTGCGCGCTTTCAATACTGCGCCGGACGCCGTTTCAATCTGATGCAAGCCGCCTTCTGTTGCGGCCGGAACCAGTTTACTTGCGCTCTGGCTGTCGATAACGTCAACGTCGTAATCGCTGACATGCGCTTTCAGCGCGCCCGCCAGTTTTTGGCCTTCGGTTTTCGGCACCGAGATATAGTTTTCGATATCCACGGTATCCAGCACCTGACCGCCGAAGCGCTCGCCCATCAGACCGGTACGGATGCCTTTGCGCGCCGAGTAGACCGCCGCCGCCGCGCCCGCCGGGCCGGAGCCGACAATCAGTACGTCATACGCATCGCGTTTGTTCAGCGCTTCCGCCGCGCGTTTTTCTGCGCCAGTATCCACTTTAGCGACAATCTCGGTCAGAGTCATACGTCCCTGGCCGAACTCTTTACCGTTAACAAATACCGCCGGAACACCCATCACGTTACGTTCGGTGATTTCGTTCTGGAAGGTGCCGCCATCAATTGCCGTATGTTTAATACGCGGGTTCAGCACCGCCATCAGGTTCAGCGCCTGCACTACGTCCGGGCAGTTATGGCAGGAGAGTGAATAATAAGTTTCGAATTCAAAATCGCCGTCAATATCGCGAATCTGCTCCAGCAGCGACTGCGCTTCTTTTGACGGATGACCGCCGGTCCACAGCAGCGCCAAAACCAGCGAGGTAAATTCGTGGCCCAGCGGAGAACCGGCAAAGCGCGGCCCTTGCTGAGAACCTGGATTCGTAATCAGGAAAGACGGCTTGCGCACCGGCAGAGTATTGTCTTCTTTAAACGTGACTTTGTCGGACAGCTCGGCGATTTCAGCCAGCAGTTCCTTGATTTCCGCCGATTTAGCGCTGTCATCCAGCGTGGCAATCAGCTCAACAGGTTTGGTCAGTTTCTCAAGGTAAGCCCTGAGCTGGGTTTTCATATTTGTGTCGAGCATTCTTCTTCCCTCTCTGAAAACATCATCATGCAAGCCGACTTCGCGGGACTGCATTAATGCAACTTGCGTCATGGTGCTGAAATGAAATGGGCGCGGGTGCGCCCATGACTGAAACAATTTCCAAAGTATTTCACGTCAGAGTAAGGCGGCTAGCCTGAGAATCCCCGGGAGCTTACTGAAGTAAGTGATCGGGGTGAGCAGGCGACGCCAACGCAGCTATGGCGTGAAAGACGACGGAAATTTAGATTTTACCGACCAGGTCTAAAGATGGAGCCAGAGTCGCTTCACCTTCTTTCCATTTCGCCGGGCATACTTCGCCTGGGTGAGCGGCAACGTACTGTGCTGCTTTAATTTTACGCAGCAGGTCAGACGCGTCACGGCCGATACCTTCAGCGGTAACTTCGATCGCCTGGATGATACCCTGCGGGTCAACAACAAAGGTCGCACGGTCTGCCAGACCTTCATCTTCACGCATGTTGTCGAAGTTACGGGTCAGGGCGCCAGTCGGGTCGCCGATCATCGCATATTTGATTTTTGCGATAGTTTCAGAGCTGCTGTGCCATGCTTTGTGCGTGAAGTGAGTATCGGTTGAGACGGAATAAACGTCTACGCCCAGCTTCTGCAGTTCTTCGTAATGGTCGGCAACGTCACCCAGTTCAGTCGGGCAAACAAAGGTAAAATCGGCCGGGTAGAAGAAGAAGACGCTCCAGCGGCCTTCGGTATCTTTCTCGGTGACTTCAATGAATTCACCGTTTTTGAACGCCTGGTTTTTGAAAGGTTTGATTTTGGTGTTAATTAAGGACATCTATACTTCCTCCGTGTTTTCGTTGAGGAGTAAGTTAACGAAATTTTGCTGATTCGGCTAATGCGTTTCCATTATCAAATCAATAAGCGTTAACTAACAACCCGATTCGGGCGACATTGTGAACACTGCGCCCTGTCAGCCATCTAAAGTAAAAAGGCCGCCTGACAGGCGGCCCCATTACCTGAACTACCCGTAGGTAACTTCAGAGCCAGTACGACTCGTCTTGCAAATTACAGACGTATTGTCTGCAACTCGAAATCCATAGCGTATATGCTGGCTAAGTGTTGCGCTCTACATTACCTTAACAAAGGCTGTAACAGCGAAAAGGATTACATCACCCCAGCATAGAAAGGGCAATCCCGGCACGCCAGCTCTTACCTATGTCTGTGATAGGCATCATCATTAATACTCTTTTCGCTTTGATCTTAAAAGGAAAAAATATGATTAAACGTACATTGCTGCTTGCTATGCTGCCCATTCTCGCCCACGCGGAAGAACTGCCTGCGCCGGTTAAAGCCATTGAAAAACAGGGCATAACTATCCTGAAATCCTTCGAGGCGCCGGAGGGCATGAAGGGCTATCTCGGAAAGTATCAGGATATGGGCGTCACGATTTACCTGACGCCGGACGGCAAACACGCGATTTCCGGCTATATGTATAATGAAAAAGGTGAAAATCTTAGCAACGCCCTGATAGAAAAAGAGATCTATGCACCGGCCGGACGTGAAATGTGGCAGAAAATGGAAAAAGCGTCATGGATACTCGACGGTAAAAAAGACGCGCCGGTGGTGCTGTATGTCTTCGCCGACCCTTTCTGCCCCTATTGTAAGCAGTTTTGGCAACAAGCTCGCCCGTGGGTCGAATCCGGCAAGGTACAATTACGTACGTTACTGGTCGGGGTGATTAAACCGGAAAGCCCGGCCACAGCCGCAGCGATTTTAGCCGCGAAAGACCCGGCGAAAACCTGGTATGACTATGAAGCCTCCGCAGGAAAGATGAAGCTGGAGGTTCCGGCGTCCATCCCCCCGGCGCAGATGAAAGTCATTAATCAGAATCAGCAGTTAATGGACGATCTTGGCGCTAACGCGACGCCAGCAATTTATTACATGAATAAAGATAAGGTTTTGCAACAGGTTGTTGGTTTACCGGAAAAAGCGCAACTGGACGCCATGATGGGGCAGCCTTAACGCAGAAATTAGCAAGGCAGAAACTTAACCGTACCCCGCCCGATAGCGCTGCGTTTGTCGGGCCAACCTCCTCCCGGCATTAACGCGACGCCAGACCAACATGTCATCCGGCACAGCCTTTTTAGACTAACGGCGTGATTATATAAGTGTCAGTTATGTCCGCCTCTACTGTGATTATTTACTCGCTAAAATATTCATAACTGTGGTATTTTAGTTTAAATAAACTCTACATTAAGTTTAATAAACATAACTCTGGTAAATTATTGAGATTAAGTCATAATCATGGAAGATACCATGATGATGCCGGGAAGATACTATGGCTAACCTTTACGACCTTAAAAAATTTGATCTTAACTTGTTGGTTATATTTGAATGTATCTATCAACATTTAAGCATTAGCAAAGCAGCAGAAACACTCTATATTACACCTTCTGCCGTAAGCCAGTCATTGCAACGCCTGCGCACGCAATTCAACGACCCTCTATTTATTCGTTCAGGTAAAGGAATTACGCCTACCGTAACAGGCATTAATTTACATTATCATTTAGAAAATAACCTTAACAGCCTGGAACAAACTATTAATATAATGAATCAGTCCAGCCTGAAGAAAAAGTTTATTATCTACAGCCCACAATTGTTGATAACGAAACAATTACTGGAACTGATGAAATATCTGCGTAAAGACCCACAGATTGAAATTGAACATCACGACATTTTGGGAACGGAAGAATCTCCTGAAGATCTTCTCGCCTACCGTAAAGCAGATATTGTCCTCTCGATGTCGCCGATCAGTAATCGCTCCATTGTTTGTACACACTTTTATAGGGTGGAATGCGTTCTGGTTTGCAGTGAAAACCATCCCCGATTGCGAGAGAGCGTAAGCGTTGAAGAACTGCTGAAAGAAACTTTTACTCATCTCATCGCCGCCGATGATGCCGCAGTAAAAGAGCATCAGACTTTCCTTAATCATGTATTAGCAGAAAGAACTATAGGCTTTAAAAGTAAGTCGCTTATCACTATTGCCAATGCGATTAGCGTGACAGATCTTATTGGTTTTTTACCTAAGATTATTGTGGATTATTATCAACCCACGGTTAAGCTTAGACAAATTTCCACACCTTTTTCTGTTCCTGCTAACCCCCTCTATCTTATGTATAATAGAGCTTCGCTGAATAATAGCGGATTTGCTGAGCTCATTGAGCACATCACAAAAAAGTATTAATAAGAAGGCCCAAGAGGGAGGTAATATAAATTCAGTGTATATGTCTACATAATGTATTTATTTGGTAAATATAATAAAGCATTGCAAGTTCATCTAATCCGCTTATCCTTTATGTTAATTATTTCGAATATACTGTAGTTAACACATCGGAGACTATCCAGAGATGTCGGTTTATAAAGTTCCGCTTGAGCAAAATGTTCTGGAAGCGGCTCAAGAGCGTATAATGTGGACCCTGGAAACCTTACCCCGGGTCTGCGTCTCATTTTCTGGTGGTAAAGATTCAGGACTTATGCTGCACCTGACGGCAACGTTGGCGCGCAAAATGAATAAAAAGATCCACGTTCTCTTCATTGACTGGGAAGCGCAATTCTCCTGTACCATCGCCTATATTGAATCATTACGTGAATATTACGCGGACGTTATTGAGCGTTTTTATTGGGTCGCATTACCCTTAACCACACAAAATTCCCTTTCACAATACCAGCCGGAGTGGCAGTGTTGGCAACCGGGTGCCGACTGGGTACGACAACCGCCAGAAGATGCGATTACCGATCCGGCCTTTTTTTCCTTTTATCAACAAGGCATGACCTTTGAACAGTTCGTTCGCGATTTTGCCGACTGGTTTTCAGAAAAACGTCCTGCCGCTATGCTGGTCGGTATTCGTTCCGACGAATCCTATAACCGATTTGCCGCTATCGCTAACTCGCATAAGCTGCGCTTTGCCGACGATAAGCCCTGGACCACGTTAGCCCCTAAGGGGCACACCTGGTATATCTATCCCATCTATGACTGGAAAACCGCAGATATCTGGACCTGGTTCGCCAAAACAGGTAAACCCTGTAACCCTTTGTATAATTTGATGTATCAGGCTGGCGTACCGCCCCGTTACATGCGTATTTGCGAACCGTTCGGTCCGGAACAACGACAGGGGTTATGGCTGTATCATGTTATCGAACCTGAGCGCTGGGCGGCCATGTGCGCCAGAGTCAGCGGCGCACTCAGCGGAGGAATATACGCCGGACAAGACAGCCATTTTTATGGCCACCGGAAAATTTTAAAACCCGATCACCTTAACTGGGAAGAGTACGCGCTGCTCCTGCTACACAGTATGCCTGAAGTCACTGCCGAACATTACCGTAATAAAATCGCCGTTTATTTGCAGTGGTATAAGAAAAAAGGCATGAACACCATTCCACAGACGCAGCATGGCGATATCGGATCGCGCGATATTCCGTCATGGCGACGGATCTGCAAAGTATTACTGAACAATGATTACTGGTGCCGGGCGCTGTCATTCAGTCCGACAAAACCTAAGAATTACCAGCGTTATAACGAACGTATGAAAGCTAAACGCCAGGAATGGGGGATCTTATGCAACACCGACTCACAACCGAAATAACTCACTTTCTCTCTGAACTGCCTGAAGAGGAGAGGATCGCCGCCATTAATGAATTTAGAATGGCGATACATAGCGTTAGTCCTTTTCGCGATGAGCCTGTCGATTGTGTCCTGTGGGTGAAAAACGATCATATTTCGCCTAATGACTACAACCCGAATAACGTTGCGCCGCCGGAGAAAAAACTGCTGCTTAAATCGATTGAACAAGATGGGTTTACTCAGCCGATCGTGGTGGTAAAGGCCGATGCGGAGGAGTACGAGATTGTGGACGGTTTTCACCGTCATGAGCTGGGCAAAGGAAAAGCGGCCCTGAAAAGGCGTCTGAAAGGCTACCTGCCGATAACGTGTCTGGACAGAGAACGTCACGAACGCATGGCGGCAACCATTCGGCATAACCGCGCGCGCGGGCGTCACCAGATCCACGCCATGTCAGAAATCGTGCGCGAACTTTCTCTGCTAGGCTGGGACGAGAGCAAAATCGGCCAGGAGTTAGGTATGGACGCCGATGAAGTCCTGCGCCTGAAACAGATCAACGGCCTGCAGGAGCTTTTTGCAGACCGTCGATTCTCCAGAGCGTGGACGGTTAAATAACTACAGTTTACACAGGCGCTCTGCGGCGGCCAGCAGCGTTGATTCCTGTTTAGCGAAACATAAACGTATAAGCTGATGCGGGAAAGGGGCGGCGCAAAAGACAGAGAGCGGAATAGCGGCGACACCGACTTCTTCGGTTAGCCACTGACAAAACTCAACGTCATTTAGCGTCGACACTGCGCTGTAATCGATTAACAGAAAATAGGTACCTTCACAGGGCAGCACTTTTAATCGGCTTTGCGCCAGCGCGTTAACCAGCACATCGCGTTTTTTCCGGTAAAAATCGGGTAACGCGCGATAGTGTTCCGGCGCGGCGCGCAGCATATCCGCCAGCGCCAGTTGCGCCGGCGTATTGACGCAAAACGTCAGGTACTGATGAACTTTGCGGATTTCGGCGCTAATGGCCGCAGGCGCAACGCAGTAACCAATCTTCCATCCCGTCATATGAAAGGTTTTACCAAACGATGAAACGGCAACCGCCCGCTCTCGTAACTGAGGGTGCGCCAATACGCTGGCATGACCTTCGACGGCAAAACAAATATGTTCGTACACTTCATCGCTTAACACATAAATTTCCCGCTCGCCGATAGCCTGCCACAGCGCCTCGATATCCTCCTGACGCCAGACGGTAGCGGTGGGATTATGCGGCGTATTGAGGATCACCAGCCGCGTGCGCTCGCTAAGCAACGCCGAAAACGCCTGCCAGTCGACGCGAAAATGCGGCGGCGTAAGCGCTATGCGTTTTAACACGCCGCCGGAAAGCGCCACGGCTGGGGCATAGCTGTCGTAACTGGGATCGAAACAGATAACTTCATCCCCTGCCCGCACGAGCGCGGTAATCGCCGCGTACAACGCTTCTGTCGCGCCCGCTGTGACGGTGATATCACTTACGTCATCGGGTCGATAACCATATATTTCCGCCGTTTTATCGGCTATGGCCTCCCTCAGCGCCTGCGCGCCCGTCATCGGCGCATATTGATTCGCGCCCTGCGCGACATGATAAGCCAACCGCTCGTGCAAATAAGAAGGACCATCAAAATCAGGGAAGCCTTGCGATAAATTTATTGCCTGATGTTTCTGCGCCAGCGCGCTCATTTGCGTAAAAATCGTGGTGCCAAGATTGGGCAATTTGCTTTTTGGAATCAGTGGGTTATTTCTCATTATCTTCATACCCGCCAGTGATGTGGTTATTGACACACTATCACAGGGTGTTAGTATTTGGCAATCAAGACGTTTAGATGTCTAAATATAATAACAGCGGTGAGAAGACCCTAAGGACAACACAACATGAACCACACTGAAATCCGCGTCGTTACCGGCCCGGCGAATTATTATTCCCATGCCGGAAGTCTCGGAAGACTGACAGACTTTTTCACGCCGGAACAGCTTTCCCACGCCGTTTGGGTGTACGGCGAACGCGCGATTGCCGCCGCCCGGCCTTACCTGCCGGAAGCGTTTGAACGTGCTGGCGCAAAACATCTGCAGTTTACCGGCCATTGTAGCGAACGCCATGTTGCCCAACTGGCGCACGCCTGCAACGACGATCGTCAGGTGGTGATAGGCGTCGGCGGCGGCGCGCTGCTCGATACCGCCAAAGCGCTCGCCCGCCGTCTGGCGCTGCCGTTTGTCGCTATCCCGACCATCGCGGCAACCTGCGCCGCCTGGACACCGCTTTCCGTCTGGTATAACGACGCGGGACAGGCGTTACAGTTCGAAATTTTTGATGATGCCAATTTTCTGGTGCTGGTCGAACCGCGCATTATTCTGCAGGCGCCCGATGACTATCTGTTAGCTGGCATTGGCGATACGCTGGCGAAATGGTATGAAGCCGTTGTGCTTGCGCCGCAGCCTGAAACGTTGCCATTGACCGTAAGACTGGGCATTAACAGCGCGTGCGCTATTCGCGATCTCCTGCTGACCAGCAGCGAACAAGCATTAGCGGATAAACAGCAGCGTCGGCTGACCCAGGCATTTTGCGACGTGGTTGATGCGATTATCGCTGGCGGCGGTATGGTCGGCGGCCTAGGGGAACGCTATACCCGTGTCGCCGCCGCCCATGCGGTACACAACGGTCTGACCGTCCTGCCGCAAACGGAAAAATTCCTGCACGGAACGAAAGTGGCTTATGGCATTCTGGTGCAAAGCGCGCTACTGGGACAAGATGACGTGCTGGCGCAATTGATTGCAGCGTACCGGCGATTTCATCTGCCGGCCAAGCTTAGCGAACTGGACGTGGATATTCATAACACCGCCGAGATCGATAGGGTAATCGCGCATACCCTGCGCCCGGTCGAATCCATCCACTATTTACCGGTGACGTTAACGCCAGACACCCTGCGTGCGGCGTTTGAAAAAGTTGAATTTTTCAGAATATAGCCTGGTGAAGTTGCGTTTATCAGGCCTGGCAACCCTCAGCAGCAACGCGCGCCGCCTTTTCCACCATAGCGCGCATCCTGCCGCTCGCGGAAAAATTCTTCATAGGTCATCGGCGCCTGATCCGGATGCGTTATGCGCATATGCTCAACATAGTTGTCGTAGTCTGGCACGCCAATCATCATTTTTGCGGCCTGTCCCAGATATTTTCCGGCTTTCGAAAGCGTATCGAACATCGTTGTCACCTGTCATTCAAATGCCCTCTCCTTATTCTGGAGAGGGCTATTGATGTAAAAAGATTAGTGCGCGCCTTTCGCCTGCGTCACGATCTCATCCACATTTTCCGGCATCGGCTCATACGGCGTTTCATTCGCCGTCGGTTTATCAATTTTCAGAGCGACCAGCGCCGTCTTAATAGAGAAGACCGCCAGCACCACGACCACCACCATAAAGAAGATGGTTAGCCCGGCATCCAGACGGTTATTGAATACCAACTGCGCGAGCTGCGATTCGGTGTACTGCGGCGGAATATTGCCGCTGTCGATCATCGCCTGGAACTTATTGGCAATGGCCAGGAAGCCGATTTTCGCATCCGGACTAAACGCTTTCTGCCAGCCCGCCGTCAGCGTACAAATCAGCAGCCAGGCCGTCGGCACCAGCGCGACCCACGCATAACGCTGACGCTTCATTTTGAACAGTACCACAGCGCAAAGCATCAGCGCCATCCCCGCCAGCATCTGGTTAGCGATGCCAAACAGCGGCCACAGGGTGTTAATACCGCCCAACGGATCGACCACGCCCTGATGGAGGAAATACCCCCACGCCAGCACGCACAATGCCGTAGCAAGCAGGTTCGCTGGCAGCGAATCGGTACGTTTCAGCCCTGGCGACACTACGCCCAACAAATCCTGCAACATAAAGCGCGCCGCACGGGTACCCGCATCCACCGCCGTCAGAATAAACAGCGCTTCAAACAGAATGGCAAAGTGATACCAGAACGCCACATCCATCATGCCGCCCAACGCGCCATGTAAAATGTAGGCCATCCCTACCGCCAGCGTTGGCGCACCGCCTGCGCGGGAGATAATAGATTGTTCGCCGACTTCATTGGCAATCTGGTGTAACGTATCCGGCGTGATAGCGAAACCCCAACTACTGACCACCTGCGCGGCAGAAGCCACGACATCCGCTGTCCCCGCTGGCGCCAGTACCGCCATCGGGCTATTCATCGCAAAGTAAACGCCCGGATCGATAATACAGGCCGAGACCAGCGCCATAATGGCGACGAAAGATTCCATTAACATCCCGCCGTAGCCGATAAAGCAGGCCTGGCCTTCGTTGGCCAACATCTTCGGCGTCGTGCCGGAGGAGATGAGCGCATGGAAACCGGAGACCGCGCCGCAGGCGATGGTAATAAACAGGAACGGGAACAGGTCGCCCGTCCAGACCGGTCCGGTACCATCAACAAATTTGGTCAGCGCCGGCATAGTCAGCGTCGGACGCATGATCAGAATCCCGACCGCCAGACCGACAATCGTACCAATTTTCAGGAAGGTAGAGAGGTAATCACGCGGCGCGAGCAGCAGCCAGACCGGCAGTACCGCCGCGACAAAACCATAACCCACCAGCATCCAGGTAAGCTGCACGCCAGTAAAATCAAAGTACGGCGCCCAGGTTGGGCTTGCCGCCACCCATCCGCCGGAAATAATAGCGAAAATAAGAAATACCAGCCCAATGACCGACACCTCGCCGATGCGCCCCGGACGCAGATAACGCAGGTAGATGCCCATAAAAATCGCCAGTGGAATGGTGAACGCGACAGTGTACGTTCCCCACGGGCTATGGGTCAGCGCTTTCACCACGATCATCGCCAGGACGGCCAGAATGATCACCATGATCATAAAGCAGGCCACCAGCGCGATCACCCCTGCCGTCGCGCCCATCTCCTCTTTAACCAGCTCGCCAAGCGAACGCCCATCGCGCCGGGTCGAGACGAACAGCACCATAAAGTCCTGCACCGCTCCCGCCAGCACGACGCCCGCCAGCAGCCAGATCATCCCCGGCAGATAGCCCATCTGCGCCGCCAGTACCGGCCCGACCAGCGGACCTGCGCCAGCAATGGCCGCAAAATGGTGACCAAAAAGCACTTTCTTATCGGTCGGGACATAATCCAGACCATCATTATGACGTACCGCGGGCGTCATACGCGTTGGGTCAACCGCCAGCACTTTTTTGGCGATATAGAGCCCATAAAAACGATACGCAATAAGATAGACACAGACCGACGCCACCACGATCCATAGCGCGTTGATCTGTTCCCCACGATTTAACGCAATATAGCCCAGGGCAAACGCACCCAATACTGAGAGCGCTGTCCAGACGAGGTATTTCCCTGATTTATTCATAGTTGTTGTCCGTTTGGGTGTTCCAGAGAGATGTTACATTTTGTTTCTATAACACCTTTACCGTAATTAACAACACAACAACATGATAAAACCGTATCGTTACCCATTTTTTACATTACAGTGTTAACCAGATCACTTCCTTTCTTCGTTAATGCTGCAATTGCATTTTACTTTGCCAGAACTATCCCATTACCGCCGTTCCCAGGCGACAGGTACAGCAGCGCCTCCCCTGCTCGTCAAAGAGCGTAATTTCCCAGCTTTGATTCTGCCGCCCCAAATGCAGCGGCAGGCAAACGCCGCGTACTTTCCCCTGCGAGACGGCGCGGTGGTGGGTGGCGTTTAACTCGGTCCCGACCACGCACTGCCCGTCGCGGGTCATCAGATAACCCGCCATTGATCCTAACGTCTCCGCCAGCGCTGCCGATGCGCCGCCGTGTAGCAGACCAAACGGTTGATGAGTGCGGGCATCGACGGGCATTTCCGCCTCCAGCACGTCATCGCCCAGACGGGTGTAAACAATACCCAGATGCGCCACCAGCGTGTTCTGACTGGTAGCGTTCAATTCATCCAGCGTTAAATGCCGTTTCCAGATCATCGTCAGGCTCCCAATGTTGAACCGCCGTCCACCACGATATCCTGCAAGGTAATGTGGCTGGCCAGATCGGAGGCAAGAAACAAAATGGTATTGGCTATCTCCTGCGGACGGGCGATTTTACCGAGCGGTATGCCGAGCTTAAACTGTTCGCCGAAACCGCGAATACGCTGCTGTTCGGCATCTTCACTCACCCATAACGTGCGCTGCATATCGGTGTCAGTCGAACCAGGCGACACCACATTACAGCGCACCCCGCAGCCCGCCAGCTCCAGCCCTACGGTTAGCGCCAGGCTTTTCAGCGCCGCTTTAGAGGCGCCGTAGGCGCTCATACCGATGCGCGGCGTATGCGCCGCATCTGAGGCTACGGTGACAATCGCCCCTCCCTGCTGACGGCGAAACTGCGCCATCGTCTGCGAAAACAGGTTAAATGCCCCGCCCACATTGACCGCAAACGTCTGCTGCCAGTCGTCGACGCTAAGCGCATCGGTCGCTCCCATACGTAAAATACCGGCGGCGTTGACCAGCACATCCAGCCGCGGCGTTTTTTGCAACACACGCTGGCACACCTGCGCAACCTGCCCGGCATCCGCCACATCCATAACTTCGGTAGCAAAGGGATAACTCTCTTGCGTAAATTCGCGATCGAAGCCGATCACCCGCGCCCCGGCGTCAACAAACGCCAGTGCCGTCGCGTAACCGATCCCTTTCCCCGCCCCGGTCACCCATACCGTTTTGTCTGAAAAATCAATACAGGGCATTACTCTACCCCGCGAGAAAGCAGCGCCCACCAGGCGTCAATGGTCGGGTTTTTCGCCAGCATCACGAAGTCGATATCGCCGTGTACTTTACGCCAGCGCGCTGCCAGCCCCATCATGCGTACTGAATCCAGGCCATAATCAATCAGGTTTTCATCATCCAGCGGCTCGTCGGTCTCATCCAGCAACGGCAGAATCAACGCCCGCAGCGCCGCTTTACTGGCAGGAACCGGCGTCGGCAGCAGCGACTCGGTCATGACGACGCGACCGGAACGCCCCGCCACATAGTTCAGCGCCATCAGATGCTCTTCCCGGCTGAAATCCGCCAGCGCATCCGCCACCATAAACGGCTTAATGTCGCGCATAAACGCATCGGTAGCGGTGGTCATACAGCCAATATGCGCATACACGCCGGTAATGATGAGCTGATTACGTCCGGTATCTTTTAACATCTGTTCCAGCGGCGAGCGGTGAAACGCGCTATAGCGCCACTTCACCAGCACCGTATCCGCCTCATCCGGCGTTAAGGCTTCTACCACCTTCTGCTGTTCCGGAGAGCGCGTCAGTCCCGGCCCCCACATATCATTGAGTAACGCGCGATCTTCATCGCTTTGCTCTTTCGGCTGAGCGGTGTAATAGACCGGGATATGATGTTCCTTACAGTACTGGCGCAGAGCGGCGATATTGGCAATCACCTGGTCCATCATTGGGCAGTTGCGGCCCCAAAAGCTGACAAAGTAATCCTGCATATCGTGGATGAGCAGCGCAGCGCGCTCCGGCTCAAATGCCCAGTTCACTTTGTTGGTCGGGATATCCAGTGCGGTGGGCAGCGCGTAAGACTGTAGTTTCGGAATGGCCATCTCTCTTTCTCCTTCAGAGCGGTGAACGTGACGCCAACCGCTGGCGTAGTTGTTTTTTATCGACTTTACCAACCGGCGTCAGTGGCAGTGACGCAACGCACTCCACGCGATCCGGTAATTTAAATTCCGCCACGCCCTGCTCTCGCAGGAAACGGCGTACCTGTACCGCTCGCAGCGGCTCTTTTACCACCAGATATGCGCAACTTTTTTCCCCCAGCAGTTCATCTTCCATGCTGACCAGCGCCGCATGGATCACCGCCGGGTGGCGCAGTAACAGGTTTTCTATCTCTTCGGCGGCTATCTTCTCGCCGCCCCGATTGATCTGATCTTTTTCACGCCCGTGAACGGTGATGTAGCCGTCTTGATCAATGGAGATCAGATCGCCGGAACAGTAAAAACCGTTGGCGTCAAAGGCGCTGGCATTGTGTTGCGGACTGTTGAAATAGCCGCGAAAAGTATAGGGGCCGCGCGTCATCAGACGACCAATCTCGCCCGGCGGCAGTGGATTCCCGTCGGCATCCGCCACCCACACTTCGTCGTCCGGACACATGGGTCTTCCCTGGGTATTGATAATCCGTTCCGGACTATCGTCCAGCCGGGTATAGTTCACTAACCCTTCCGCCATGCCGAAGACCTGCTGCAACTGACAACCAATTTCAGCCGGAATACGGGCGGCCAGCGTCGCAGAAAGCCGCGCGCCGCCGACCTGCAATAACCTTAATGACGCCAGCGGCGCATTGCCGCCCCACTCCTGGATAGCCTGTAGCCATAGACTGACCGCGGGCGGCACCAGCGCCGTGGCATTAATCTGGTGTTTTTCGATCAGCGGGAAACAGAGCGTGGCGCTGGGATCGGTCGCCAGCACTACCGTTCCTTTGGCGAGAAAAACGCCCAGCGCGCCCGGCGAACTCATGGCGTAGTTATGCGCGGCGGGAATCGCGCACAGAAAACGCGTCTCCTCGTTGAAACCGCAAATCTCATTGCTGCGACGCACGCTGTAGTAATAGTCGTTATGGGTACGGGGAATAAGCTTTGGCGTGCCGGTAGTACCGCCGGAAAGCTGAAAGTAGGCCACTTCATCAGCAGGTGATGGCGTGGCGGTGAAATCTTCCGCCGCCTGCCGCATCGCCGCGTCCAGGCTGTGATCGCCGTCGTCGTTACGCAATAACACCACCCGCACAGAGCGGTGTTCAGCCACAAACGTGTTGAGAAAGTCCTCCCCGGCGAACAGCATATGTTGGCGATCGGCAATCACCAGCGTCGGCGCGATCTGCATCGCATAGGCGTTAAGTTCGGTACGTTGATGGCTAAACAGCGCCAGAACGGGCGCTACGCCAAGCTTCAACAGGGCGAAAAAGGTGATATACAGTTCCGGTACATTCCCCAGTTGCACCAGAGCGGTTTCGCCAGGTTTGATGCCCTGACGGCGTAAATAGCAGGCCAGATTATCTGCGGCCTGGTTGAGCTGGCGATAGCTGAATGCGCGCTCGCCTTCAATGACCGCCGTCTTGTCGCTGTCAGCGTGGCGGGTCAGAATATCGGTCAACGGCACGTCTTGCCAGTAGCCTTTTTCACGATAACGGCGGGCAAATTCATCCGGCCAACGGGTGAAAGGTATACGCATCATCGTTCCTTAATGCAGTCCAAAAACGTTCAACATCGTAGAGAGCTTGACGCCGGTTTCCCGCCACTCGCCGACTGGCGAAGAGGCAGGGACAATCCCGGCGCCGGCGAACAGGCGCACCTGATTACCGTGCAATTTCGCGCAACGAATCGTTACTACCCACTCGCCGTTTCCTTCGGCGTCGCACCAGCCGACAATGCCGCCAAACAGTTCACGATCGAACGGTTCCAGTTCAGCAATCAGCTTTTTCGCGACCTGATGGGGGAAACCGCTTAACGCAGGGGTCGGATGCAGCAGACAGGCCAGCGTCAGCGCGTTTTCTCCGGCGTTGGCCTTGCCCTCAAACGGCGTACCGAGATGCCATAGCGTCGGCGTGGTGATCAACTGCGGAGAGGAAGGTAATTGCAGTTCCGTGCTGCGATCGCGCAGGATCTGCTTCATCGCCTGCGTCACCAGCTCATGTTCATGGCGATCTTTTTGTGAAGCCAGCAGTCGGTTTCCCGCCTCGCGATCCAGAACGTCATCCGGCTGTCGGCGTGCCGAGCCTGCTAACGGCAGCGAACTAAACCGCTCGCCCTCCTTGCGTAGCAGCAATTCGGGGCTGGCGCCCAGCAGAACGCCGCCATCAGCCAGTGGCACATGGAAGTTGTAACTAACTGGATTCTGCGCAACCAGCCGCTCCAGCAATGCTCCGCTATCCACCGCCACATCAGTGGTGATATCTATTAGCCGGGAAAGCACCACTTTATCGACGTCTGGCGTGGCGGTCAGCATAGCCGCGCGTGCGACCATCGCTTCAAAAGCATCCTGCTCCGGAATCGCCTTTCGCGCCGTCACCGTCAGCGGCTGATGGTCAGTAAAATAACGCGCCGTGCGCTGCTTTTGCTGGCGGGAAAAGGACTGCCACGCCATCGGGATAAATAGCGACGACGGCTGGCGGGTATCAAAGGGGATCGCCCCCACCAGGATAGGGTTGGCGATGCCCTGCGATTTGGCCTCGGCAAACTGCTGGCGCAATTTCTGCTGGAAAGGGCTATCCGGCGAATCGCCGGCAACCGCAGGCTCGGTATAACGGGCGAAGCACCCGGCAGTGGTAAAACTGCGATACGGCGACATGAAGAAAAAGCGATCGGGAGCAAGCGTTGCCATTGTCTCCTGAGCGTCCTCGGCCAGTGACATATCCATATCATCCTCCAATGATAAAGGCTTATATACACTTCATCTTTCAAGCTGCCTCTTTGTTGGCTGCGCTCAGAAACCCCGGTCACACAGTGATCTATGCTCGCGGGGATTTCTTCCCTTGCCGTTGCGATGCCTCTTGAATGATTTTGTGTATAATAATGATTATTATTTCTATTTTTAGTGCGCTAACCTAAGAGTAAAACGTCGCTCTGTCAACTCTGGTCATGAGTTAAATGGCACTAAGGCTTGCATCTCGCTGCCGCTGATATGAAAATGAGAAGCATTAACTTTATTAATAACAGGACGCTATTGTGAGACTCCCCGCCTTTTATCGTTGGCTGCTTTTAGTGGTTGGTTTATCAATTTCAGGAATATCCTTAGCCCAGGACGCCGGTTGGCCCCGGCAAATTCAGGACAGCCGCGGCGTTCATACTCTGGACCACAAACCCGCGCGTATCGTCTCTACCAGCGTGACGTTGACAGGCTCGCTGCTGGCGATTGATGCCCCCGTCGTCGCCAGCGGAGCTACTACGCCGAATAACCGCTTTGCCGACGATCAAGGGTTTATGCGCCAGTGGAGCGACGTAGCAAAGGCTCGCCATGTCGCCCGGCTGTACATCGGCGAACCGAATGCCGAAACGGTCGCCGCGCAAATGCCGGATCTCATTTTGATTAGCGCCACCGGCGGCGACTCCGCGCTGGCGCTTTACGATCAGCTCTCCGCTATCGCGCCGACGCTCGTCATCAATTATGACGATAAAAGCTGGCAGAGTTTGCTCACGCAGCTTGGCGAGATCACCGGTCAGGAGAAACAGGCCGCCGCGCGAATAGCGGAATTTGAGGCGCAACTGACGACGGTTAAACAGCGAATCGCCCTGCCGCCGCAGCCGGTTAGCGCGCTGGTGTATACCCCTGCCGCGCATAGCGCCAATCTGTGGACGCCAGAATCAGCACAAGGCAAGCTATTGACGCAGTTAGGCTTTACGCTGGCGACATTGCCCCGAGGGCTGCAAACCAGCAAAAGCCAGGGTAAGCGCCACGATATCATTCAGCTTGGCGGTGAAAATCTGGCCGCCGGGTTAAACGGCGAATCTCTTTTCCTGTTTGCCGGCGACAACAAAGATGTCGCGGCCCTTTACGCCAATCCGCTGCTGGCGCACCTGCCAGCGGTGCAAAATAAGCGCGTCTATGCCCTGGGCACGGAGACGTTCCGTCTGGATTATTACAGCGCAACATTGTTGCTTAACCGGCTGGCCGCCCTGTTTTAGCCTTATCGGAGTCTTATCCGACTGACCAGACCGATTTTGTCAGTCGGATAAACGTCCCTTCATCAGCCAGCATCGCTAACCGGCGGCGTCTGGCGAAAACGACGTAGCTCGCCCAGCACTAACAGCAGCAGCAAACCAATAATCACCAGCCCGAATCCACTCACGCTCGCGGAAGCGACCGGCGTCATCATTGCGCCAAGACCGCCTAACAGCGCCGCGCCGATAGCGTCTCCCGTGACGTTTTGCGCGGTCCACAGGCCGTTCATTCGCCCCAGCATATTTTCCGGCGTCTGGGTTTGCAGCAGGGTGTATTGTAATAACGAACTGATGGCGCTAAGCCAGCCAAACAGCGCCAGACAGATAACACCTGCGATCCAGACCGGCATGATGGCGAACAGCCCCACCGCCAGAAAAGAACCGACTGTCGAAACCAGCATAATGAGCCCCGGACGAACGCTATGCGCCAGTTGTCCGCTGGTCAGCGCGCCAATGGCCGCCCCCAGCGGAATTGCCGCATACAGTAAACCGATTTGCGCCGCCGACATCTGCCAGCTCATCGCCAGCGCCGGATAGAGGACGCGTACCGCGCTTGCCATCGTCACCAGACCGCCAAGCAGCGCAATACCGCCGATAAGCGGACTGGCGAGCAAAAAACGAAATGCCGCCAGTAACGCGATAAAAGGATTTTCCCGCGGCTGCGGAGGAACAGGCAGTCGCGGCAGCGTCAGTAGCGGCAATAGCGTAATAAACGTCCCGGCGGCCGCCAGCCCATAGTTCCAGGCTACACCGCCGCTGGCAAGCAATATGCCCCCCAACATCGGGGAAATAACCGATCCCAGACGTACCGTCAGCATGGTAATCGCGCCAGCCTGCATCAGATTTTCTCTTCCGACCAGCGCTGGCGTCGCCGCCAGTAACGCGGTCACGCCCAGAGACGCGAAAAAGCCGTCCCACAGGCCAAGGAGATATATCGCCAGCAATGATGGTTCCGGCAACAGCGCGTTCACGCACAGGCCAATAAAGCCAATAGCGCAAGTACCGCGCGCCAGCAGAATCACCTTTTTACGTTCGTAGCGATCGGCCAGCACACCGCCCACCATTAAGCCAATAAACATGGCGCCGCCGGTTAACGTTACCGACAGCCCTACCTGCCAGGTGGAGTGCGTCATCATTTGGATCTGTACCGGAACCGCCACGCCAAGCAGCCCCAGCGAGACAATAGAGATAAAACGGGCCAGAAATACTGCGCGAAATGCAGGGTGCGTCTTCAACAGGCTGAGATTGAGCAGCCAGGATTGTCGATTCATTACAACGCCTTAATGCGAGTTTTTTTAAATATCCATTCAATGGCTGCACATGCTAACATAACCAAATAAGATAGATAACGATAATTACTATCATTATCAGGGAAGTTACTATGTCATGCTCGTTTTCCGTGACGCGCGCGTTTGCCGTGCCCGGATTGTTGTTATTACTGAGTCTCGCCGCGGTTTTAAGCCTGGTCATTGGCGCGAAACCGCTGCCCGCCGCCGTCGTGCTGGAGGCGTTCACCGGCGTGTGCCAAAGCGCCGATTGCACCATCGTCCTGGATGCGCGTTTGCCGCGTACGCTGGCCGGATTACTGGCAGGCGGCGCGTTGGGCCTCGCCGGGGCGCTCATGCAAACACTCACTCGTAACCCGCTCGCCGACCCGGGGATTCTGGGCGTTAACAACGGCGCCAGCTTCGCCATTGTACTGGGCGCGGCGCTGTTTGGTTTCTCCACGCCGCTGGAACAGCTTTTCATGGCATTTAGCGGCGCGCTTATCGCATCGCTGATTGTCGCCTTCACCGGTAGTCAGGGCGGCGGCCAGTTAAGCCCGGTCCGCCTGACACTGGCGGGCGTGGCGCTTGGCGCGGTACTGGAAGGATTGACCAGCGGCATCGCGCTGTTAAATCCAGAGGTCTATGACCAGCTTCGCTTCTGGCAGGCAGGATCGCTGGACATTCGCAGCCTGCAAACGTTGAAAGTCGCGCTCGCGCCCGTGGTTATCGCTGGGATCGTGGCGCTATTTCTGAGCCGTGCGCTGAACAGCCTGAGCCTCGGCAGCGATACCGCGACGGCGCTGGGGAGTAAAGTGGCGCGCACCCAACTTATCGGTTTACTGGCGATTACCGTCTTGTGCGGCAGCGCAACGGCGCTGGTCGGCCCTATCGCCTTTATTGGTCTGATGATGCCGCATATGGCGCGTTGGCTGGTGGGCGCAGACCACCGCTGGTCGCTGCCAGTGACGCTACTGGCAACCCCTGCTCTGCTGCTTTTTGCCGATATTATTGGTCGTCTGTTGGTGCCGGGCGAACTCCGCGTATCGGTTGTCAGTGCGTTTATCGGCGCGCCGGTACTTATCTTTCTGGTACGCCGTAAATCGAACGGAGGCGGCCTGTGATGTTTCTTTCTCGTCGGCTTATCGTAAGTTGCCTGCTTCTGGCGGCTGGCTGCTTCGCCATTGGCTTATGGAGTCTGCAAAGCGGCGTCGTGCCTCTTGAGACCGGGCAGATTATTGCCGCGCTGCTGGGCGACGCGCCGCGTAACATCACCCTTGTCGTAACCGAATGGCGACTACCGCGCGTATTAATGGCGCTGCTGATTGGCGCTGCGCTTGGCGTCAGTGGCGCGATTTTTCAGTCGTTGATGCGTAACCCGCTAGGCAGCCCTGATGTGATGGGCTTTAATACCGGCGCCTGGAGCGGCGTACTGGTCGCAATGATCCTGTTTGGCCAGCATCTTACCGCGATCGCGCTGGCGGCAATGGCGGGCGGTATCGTCACGTCATTGATTGTCTGGCTGCTCGCCTGGCGTAACGGGATTGAAACTTTCCGGCTGATTATCATCGGTATCGGCATCCGCGCGATGTTAGTCGCCTTTAATACCTGGCTTCTGTTGCAGGCGTCGCTGGAAACGGCGCTCACCGCCGGCTTATGGAACGCCGGGTCGCTCAACGGTCTGACATGGGCAAAAACCTGGCCTTCGGCGCCGCTGATTATTGTGATGCTGACAGGCGCCGCGCTACTGGTGCGTCGTATGCGGCTGCTGGAGATGGGCGATGACAGCGCCTGCGCGCTGGGTGTTAGCGTGGAGCGGTCACGCCTGATGCTGATGCTGGTGGCGGTGTCGCTCACCGCTGCGGCAACGGCACTGGCTGGCCCCATCTCGTTTATTGCCCTTGTCGCGCCGCACATCGCCCGCCGTCTTAGCGGCACAGCGCGCTGGGGATTAACCCAGTCGGCGCTGTGCGGCGCGTTGTTACTACTGGCCGCCGATGCGTGCGCGCAGCAACTGTTTATGCCTTATCAGCTTCCAGTGGGCGTGGTCACCGTCAGCCTCGGCGGTATTTACCTTATCGTCTTGTTAATTCAGGAGTCCCGCAAAAAATGACCGAATCCGTAGCCCGTTTGCGCGGCGACCAGTTAACGCTGGGTTATGGCAGCTATACCGTCGCAAAAAACCTTAATGTTTCGATTCCGGACGGCCATTTTACCGCCATCATCGGCCCTAACGGCTGCGGCAAGTCAACGTTGCTACGCACGCTAAGCCGTCTGATGACGCCTGTTGACGGCCATGTCTGGCTGGATGGCGAACAAATACAGCGTTACGCCAGTAAAGAGGTGGCGCGGCGCATCGGATTGCTGGCGCAAAACGCCACTACGCCGGGCGATATCACCGTACAAGAACTGGTCGCCAGAGGGCGTTATCCGCATCAGCCGTTATTTACCCGCTGGCGCAAGGAAGATGCCGACGCCGTCGCCAGTGCCATGCGTGCAACAGGTATCACCTCACTGGCGACGCAAAGCGTAGATACTCTGTCCGGCGGCCAACGTCAGCGGGCGTGGATAGCCATGGTGCTGGCGCAGGAAACGTCCATCATGCTGCTGGATGAGCCGACAACGTGGCTGGATATTAGCCATCAAATTGATTTGCTGGAGTTGTTAAGCGATCTCAACCGCGAAAAAGGCTATACGCTCGCCGCCGTCCTGCATGACCTGAATCAGGCCTGCCGATACGCCACGCATTTGATTGCATTACGCGAAGGTAACATTGTCGCACAGGGCGCGCCGAAAGAGATTGTTACCGCTGAGCTTATCGAAAAAATCTATGGGCTGCGCTGTATGATTATCGACGATCCGGTTGCCGGTACGCCGCTGGTGGTACCGCTGGGACGGCGATAGTCGTTCACACAGATGACAAAGCCGGATAATCGCTATCCGGCTTTTCGGGTAAATCAGACTAACCGTTCATCTATCGCCAACGCGTTTTCCATTTTACGCGAGACCATCGCGTGACGCAGTAATACGCCGCCGCAGGCCATCATACCGCCAATCAACGCCGCCAGGATAATAATGATGGCTTTACCCGGGCCATCTTTTTTCACTGGCAGAGACGGCGACAGTTGATATTTAAACGGGGTAAACTTCACGTCACTCACATTCATTGCCGCCAGTTGTTCAACATGGTATTGACGGTTACGCAAATCACCGTCGATCTCGGCCACGTCCGTTACCCCTTTTTCAATTTCCAGTTTGCGGGAAATACCATCCGCGCCGAGAGAAATAGAAAAATCCGGATCATCTTTTACCGCCTGACCATTGCTGTAAACCGGTCTCTTAATACCGGCGGCGTTGGCGATTTCCAGCGAATAATGGAGACGTTGAATATTGGCATCAAGCTGATTTTTGAGACGCACCCGATCCATCGCCAGCTTTTCCTGCTCATAGCGGGTTTTGATTTCCAGCTGGTTACGAATATTTTCCAGCGTCTCTTTCACGACGATATCGGAGATGTACTGAATATAGCCAGCCAACACTTTTTGCGCTTCTTCCCGCGTCGGCGCGGTAAAACTCAATGTCCACGACGTGAATAACGACGTTTCATTTTTCTTGCCGGCATTGCTGTCCACCGCTTTCATTTTTTCGCTCAGCAGGACAATCGCCCGGTGAAGATCCTGCTCGTCTATTTGCGCGCCTTTTAATTGATCCATGACATACGGAGAAGAACGAAGATATTCTTCCAGCAGCGAGGGCGAGCTAAACTTTTTAATAAACAGATTAAATACGCTGGCCCGATCAACGCTTACCTCCATATCCAACACGCGCAGCGCGGTCAACGTTCTCTCCAGCCCCTGCCACTGTACCGACTCCGCCGGTGTGACAATCGCCTGGCTGGTCCATTTTTGCGGCAGCAGAAAGGACAGAAGCAACCCCACGCACGCAAAGGCGAAAACGGTAGCAAGAATACGACGTTTCGCCTGCCATAACACCTCTATAAGGCTAAACAAATCGATTTCATGACTGTTGGCGGGCGGCAGTGAGTAACCTGCAAATGACTGATTTTTTTCTTGTTTTACATTAAGAGATGGCATGCCGTATGACCTGAAAACTTTATCCAATGAAAGAACACATTCCTGTCAGAGATTCTAACAGCAAGTCAGAATTATCCGAAACAATCTTTACGCGCCAGTGCCCGAAAAGCTAAATATTCGGAATTAAACTTGCCTGTAGCATGTATCACTTATGTTAAAAGAATTAATAGTTGCAATAAAAAACCCATAATAATTAGTAATTATTATGGGTTTCAGGATTTAATTTGTTAAAGGCAGAAACAACGCCCGTTATTTATTAATAAGTTCGCTGATGATGGGCCCGATAGTTTCAAAAGCGGAGGGAGAAATTATATCTACATGCGCGCACGGCTGGCGATAAATAGCCAAAGACGCTATCCACGGCGACCAGCTCTGTTCAGGCGATACGCCTTCCGGCACCGTTTTATCCGCCACAAAGAGCGTAGCATGTCCATCAAACGGTGCGCTATGCGCCGTCGTCAGCAAACGGACGGCATCCGCATAATTGCCTTCAATGGCGGTAAATAAGGCTTCGGAGGCATTTCCCTGCTGCGCGGCGACAAACGCAGCGCGTTCACGTTCAATTTCCGCCAATACGTCCGGATTGAGGCCATTCGCCTCTTTTTCCCGCCAGTTTTGCGTTTCCGGCGGCCAGGTGTCCAGTAACCCCAAAAACGCCACCGTTTCGCCGCGCGCGCGCAATCGGGCGGCGATCCCTTGCGCCAGCGTCCCGCCCAGCGAATAGCCTAATAAATAATAAGGGCCATGCGGCTGCCGGGCGAGCAATGTCGCCAGATGATGTTCACATACCTCATCAAGGGTGGTTGCGGTTTGCATAGGGCCAGCGGGGCGCGGCGACTGAATCCCCATAATCGACCACGACGGGCTGAGATAGCGTGATAATACGCTAAATTGCCAGGCGAACCCCGACGCCGGATGGAAACAAAATAACGTTGGACCATCGCTTTCACGCAGCGGCAACAGCGGCCCGAACCCCAGATTGCGCGAGCGTTCGTCATCGTCAGTATCGAGCAGCTTACTTAACTGCGCCACGTCAGACGCCACCATCACCTGCCCCGGCGTCACCTGGCGGTTAAACGTCTGACTTAGCTGCGCGGCCAGTTTCATCGCCAGCAGCGAGTGTCCGCCCAGCGCAAAGAAATCACTTTCAACGTCGTTAATCTCACAGCCCAGCAGGCGGGAAAACGCCGCGGCGACAGCAATCTCCGTTGCGGACTGCGGCGCACGCCCTTTCACGCGCGGCGTCAGGTCCGGCAGCGGCAGGGCTTTACGATCCAGCTTGCCATTAGCGCTAAGCGGCAAGCTGGCAAGTTGCAACAGCACAACTGGCACCATATGCGCGGGAAGTTTTTGGCGTAATTTTTCCTGCAGCGCCGGTAAATCCAGCGGCAAACCGGAGTGCGACACCAGATAGCCGACCAGTTGCCGGGCATCCCCGCCCGTCGCCGCCGCCTGATTAAAGACGCAGGCATGTGCTACCGCCTGTTCAACATCCGGCAGCGTTTGCATGACGCGGTCAATCTCGCCCAGTTCAATACGTTGCCCCCGAATTTTGAGCTGATCGTCGCTGCGCCCCAGGTACTCCACCGCGCCGGAATCCAGCCAGCGCGCCACATCTCCGGTACGGTACATCCGTTCGCCTGGCGCAAAAGGATCGGCGATAAAACGGCTGGCGGTAAGATCCGGACGCCCCAGATAGCCCTGCGCCAGTTGGATACCGGTAAGATAGAGATCGCCAGCCACGCCCGGCGGCACCGGCTGCATATGCGCATCGAGAATACGTAAACCGGTATTCCAGACGGGATAACCAATCGGGATACTGTTGCCGTCAACAGCCGCCAGCTCATCGCCACAGGCCGGATACCAGCTCACATCCACCGCGGCCTCCGTTGGCCCGTACAGATTGTGTAGCGGCGCGTTGGTTAACGTCTCCCATTCGCGGCACAGCGCCGTCGGCAGGGCCTCGCCGCTACAGAAAACGCGCTTTAAGGAAGCGCAGCTTTTCCCAGCCGACGCTGGCGTGAGCGAGGCAATAAAGGCCGCCAGCATCGACGGCACAAAATGAGTGGTCGTGACGCCGTATTGCGCAAAGAACCGTTGCATCGCGAGCGGGTCGCGGTGCGCTTCCGGTTCAGCCATCACCAGTTTCGCCCCGGCGATAAACGGCCAGAAAAACTCCCATACTGAGACGTCAAAACTGCACGGCGTTTTTTGCGCTACTACATCATCCGCCGTCAACGGATAGTGATCCTGCATCCACAGCAGCCGGTTGACTATCGCCGTTTGTCCCACCATCACCCCTTTCGGCCTGCCCGTCGAGCCAGAGGTGAAAATGATGTAAGCGGTATGATGCGGTAACGACAGCCCCAGCGGAGTGGCGTCACTGACCGGTAGCGGTTGGCTATAACACAAATATTCCATCCCCGGAATATCGTGAAAGCGCGCCAGCTGCGCCTGAGTCGTAATTAACAGTTTCGGCTGCGCATCTTCCAGCATCATTCGCAGCCGATCGTCAGGATAACCGGTATCCAGCGGCAGCCAGGCGGCGCCCGCCTCGACAATGCCATGCAGCGCTAAGGTCAGAAAAACCGACCGTGGCAACGCCACCGCCACGCTATCGCCAGGCTGAACGCCGAGTTCCCGCAGCGCGTATGCCAGCGCCACAACCTGTTCGCGCATTTCACGGTAGGTAAAGTGATAATGCGCATCTGCCAACGCGGAAGCCTCTGGCGTTTTTTGCGCCTGCTGCGCCACCAAATCGCTAAGCGTGGCGGCGGGAATCGTTACCGCCGTATTATTAAGGTGTGCTAATTGCGTTTGTTCTTCCGCCAGCAGCATTTGCGCATCGCCGCAGCGCAGCGCCGGGTTATCCGCAAACTGCGTGATAAGCGCCATCAATCGTAAGGCATGGCGGGAGAGCGTGGCGTCATCGTAACGCTGTGCATTCGCCAGCAATTCAATATCCAGACCGCCGTTTTCATCCGGAAAAAGCGCCAGTTCAAGATCGTTAACCGGCCCCGTCGCCAGGGTATGGGTTTGCGCCTGTATGCCAGGAAGATCCAGATAATAATCAAACATTTTTATGTTAAGCACCGGGCCAAATAGCGGCGTCTCCCCTGCGGCTCGCCCGCTATCGCGTACAATCTGTTCGGCGTCGTAACGCTGGTGGCGGCGCATCTTCTTTAACTGCGCCGCAAGACGCTTCGCCAGCGTTGGCAGATCTTCCGTCGCATAAAGGTTAACCGCCAGCGGCAACACGTTAAGGACAGGCCCGGTCGCCGTTAACGCCGCTGAGCCCATCCGCCGCATAAAGATAAATCCGGCGGCATAATCCATTCGCCCGCATAATCGTCCCAGCCACAACGTCACCAGCGCCAGGGCAAGATCCGCTCGCGGTATCTCAGGCATGTGCGCCGCCAGTTGGCGAAACGCCCCCGCCGGCGCGCTCAATTTCATACGCAGAACATCCGCGCTCGCCGACCGCCCCGGCAACGGCGCGGCAGAAATTGACGCCGGCGGCGGCAGCTCGCGGCGCTGCTGCGCCCAGAAGGCGCCGTCACGCTGCCAGGCCTCGCTCTGGTGATAGCGCTGATATTCCTCGACCACATCCGCAAAGGGGGTAAAAGGCGACTCCGGCGTAGGGGCGTCGCTCTGCCAGGCGCGATAAATCGCCGCAATCTGGCGGGTTATCGCCGGGAAACTAAAGCCATCCACCAGCAAATGGTGATAGCGCTGATACCAATACCAGCGGGTATCATCAATGCGGATTAACTGGTGAAACGCCAGCGGCTTACCGCTATCTGCGCGCAGGTTTTGCCGTAAATCCGCCTGCATTAACGCCAGCGCCGCGTGATGCGGATCGGGCTGGTCGCGTAAATCGGCAATCGGGGGCTCGCCGAAGGTGTGCTCAGGATCTATCCATTGCCAGACCTCGCCGTTCTCTTCGGTAAAACGCATCCGTAGCGTATCCGCCTGTTGCATCCCTACCGCTACCGCTTTTGCCAGCAAGGGGGCATCCAGCTCGCCGTTCAGTTCCACGTAGTGCGCCACGCTCCAGGCGGAGGGTAAATCAGAGAGTTTTTCCGCCATCCAGATCCCCGGCTGAGCGGCGACTAACGGTAAACGCTGCGTCATTTCGCCTCCTGCTTATCGGCATAATGCGCCGGATTCAGTGTTGTCCAGCGCGTATTAAGCCACTGCTGGCACGCGTCCTGCGATTGCGGTTCGCATACCACGTCCCAGCCTGCGGGAAGCGCGCACGCCGCTGGCCAAAGGCTGAATTGACGCTGCGCATTTTGCAGGATGTAAAACTGTCCCTGCGGATTATCGAAGGGATTACTGAATTCCATACTCAACTCCTGTCATGGACATGTGCCCGGTTAAAGCGTGTCGATAAGCGGCTGCCAAAGCAGCATCAGCCCTTGCGTTAGCCCGCCGCGCCAGCAAAGCGCATCGTGTCCGCCGTCAACCTGACGCCAGAAAATGGACTGCTGCGAAGTATTCAGTTGGGCATAAAGCGCCTGATTCGCCTGAAACACGATCGGCTCACGCACGCCGGCTTCCAGTACGATACGCAGTCCGCGCGCGCATAATGCGCCGGTTTTCAGCCGGGTAATGACTTCCCCCTCCGGCGGGGTGATGCGATGGGGCCACCAGAACGATCCTGACTGGCTTAGTACACAGCCAAAACGCGTCGGCCAGTTCAGGCCGGCATACAGCGCCGACAGGCCGCCAAAACTCTGTCCGGCGACCACCGTTCGCCCGGCATCATCGCTAAAAGGCGTCACGGCTCTGACTTGCGGCAACAGTTCCTGCTGCACCGCCAGCCAGAAGTCGGCATTACAGGGCAACTCCTGGCTGCGGTGTTGAGTATCAATCGCGTCAATCAGCAGATAGACGGCACCGGGAAGCAGGCGTTGATGAGTCAGCGAGGCAAGCGCGGGCCAGACGGGCATATTTTCCGCCCAGAATTGACCGTCCAGCAGAATAGCCAACGGTCTTTCCTCCGGCGCCTCGTCTCCGGTCGTCAATATCCATACGCGGCGGGAGTTACCCAGACGTTCGCTATGCCACTGCATCATCAAAGGCGGCGAGTACGGCGTTTCAGGACGATCCCATCCCGGCTGAAGGGGCGCATCCGGCATTTCCAGCGCTGAAACCGCATGACCACGTCCTCCCCGCCAGCTTTGCGAATTAAGCGGGTCGGCAATCGCCTGCGGTAATAGCTGTCGCCAGCCTTCACGTAGTGCGTTCCGATCGGGCGTTTCGCCCGGCGCAAAAGCGGCAAAAACGTCATCGCGTTCGGTAGGAATAAAACAGTAGCTGCCGCGCCAGTTAGCGCTAAGCGCCGTGCTCCAGCGCCAGACATCCGTTCCGGCAATACGCTCCATCGTCTGAGGCTGCGCGTTTTGATGATGATCGGTTACGCCAGTGATGTAGACCCAGACACGCCGTATCGGGGAGTGTGTTTCGTTTCCCTGCGGGTCGCGCCACCAAAAAGTGACCCGATAATTTCCGTCTTTTTCCCGTATCCATTCCGGCCCGGTTTTCGTCCTCCACCAGGCCTCACTTCCCGTTGCCAGCGCCTCTTTCATTATAACCCTGTGTTTATTATGAATTTTGTATATAAAAGGTGAAATATATTGATAATATTATTGATAACTATTTGCATTTGCAATAGCGTATTGTCGCGCTATGGGACGCGCGAACACAATTTCATCACCCGGCCAATGCCTTTGACGGGCGCTTTGGCTTATGTGGCTAAAGAAAAGCAGGATATACAATGAACAAGAAGATTCATTCCCTGACCTTACTGGTCAATTTAGGGATTTACGGGGCCGCTCTGCCCGTGATGGCGGAAGACAAAACCGATAGCGCTGCGCTCACCAATGAAGACACCATCGTGGTGACCGCTGCCCAGCAAAACCTACAGGCGCCAGGCGTATCCACCATCACCGCCGATGAGATCCGCAAAAATCCGCCCGCGCGCGACGTGTCAGAAATCATCCGCACCATGCCGGGCGTGAACCTGACCGGCAACTCCACCAGCGGTCAGCGCGGGAATAACCGCCAAATCGATATTCGCGGCATGGGGCCGGAAAACACCCTCATCCTGATAGACGGTAAACCCGTCACCAGCCGTAACTCGGTGCGCCTGGGCTGGCGCGGCGAACGCGATACCCGCGGCGATACCGCGTGGGTGCCGCCGGAGATGATCGAACGCATTGAAGTGCTGCGTGGTCCTGCCGCCGCACGTTACGGTAACGGCGCGGCGGGTGGCGTGGTCAATATCATTACCAAAAAAGGCGGTAGCGAGTGGCACGGCTCCTGGAATACCTATTTCAACGCGCCGGAACATAAAGACGAAGGCGCGACCAAACGCACTAACTTTAGCCTGAACGGCCCGCTGGGCGGGGATTTCAGCTTCCGTCTGTATGGCAACCTCGACAAAACGCAGGCTGATGCGCGTAATATTAACCAGGGGCATCAGTCTGAACGTACCGGGAGTTACGCCGACACGCTACCGGCAGGACGCGAGGGGGTCATTAACAAAGATATCAACGGCGTGGTTCGTTGGGATTTTGCTCCGCTTCAGTCTCTGGAACTGGAGGCCGGTTACAGTCGCCAGGGCAACCTCTATGCCGGCGATACTCAGAACACCAATACGAACCAGCTGGTGAAAGATAATTACGGAAAAGAGACGAACCGCCTCTATCGGCAGAACTACTCTCTGACCTGGAACGGCGGCTGGGATAATGGCGTAACCACCAGTAACTGGGTGCAATACGAACATACCCGTAACTCCCGGATGCCGGAAGGCCTGGCAGGCGGCACCGAAGGAATTTTCGATCCCAAAGCATCGCAAAAATATGCCGATGCCGATTTGAATGACGTCACCCTACACAGCGAAGTGAGCCTTCCTTTCGATCTGCTGGTCAATCAAAACCTGACGCTGGGTACCGAATGGGCCCAACAGCGTATGAAAGACGAGCTCTCCAACTCGCAAACCTTTATGGGGGGAAATATCCCGGGTTACAGCAGTACCAATCGTAGCCCCTATTCAAAAGCGGAAATTTTCTCTCTGTTTGCTGAAAACAACATGGAACTGACCGACAGCACCATGCTGACGCCGGGGCTACGTTTCGATCATCACAGTATTGTGGGGGATAACTGGAGCCCGTCGCTGAACCTGTCACAAGGTCTGGGGGATGACTTTACCCTGAAAATGGGGATCGCCCGCGCTTATAAATCCCCGAGTCTGTACCAGACTAACCCAAACTATATTTTGTATAGCAAAGGTCAGGGTTGCTACGCGACTGGCGCGGGTACCGGCATCGGCTGCTATATGATGGGTAACGATGATCTGAAAGCCGAAACCAGTATCAATAAAGAGATCGGTCTGGAGTTTAAACGCGATGGCTGGCTGGCCGGCGTCACCTGGTTCCGCAATGATTACCGCAATAAGATCGAAGCGGGTACGGTGCCGTTGCAGCGTATCAACAACGGCAAAACGGATGTCTATCAGTGGGAGAACGTGCCGAAAGCGGTCGTTGAAGGTCTGGAAGGCACGTTAAACGTACCGGTTAGCGACACCGTCAACTGGACGAATAACGTTACGTATATGCTGCAGAGCAAAAACAAAGAGACCGGCGAACGCCTGTCGATTATTCCACAGTACACGCTTAACTCAACCCTGAGCTGGCAGGTACGTCAGGACGTTTCTCTGCAATCGACCTTCACCTGGTACGGCAAACAAGAGCCGAAGAAATATGATTATCAGGGTAACCCCGTTACCGGAACAGATAAGCAAGCGGTCAGCCCATACAGTATTGTTGGCCTGAGCGCGACCTGGGACGTGACCAAAAATGTCAGCCTGACCGGTGGCGTGGATAACCTCTTTGACAAACGTCTGTGGCGTGAAGGTAACGCGCAAACCGTCAGGGATACTCAAACTGGCGCTTATATGGCGGGCGCTGGCGCGTACACCTATAACGAACCGGGACGTACGTGGTATATGAGCATTAATACCCATTTCTGATGGCAACCTTCCCTCCCTCATTCGGGGAGGGAATTAGCAAAAAACGATGCGGACATCTCATTTTCCCCTTCCCTTTGCCGGACACAGGCTGCATATCGTCGACTTTGATGCGAGCAGCTTTCACGAACACGACCTGCTATGGCTACCTCATCACGATCGGCTCCGGTCTGCCGGACGCAAGCGTAAAGCTGAACATCTGGCAGGCCGCATCGCCGCCGTTCATGCGCTACGCGAGATGGGCGTCAGGACAGTGCCCGGTATGGGCGACAAGCGACAGCCGCTATGGCCGGACGGCCTATTTGGCAGCATCAGCCACTGTGCGACAACGGCGCTGGCCGTCATATCCCGACAGCGTATCGGCATTGATATAGAAAAAATCATGAGTCAGCACACGGCGACAGAGCTGGCGCCGTCCATTATTGATAGCGATGAGCGCCAAATTCTCCAGGCGAGCTCGCTCCCTTTTCCGCTTGCCCTGACGCTGGCTTTCTCCGCCAAGGAGAGCGTTTATAAAGCCTTTTCAGACCGCGTCACGCTCCCGGGATTCGATAGCGCAAAAGTTACCTCGCTTACCGCCACGCACATCTCGTTACATCTGCTGCCAGCCTTTGCCGCCACGATGGCTGAACGTACCGTCCGTACAGAATGGTTTCAACGTGGCAATAGCGTTATTACTCTTGTTTCTGCAATAACGCGCTTTCCCCACGACAGGAGCGCTCCCGCTTCTATACTTAGCGCAATACCCCGATAAATGAGATCGCTATGGCGCTGAATGATTTTCACGTTTCTGAACCTTATACGCTTGGTATTGAGCTGGAGATGCAGGTGATCAATCCACCTGGCTACGATTTAAGTCAGGACTCTTCTACACTGATCGACGCCGTTAAGCCCCAACTTACTGCGGGAGAAATTAAGCACGATATCACCGAAAGTATGCTGGAGATGGCCACGGGCGTCTGCCGCGATATTGACCAGGTGGCGGCCCAACTTTCTGCCATGCAGCACGTTATTTTACAGGCGGCGTCGGAACACCATCTCGGCATTTGCGGCGGCGGTACGCACCCTTTTCAAAAATGGCAGCGTCAGGAGGTCTGTGATAATGAGCGCTATCAACGCACGCTGGAAAATTTCGGCTACTTAATTCAACAGGCGACGGTTTTCGGCCAGCATGTCCACGTCGGCTGCGCGAACGGCGACGATGCGATTTATCTTTTACACGGGCTGTCGCATTTTGTGCCACACTTTATTGCGCTCTCCGCCGCGTCTCCCTATATGCAAGGATCTGACACCCGTTTTGCCTGCGCGCGCCTGAATATTTTTTCCGCTTTTCCCGATAACGGTCCCATGCCGTGGGTCAGTAACTGGCAAGAGTTTGCCGGACTATTTCGCCGTCTGTCTTACACCACGATGATCGACAGCATCAAAGATTTGCACTGGGATATCCGCCCCAGCCCGGCCTTTGGCACGGTAGAAGTTCGGGTGATGGATACGCCGCTCACCCTTGATCATGCCATCAATATGGCAGGGTTGATTCAGGCGACCGCGCACTGGCTGCTGACCGAGCGTCCCTTTAAACCGCAGGAACAAGACTATCTGTTATATAAATTCAACCGTTTTCAGGCTTGCCGCTATGGTCTGGAGGGCGTGCTAACCGATGTCTATACCGGCGACCGCCGTCGCCTGGCAGATGATACGCTGCGTCTGCTGGACAACGTTACCCCCTCTGCGCGCAAGCTGGGCGCAGACAGCGCCATTGACGCGCTACGTCTGCAGGTGAAAAAAGGCGGTAACGAAGCGCAATATATGCGGGAGTTTATTGCCGACGGCGGATCGCTGATAGGCCTGGTACAAAAACATTGTGAAATCTGGGCGGGACAATAGACAGCATATTTGCCTTACCAGGCGATATCCCGGACAATGGCGTTTTAACTTACGTTTAACAAAGCCATGAAACACCCGCTTGAATCATTGATGACCGCTGCCGGTATTTTGCTGATGGCGTTGCTCTCCAGCCTGCTGCTGCCCGCCCCTTCGCTCGGCCTTGCGCTGGCGCAAAAACTGGTCGGGATCTTTCATCTTATGGATCTCAACCAGCTTTATACTTTGTTGTTTTGTTTATGGTTTCTGTTGCTCGGCGCGCTGGAATATTATGTTATTCGCTTTATCTGGCGGCGCTGGTTTTCGCTGGCCGATTAAACATTTCAATGCGTACGGCCATGCTTTTCTTTACGATAAGCGCCTGGCGGCAGGTTGAACGTGCGGGTAAAAATGCGCGTAAAGGTTTGCTGCGAATCAAAACCATACTTGAGACAAATATCATACACCTTCTGGTCGGTGTCGCGCAGGTCGCGCGCCGCCAGTTTTAGCTTCCGTTCACGCACGTAGCGCCCCAGACTCTCCCCTTTGTACTGCATAAAAAGGCGCTGCAGGTGCCACTTGGAATATCCCGCATGACGGGCAATATCATCAATACGTAACGGCTGATTCAAATTATCATCAATCCACTCGACAATCGTGTCGATAACCTGAGCGGAAATGGTCATCGTGCTCTCCCCTCTATCAAACTCGTCGGCGGCTCCCGCACCGCACATTTACGGCAACAGCAATAAGCATAGTAATAACCACACAAATTGTGAGACGTCTTATCGCATGGCCTGCAATATGCTTTTCTACCACTTCATGCGGCAGCCCTTGATTATGAGTGAGTAAGCACTCATTATAGAAAGCAAAGATACGCCGTCAAGGTACTTTTCAAAGGTTGACATTCACCGTTGCGACGCGACAACGGGCATGATTCAATCATGTTTTTACAGACATAAGGGTAACGTGTAGTGGCTCGTCCGAAGAGTGAAGACAAAAAACAAGCATTACTGGAAGCGGCAACCCAGGCGATAGCGCAATCCGGTATCGCCGCCTCAACGGCGGTGATTGCGCGTAACGCAGGTGTTGCAGAAGGAACATTGTTTCGCTATTTCGCGACCAAAGATGAGCTGATTAACACGTTGTATTTGCATTTAAAGCAGGATCTCTGCCAGTCAATGATAATGGAGCTGGATCGATCCATTACCGATGCCAAAATGATGACTCGTTTTATCTGGAACAGTTACATCAGTTGGGGTCTGAACCATCCCGCGCGCCATCGGGCGATCCGTCAACTGGCCGTCAGCGAAAAGCTCACCAAAGAGACGGAACAACGGGCCGACGATATGTTCCCCGAATTGCGCGATTTATGTCATCGTTCCGTTTTGATGGTGTTTATGTCGGATGAGTACCGCGCCTTCGGCGACGGCCTTTTTCTGGCGCTGGCTGAAACAACAATGGATTTCGCCGCGCGCGATCCCGCTCGCGCTGGCGAATATATTGCGCTGGGATTCGAAGCCATGTGGCGCGCGCTGACTCGCGAGGAGCAATAATGGACGGTCAAACACTGCACGCCTGTGCAAAACGCTTTGCGCTGGAACTGCCTTTTACCGAACACTGCTGGCCTTTCGGCCCACAGTACGATGTGTTTAAAGTCGGCGGCAAAATATTCATGCTGTTCACTGAACATCACTGTCGCCCAGTGGTGAACCTGAAGTCGGATCCCCAAAAATCCCTGGTAAATCAACAAATTTACCCCAGCATTGCGCCTGGCTATCACATGAATAAGAAACACTGGATTTCAGTCTATGCGGGCGAGGATATCACCGTCTCGCTACTCAACGATTTGATAAATGACTCATGGAATCTGGTTGTAGACGGGCTGCCTAAAAGAGAGCAACTGCGCCTGCGACCGCGCTGATGCAATAACCGTTTCCGCATTTTCCTCCCTTATCTTTTTACCGATAACCCGGTACCCTGCTGATACAAAAGGGTACTAAACCAACCAGGAGCATTTATGGATATCGTTTCTGTCGCCTTACAGCGCTACTCCACTAAGGCGTTCGATCCCAGCAAAAAACTGACCGCCGAAGAAGCGGATAAAATAAAAACACTACTACAGTACAGCCCCTCCAGCACCAATTCCCAGCCGTGGCACTTTATTGTCGCCAGTACAGAAGAGGGCAAAGCGCGCGTAGCAAAATCCGCCGCCGCCAATTATGTGTTTAACGAACGTAAAATGTTAGACGCCTCCCATGTGGTGGTCTTCTGCGCGAAAACCGCGATGGATGACGCATGGCTTGAGCGCGTCGTCGATCAGGAAGAAGCCGATGGCCGTTTCGCTACGCCGGAAGCTAAAGCGGCAAATGATAAAGGTCGCCGCTTTTTCGCCGATATGCACCGCGTCTCGCTGAAAGATGACCACCAGTGGATGGCGAAACAGGTTTATCTGAACGTCGGCAACTTTCTGCTGGGCGTTGCCGCGATGGGTCTCGACGCTGTCCCCATTGAAGGTTTCGACGCCGAGGTGCTCGACGCTGAATTTGGTCTGAAAGAAAAAGGCTATACCAGTCTGGTCGTGGTGCCGGTCGGCCATCATAGCGTCGAGGATTTCAACGCCGGGCTGCCGAAATCACGTCTGCCGCTTGAAACCACACTGACGGAAGTCTAATCCCCTGCCTAAGCCGGACGCCCGTCCGGCTTTTTTCACCTTTCTGCCAGGTTCCCCAATGATCAATAGCGCGAAGTGCCAGGTTTTACATCGCTAGTGTTAACTTCCTCTCTCAACCTATTGAAAATAAATAATATTTAAAACTGGCACGCCGTTTGCCATATCTGGATACCCCTATCTGGATGAAGGAGAAAACGGCGTGACACCGGTTTGCGCCTACGATGGCGATATTGTCACCACGGGGTTGGCCCTCCCTGGCGTGTCATCAAAATCGGGCGCTAAACCCAACGTTATAACGGGTTTGATTGCCATCGTTTAACCCTGCCGTTTGCGCCAGCCCGGCGAAAGCGGACACCGTTGCCGACAGCGGAAAATCTGCGCCAATCGCGATATCAACCCAGTTTTTATCCTGCGCTTTTCCGTCGCGGCTAAACGTCAGCGCGGTCGATTTAAGGCCGCCATTCGCCACATACGTATCATCGCCAAACTGACGGCGATAATTAATCTGCGCCCAGGAGTGAATGATGCTGTGGCGGAGATCCAGACGCCAACCCGCGCTACCCACCTGCGAATGGGCGTTTTGGTCGCCAAAACGCATTGATGTACTGGTATTGAGCTTCTCGCTATAACCATTAACGTGGCTGTAATCCCATGCATATTGCAGCATCGGTCCGGTCGTTAACCACGGCATCATGACAAAATCATAACCACTGGTTAACCTCGCGCCCCACAGCCGACCGTTGGTTTCGCCCTCTTCCACCCGTCTTAGCGCACCGAGCGTTATACTGCGCTGAATGTTACTGAATTTAGCGGACAGATAGTGTAAATCGCTATCCAGCCACGCCTGACCGGCGCGTAAATGGCTGAATACGGCGGCCTGAAAACCGCGGGCGTCATAACGATAATTATCGTCAGGATGTTGCTTATCCAGAGAACCGGCTATCAGCCCTCCCAGCAGTACCTGCTCGTTAAGCTGATAATCGACGCCAACCGTCAGATTATTATGATTACCGTTCCCGTCGGCCTCATTATTATCATAACGTTGATATCCCCCGCTGTATCCGCCGAACATGCCCAGCGAACCAACAGGATTTTCCCCCTGGCGAAGCTGCTGATAACGGCTGTCAAGCGTAGTACGACTGCCTTGCGCCATCGACTGAACGCTTTGGTTCAGGTATGTCGCCTGTACCGGCGCGGCAATGATCGACTGGATATATTGCGCAATAATGGTATGGACCTGCGGACCGGGATGTAAATGATCGGCAAACAGATAGTCCTGCGACGCATTAAATCCAGGCATTGCCGAGGAGCACGCCGAAGCGGATACGCCCGGCGGGCAGGCCATGCCTACGGTATTTGTCAGACCAAACGCCTGCGGGTTGGCAAGAATTTCCTTAAAGAGGCCGTTGATATCGGCACGGGCTATATTGCCGCCGTGTTGCTCCAGCCCCTTCTCTTCCATCTGATTATAATAATCGGTCAGAGCTGACGCCTGCCCTGCCGCCTTTTCATAGCCCGCCAGCAGTTGCTCAACGAGCAGTTGCTGAATAAACGGATTGCTGCTTACCGTTGCAGCCGCCGCCAGCAACGCCTTGCGGATCGCCTGTTGCCGACTGGCGAAATCGGGCGTAGCGCCCTCCGCCAGCGCCTCTAACGCCGCTTTTAGCGCCGGGGGCGCCGCTGCGCCCAGCCCGGCGGTGATTACCGCCTCCAGAAGCATTGGCGTCGCACTAATATCCGGTACGTTTGGCGCCACGACCAGCCCGGCGCCGGCATCCAGTAACAGCCCTACCTGCGCCGCCGCGCTAGTGGCGCTATTACCGGCTATTTGCTGTGCCATGGCAGGTCGCGCGATGGCCGCCGCCAGATCGTTTCCGCCGACCCAGTGAATATACAAACCGTTGTGGTCGGCTTTTCCCCCCGTTTTGGCAAGCCACTGCCGTACCTGATCCGCGGTATTATCCTGCGGGTTTAATTCCGGGGTCGCCGTCGCGCCGCCGGCGGCATAATTAGAGCCGCCATTGCTGGAAGGGCTTAATTCCAGCCCATATCGTTCGGCCAACTGTTCGTCGTAGAGCTTATTTTGACCACTATCCCAGGTCCAGCGTCCATTATTCCCGGTATCGCTAAGGCTATCGCCAATCACCGTAAGAGAGTCAAACGCACAGGCAGATAATGGCGCGGCCAGCGCCAGCGAGAGTATGCCGTATTTTAGCAGGGTACGCTTTTGGGTCATCCGATGTTCCTTAATGTTATTGTTGATAGGTACGACGGTGCTAATCATTATCCGACAGAGATATTGCAATCGTTTTAAACATTCTGGTTAAAAAGTTTTCATTCATTGTTGACGTACTGGCGCCTGTTCAAAAAGAGGGAACCGCGTAAAATAACGACGTTTATAGGGCGCTGGATAAAATATAGCGTATGGATAACCCCAGAGGCGCTTTTACCCGTCTGTTGCTGATTATGCCTGAAGCGCAGGCGTCCTGATTTGCATAAATGCCATTCAGCAGTCATCATAGGCTGCTGTTTATAAAGGAGAGATTATGCAGGAATTGATATCCCAGGTAGAAGATTTAGCGGGAATTGAAATGAATCACACCACGTCGCTGGTGGTGATATTTGGTATTATTTTTCTGACAGCAGTTGTCGTGCATATTATTTTGCACTGGATAGTACTGCGCGCTTTCGAAAAACGTGCCAACGCCAGTTCCCGCCTGTGGCTGCAAATTATTACCCAGAATAAATTATTCCATCGTCTGGCTTTTACGCTGCAAGGCATCATTGTCAATATTCAGGCCGCGCTCTGGCTACAAAAAGGCAGTGAGGCTGCGGATATCCTGACGACCTGCGCGCAGTTATGGATTATGACCTACGCCCTGCTGTCGTTATTTTCTCTGCTGGACGTGATTTTCAATCTATCGCAAAAATGGCCCGCCGCCTCTCAGTTGCCGCTAAAAGGAATATTTCAGGGCATTAAGCTCATCGGCGCAATTATCGTCGGCATTCTGATGATCTCACTGCTGATTGGCCAGTCACCAGCAATTTTAATCAGCGGGCTGGGCGCGATGGCCGCGGTATTAATGCTGGTCTTTAAAGACCCGATTCTTGGCCTGGTTGCCGGTATACAGCTTTCCGCCAACGATATGCTCAAACTGGGCGACTGGCTGGAGATGCCGAAATATGGCGCAGATGGCGCGGTCATTGATATTGGCTTAACCACGGTAAAAGTACGCAACTGGGATAATACCATCACCACCATTCCCACCTGGTCGCTGGTTTCCGACTCGTTCAAAAACTGGAGCGGCATGTCTGCGTCCGGCGGACGCCGGATTAAACGCAGCATTAATATTGACGCGACCAGTATCCATTTTCTGGATGATGATGAAAAACAGCGGCTGTTAACCGCGCAACTGTTAAAGCCGTACCTTACCAGCCGTCATCAGGAAATCGATGAATGGAATAAACAACTGGATGCGCCGGAATCAGCCTTAAATCACCGCCGAATGACCAATATCGGGACATTTCGCGCCTATCTGAACGAATATTTACGCCACCATCCGCGCATCCGTAAAGATATGACGCTGATGGTACGCCAACTGGCGCCTGACGATCATGGTTTGCCGATAGAGATCTACGCCTTTACCAATACCGTCGTGTGGCTGGAATATGAGAGCATCCAGGCCGATATTTTCGACCATATTTTTGCCGTGGTGGAAGAGTTTGGCTTGCGTATTCATCAGACTCCGACCGGCAGCGATATTCGCGCGCTGTCAGGGACATTGCGGCATTAATGGATTGCCCGATCGCATGAGCATGGGATCGGGCAAAAAAGTTAATGAGCCTTACGGCGCAAAACGGTAAACGCGATAAACAGGAATACAATCCATACCGGCAGCAAAATCGCCGACAATCGCATATCGTCCATCGTACACATTAACACCAGAATCAGCGCCAGAAACGCAATGCACAAATAGTTTCCGGCGGGATAGAACAGCGCCTTAAATTGCGTCTCGCGCCCTTTACGACGCATCGCCGCGCGAAAACGTAAATGCGCGAGACAAATCATTATCCAGTTTAGCAATAGCGTCGCGACAACCAGCGCCATCAACAGGCTAAACGCTTTTTGCGGCAACAGATAGTTGATCAGCACCACCAGCGAGGTAATCGCTCCGGAAAGTATCAGCGAGTTCACCGGCACGCCGCGATGGCTGACGCGGGTTAAAAATTTCGGCGCATTGCCTTGTACGGACAGGCCGAACAGCATTCGGCTATTCGAATAAACGCCGCTGTTATACACCGAAAGCGACGCGACCAGAATAACGAAATTCAGCGCCGAAGCCACCACATTACTGTCCAGGTTATGGAAGATCATCACAAAAGGGCTGCTATTGGATTTCACCTCTACCCACGGATAGAGCGCCAGCAACACCACCAGCGAACCGATGTAGAACAGCAAAATACGGTATACCACCTGATTCACCGCTTTCGGGATGCTTTTTTGCGGATCGCGCGCTTCCGCCGCAGTAATGCCGATCAGCTCCAGTCCGCCAAAAGAAAACATAATCACCGCCAGCGACAGAAGCAAACCATGCCAACCGGTAGCGAAGAAACCGTTATAACGCCAGAGGTTATCAATGCTGGCATGTTCGCCGCCGTGGCCGGAGAACAGCAGCCACAGACCAAAACCTATCATGCCAATAATCGCCAGCACTTTAATCAGCGCGAACCAGAATTCCGTTTCGCCATACAGACGAACGTTCACCAGATTTACGGCATTAATGATAATAAAAAACGCCGCCGCCCATACCCATGTTGGTACATCAGGCAGCCAGTACTGCATATAGATGCCCGCCGCGGTCAGCTCCGCCATCCCGACCAGCACAAACATGACCCAATAGTTCCAGCCCGACAAAAAACCCGCAAACGGCCCCCAATATTTCCAGGCGAAGTGGGCAAACGAGCCGGAAACTGGCTCTTCCACGACCATTTCGCCCAACTGGCGCATAATGAGAAAAGCGATAATCCCGGCAACGCCATAGCCCAACAAAACAGCCGGCCCCGCCATTTGAATCGCCGGGCCGATGCCCAGAAACAGTCCGGTGCCAATGGCGCCGCCCAGCGCGATTAGCTGAATATGGCGGTTTTGCAACCCCCGTTGAAGCGTCGGTTCATTCTTCGACGCGGCATCCGACACGCTGGCGCCGGATGCAGTTGACGCGTTTTTCACGTCCTACCCCTGTATCGTTTTTATTGAGGGGCACCTTTTAACATTTCGCTCTCGCTGCCGCAAGGCGCAATCGTTTGTCAAGGCTCAACTCCGGACGTTAACGTTATCGTGTAAAAAAAGATGTCGCGGGCAGTAAAAAGAAAAGAGTGCGCGCCGATATAGAACGTTACGGGTGACAGACGACGAGTATAAAATATGTGAATAACTCTGGACGAAAAGTACGACACCCTACAGAATACATTTAGTATTTTTTCAGTATTTTCAAAAAGGTGAATCAGACCTGGTATCTGTTATCCGTTTTTGAGCCACGCCAGGCATCAACGTCATGAATAAGATCATCAAACGTTTAGAGATCATCAAAAGCGCCATTGAACTTGAGGACGAAGAGATTATCCGTCAGCAGCTCATCTACCTGAAAAATGAGCCGCAGGATGCCGTAATCAGCGCGATTGCCCATGCGATTGAAGCTCGTCGATTCAGTGACGCCATGCAAGAGATCGCCGCCTGGCTACAGGCTCAACGGGCGCTCTCGACGTGGCAAGATCCCTCTATTGCCGCCAGTAAACTGGAGCTGAAAGCGCTTGAAGCCCAACTTCGCGATCTGATTGACAAACGAAATGCGCGGGTACAAATCCTCGACGATTTCAACGACCTCTATCATCTGCGCCTCGGGCCGTTGATGAGCCGTATTCTGGAGTTGCGTAAACAGCTCGCGGTGAGTATGCAGCGTAAGCAAGAAGCCGAAATAAAACGCCGGGAAAAGGATTATCAATCCTGCCTGCAATTTATTTCCCAGGCCGTGGATCAACTGGCAACGCTAAAACAGCAGTGGACAGGATTGAATGCCGCCTCGCGCGAAGCGGTGGGCATCCGTCAGCGAATCCAGCAGCAGACGGAATTAATCACCGCGTTGCTGGCGGAAATTCGCGAGCTGGAAGCGGATTTTTCCCATCAGGACGACAGCGCATTCCGCCAGGCGCAGGAAAATGCGGAACAGGACTATCACCAGTACCGGGAGCAGCAGCAGGAAGCGCAATTCCGCTACGCTCGCGATCAACGTTTGTCGGCAGACGAACGCAGTGAATTAAAACGTTTGTGGCGTCAGGCCAGCCGCCTGTGTCACCCGGATGTGGTCGCCGATGAATTGAAAGAAAAAGCGCACCAGATGATGGTACAGCTTAATCAGGCGCGGCAGAATGCCGATCTGGCGGCAATTCGCGCGTTATTGACGCAGCTGCAAAGCGGTCTGGAACCGATGATGGCAAGCGACAGGCTAAATAACCTGGAACATCTGCGCCATAAAATACGCCAGCTCCGCACGCAAATCGACGCGCTGTTGAAAGAGATAACGCAACTGGAAACGGAAAATGCCTGGCGGCTCGCCTCTTCCGTTGCGGATAAGGAAGCCTATTTCTCCGAGCAGGAACGAGCGCTAACCGAAATTCGCAATACGCTGGAGGCGCAGGTTCAACAGGTGGAACAGGAACTTCTGTCAGGGTAGTCCAGTCCATCATTCATCAACGCATTGTCGGATGGCGCAAGCGCCACCCGACGAATCGTGGCATAAAGAGGGTAAGAGGGTCGCTACTGGCGCTGTAAAAGTAACGAACGGGCGGAGTCCGCCATGATCATCACCGCACCTGCCAGCATTAACGTATCTTTTAATACCAGCCGCCCAGCGCCCGATAAATACGGAAAACCATAATGCGCATCGCCCAGCGGCATAACCCAGGCCTCCGGCGTGGTGATTAAAAACGACAGCGTGACAAATGGCGTCAGGAATGCCAGCACGCCGCCTGCCAGCCCTAACCAGCGGCTGACAGGGTTAGCCAGTACCAGCGCCGCGATAATCAATTCCACCACGCCCAGACCATCCGAAAACGCATACGTATTATTGGCGGTTTGCCAGGCGCGTTCCTCCGGTTTTAGTTCGCCCTCATGAGTCAGATGCTGACGATATTCTTCAGGATGTTCATAGAAAAAAGACATAAACGGACTGTTCGCTACAAACGGGGTAATACTGTCTGCCTCATAGGGCACAAATTTTAGTAGTCCAATCCAGATAAAAACGATGGCGATACTCAGGCGAATTAATGTTAATCCCAGCCGATCCCCCTGACTTAACAGACGAAGATATTTATCCATCTCAGACTCTCCTTATTTATATAATATCGCAGTGGCGTAACCCGTATTATCAATACGCATGGACGTAATTTTCCACGACGACGCCTGTTTACTTTGCGCCAGTCTGGCAATAGCGTCTTCAAGCATTGACGGCGTTGCTGACACCGCAGAAACGCTGATATATTCAACGTCAGTTAGCGGCTGGGCGGAGGCGGAAAACGCCAGCGGCGCAGCCAATAATGAAGCAATAAGCGTGGTAACTTTTAACATCGAGATTTCCAGTCGTGGGTTATTTCAATGGTGTTATAATACGTTACGCCTGACTAAAGCCTTTTCTTTCAGACGCCAGCATATTTGTCCTGGCGTATTTTTATAGCCTGACAGGCAAAAAAAAGCCCTGATTAACAGGGCTACGTTATTTATGTTTTACTTAATGAGAGAGAAGAGATCGTTTAAAGACTCACTCATTGTAGGATGGGTAAATATCTGGTCGCGTAACACCGTATAAGGTAAATCTGCATCCATAACGGTTTTAACGATATTAATCATTTCATGAGAATCAACGCATAACAATGACACCCCTACAATACGCTGCGTATTCACGTCCACTACCGCTTTTAGTACGCCACGGGTATCGTTCATAACACGGGCGCGAGGGATCGCCGCCACCGGTAATGTCACCACCTGCACCGTTGCGCCGCTTGCCCGCGCTTGCTCTTCCGTCAGCCCGACACGAGAGAGCGGCGGCGTCATAAAGACGGAGTATGGAACGTTCTGGCGATCGCGGGTGCTGCGTTTGCCATCTCCCAATAACCCGTCGCGTACAATACGAAAATCATCCAGTGAAATATAGGTAAACTGCAACCCACCGGTAACGTCGCCCATCGCCCAGATATTGTCCGCCGAGGTACGCAGGTAATCATCCACGATGATCCCGCCGCGTTCGTTCACCGCCACGCCGGCGTTCTGCAACTGTAAGCCAGCCGTCGCCGGTTTTCGCCCCGACGCCACCAGCAGGGCATCCACAAGATGCGCGCCTTCCGGCGTTTCTACTTGTACCGCGCCCTCCTTTGAGGATACGGCCTGTACGTTGGCGTTTAAAATCAGCTCGACGCCCTTTTCCTGTAAAATGCGGGTAATTGCCTGCGCGATATCCCGATCTTCACGAGGCAGGAATTGCGGCGCTGCTTCAAAGATAGTGACCTTCGTACCGAAGTTGGCGAACATTGAGGCAAATTCAAGGCCAATATAACCACCGCCTAAAATCCCCAGGCGCGCCGGACGCTGGCTCAGGCTGAGTAGTCCGGTGCTATCGAACACCCCTGCCGTCGTTGTTAAGCCCGTAATAGCCGGGATCACCGACTCTGCGCCAGTATTAATGAAGATCTTTTCTCCCCGTAACACCCGCTCGCCGTCCGCCTGAAATACCCGTAAGGTATGGTTATCAATAAACTCCGCCCTTCCCTCAATCACATCGACATTGTCCAGGTCGGCAAGATTATGAAAATTTTTGTCGCGTAAAAAATTTACGACCGCCGCTTTGCGTTGCATGGCGACAGAAAAATCGCCCTCACGTTCCGCGTCATGCACCAGCGTTTTCGTTGGAATACAGCCAATGTTGATGCAGGTTCCGCCGAACATACTGGCGGACTGTTCGATAATCGCCACGCGCCATCCCGTCTTCGCCAGAGTTGCCGCCAACGTTTTTCCTGCCTTGCCAAAACCAATAATGAGCGCCTGATACTGTGTCATCTTCTTTCTCCGCCAAATCACCATCTGTTTGTCAGGACAAGTATAAGTAACGTCAAAAAAGACAGGGGTATCCGCAACGCGTCATTTTTTGTCTTATCGTCTAAATTAGCGGTTAGCAAAAACAAGGGTGGAAATGACATTAAGTCAGAAATATAGTGTTCAGAGACAGAAATGGTTATCCCTATTTTTGAAAAAGAATCTGTTCTGGAGTCTATATGGATGCGCTTAGTCGGCTATTGACGCTTAACGCCCCTCAGGGCTCAATCGACAAGAATTGCCCGTTAGGCGGCGACTGGCAGTTGCCGCACGCCGCTGGCGAGCTATCGGTGATTCGCTGGCATACCGTTACGCAGGGCGAAGCGCAACTGGAAATGCCTACCGGCGACGCCATGACGCTTACGCCGGGAAAGGTGGTGATTCTGCCGCAAAACTCCGCCCACCGTTTGCGCCAGTCTGGCGAAGCACCGACACATATCGTGTGCGGTAGTCTACGTCTGCACACGACGTCACGTTATTTCCTTACCGCGTTGCCGGAAGTGTTATGTCTTGCCCCGCCGCCGCATAGCCCCGCCAGTATCTGGCTTAACGCCGCCATTTTGCTGTTACAGCAGGAGTCAGAACGCCATTTACCTGGCGCTGAGGTCTTATACAGTCAGCAGTGCGCCACGCTGTTTACCCTCGCCGTTCGCGACTGGCTATCGCAGGCTGGCACGGCGAAAAGCGTGCTCAATTTATTGCTGCATCCCCGGCTGGGCCGCGTGATCCTTCACATGCTGGAAACACCGGAGCATCCCTGGACGGTCGAAACGCTGGCGCAACGGGTACACATGTCGCGGGCGAGCTTCGCCCAGCTATTTCGCGACGTGTCCGCTACGACGCCCTTAGCCGTGTTAACAACGCTGCGCCTGCAAATCGCCGCCCAGACCCTGTCGCGTGAAGCGCTGCCGGTGATGGTAATTGCCGAGTCGGTAGGTTATGCGAGCGAATCTTCTTTTCACAAAGCGTTTGTCCGTGAATTCGGTTGTACACCAGGCGAGTACCGCAAACGGGTCAACGCGCTCGGACGATAAACGTAGGCTGAACCCGCCTGCAGTTTGACGCCGCAGGCGGGCGACACACATTATGCCGCAAGGCGACGATGCCTGCGCAGCCACATCAGCTTGTAGGCTGCCGGAATGATGAACAGCGACAGCAACGGCGCGGTAATCATGCCGCCAATCATCGGCGCGGCAATACGGCTCATCACCTCAGAACCCGCGCCGGTCCCCCATAAAACAGGCAGCAGACCGGCGATAATCACCGATACAGTCATGGCTTTTGACCGCCCCCGGAGCACCACCCCGTGGTAAAGCGCCTCATCGAGTTTTTCTGCCGAAAAGGTGTTAGGAGCTTACGCTTTGAAGGCCGCGCCTGCTGGATCACCGGCGATCCCATCATGCTGCGCAGAGCCATCAGTAATTTACTCTCTAATGCGATGCGCTATACGCCGCTGGGTAAAACCATTACTCTTCGGATAAAAGAAGCGGACGACCAGATACATATTATTGTTGAAAACCCCGGTACGCCAATCGCGCCGGAACATTGCCGCGCCTTTTCGATCGTTTTTATCGCGTTGATCCCTCCCGCCAGCGTAAAGGGGAAGACCGCGGTATAGGCCTGGCAATTGTAAAATCCATCGTCATTGCGCATCAGGAAAAAGTTTCTGTCACCTCCGATACGCGCGCTACCCGTTTTATTCTGACATTACCCAAACACCTCCGTTGAACTGTAGCGATAGTGAAAGGCGCTATCGCTAACCAGCAAAATAATCTGACATCATCGTCATTATCCCGTCACGCGCCAGACTCAACGACTGTTTTATTATTTCTCTTATTAACCCACACCGGAGAAATAAGTTGAATAAGTTTACATCCCTTTTAGCTGTCGTTTTTTTATTTCAGCTGGCGTAAAAGTCGCAGAGAAAATGGAATCCCGCCAATTATCCGCCACGGCGCATGAGATGATGAATAACGGTGACGCCTTCGCGCATCAGCAAATGGCTCAGACACAGAAAGCCAGCGCCCCGACCGCTGTGGAACATGCGACACCCTTTTCTGAAATGAACGACTATGAACAAGCAATGGTCATCCATCAATCGATGAATAATGCCCATTCTTTCTCCCACGAGATCCAGGCTGAGGAGCACCATAAACAGATTAAACGCAATTAGTTATTTGCATATTAGCGTCACGTACTGCGGATGGCGCAACGTCGCCGCCGCAGAAGCTTACGGATTAACATAATTTTGAGAGGTTAAATGGCGCGCCCTGCAGGATTCGAACCTGCGACCCACGGCTTAGATGTTTCTGGAACTACTTGAGCTAACAACAAGTTATCCCATTACTACGGCACTCACACTCGCCCCATCTTCGAAAAACATGCAAAGCCTTGCAAGCCGATGCAAAGCTTTGTGTGTCCCGTTTTTGTCCCAACCCACTTAGCAATCAGCAGCCCCAATTGATCGGTAACAACGATCAATTAATAATATAACAATAAGTTTAAACTATCAAATATCACATTATTGATCGTTTATATCGATCAAAGCAATTTGTAGTGCTACACTCCAGACCTTTCCGAATCCGCTGATTTTCATAATGTTGAAGTTATTCGCTAAGTACACATCGATCGGTGTTCTTAACACGCTTATTCATTGGGGCGTATTTGCTTTTTGTATGTATGGGATGCATACGCATCAGGCGCTGGCGAACTTTTCCGGTTTTGTTATCGCCGTATCGTTCAGCTTCTATGCCAATGCGCGCTTCACCTTTAACGCCAGCACTACCACACTTCGCTACATGATGTACGTGGGATTTATGGGAACACTGAGCGCTGTTGTTGGCTGGACGGCTGACAAATGTTCCCTGCCGCCACTCCTTACTCTTGTCACCTTTTCAGCTATCAGCCTGATATGCGGATTCATTTATTCAAAGTTCATTGTCTTTAGGGATGCGAAATGAAAATCTCGTTAGTCGTTCCGGTCTTCAATGAAGAAGATGCGATACCTATTTTCTATAAAACGGTTCGCGAGTTTGAAGAGCTAAAACCGTATGAAGTTGAGATTGTTTTCATCAACGACGGAAGCAAAGATGCGACTGAATCAATAATTAACAAAATAGCTGCATCTGATCCGCTCGTTATTCCGCTTTCGTTTACGCGAAACTTCGGTAAAGAACCAGCTCTTTTCGCGGGTCTCGACCATGCAACCGGGGATGCGGTCATTCCTATTGATGTCGATTTACAGGATCCGATAGAAGTTATCCCCCATCTCATTGAGAAGTGGCAGGCTGGCGCAGATATGGTGCTGGCTAAGCGCTCAGACCGCTCAACTGACGGGCGCATGAAGCGTAAGACAGCTGAATGGTTTTATAAGCTGCACAATAAAATCAGCAATCCGAAAATTGAAGAGAACGTCGGTGATTTCCGGTTAATGAGCCGTGAGGTTGTCGAAAATATTAAATTAATGCCCGAACGCAACTTGTTCATGAAGGGGGTGCTCAGTTGGGTTGGCGGAAAAACGGATGTTGTTAAATATGCCCGTGCCGAACGCGTGGCCGGTGATTCGAAATTCAACGGCTGGAAATTATGGAATCTGGCGCTCGAAGGGATTACCAGCTTCTCCACCTTCCCTCTCCGCATCTGGACGTATATCGGGTTAGCTGTCGCAGGTGTTGCATTTCTGTATGGTGCCTGGATGATATTTGACACTCTGGCGTTCGGTAACGCCGTGCGGGGATACCCTTCACTATTGGTATCAATACTTTTTCTTGGAGGGGTTCAGCTTATAGGAATTGGTGTGCTTGGCGAATATATTGGGCGTATATATGTGGAAACGAAGAAAAGACCACGGTTCTTGTTAAAGGATAAAAAATGAAAAATAAAAAATATTTGTTTCTTTTTATTATTGGATTACTATATGTATTTCCAATAGTTTTGGCTAATGTATATTATGTAGATGATATGGGTAGGTTATCGCTTGGATATGGATGGGATGGTGATGGGAGGATTTTATCTAATGTTCTAACGGAAGCGCTGTCTTTCGGAAATGGAATAATATCAATATTTCCTTATTCAACATTACTTTCATCTGTGATACTTGTCATCTCCGGGATAATTGTTTCAGATATGTTATTCGAAAACAAATATCTCAAGTCCATTTCATCGCTTTTTATTCTTACATCGCCATTCATGCTTGAGAACTTATCATATAGATATGACTCTATATTAATGGCTGTATCCGTATTGTGCGCGGTAGTACCTTTTATTTTTCGTTCTCATTATAAACTTTTTTTTGCCACATCTTTTTTTTGCTTGCTTATTTCATTTTGCTTATATCAGACGTCAACAATGGCATATTTTTCTGTTGCGTTATGTTTATTGATAAAGCAATGCTTGAATAACGAAAAGGCATTTGACTTTAGGCTTTGCCTAAACTCTTTATTATGTTTTTTTGTGTCGTATATTGTTTATTCATTATTAATAAGCTTTCTTGCAGTAAATATGCAAAGAAGTGGCTTTATAACTTTCGATGCAGATGGATTTGACATAATTCTATCACGCTTAAGAAGTTATGAGAGTTACTATAATTCCTTATATGTTAGTGGCTTTAAGTATGTGATCTGGCCATGTGTTACATTGGTTTTACTGTCATATGTTAAATTTATTTTAAGAGGGCGCGAGTTCGGCAGGTTGTTACTATCAGTCATTTATTTGCTGGGAGTCGCTTTATTGACCATGATGCCAAATCTTGTAATTACAACAGCTTGGATAACTTCAAGGACATTTATATGCTTTCCATTTTTAATAATATCTTTATTTATTGTTATAGACAAGATAAAAATTTCTTTATTTCTTGACAGAATAAAGTTCGCCTCAGCAATTTTAGTTGTTTCGTATTCATTTTTCTTGTGTTCAATTTATGGGTCAACTCTTAAAAATAACGATGATTATTCTGACTTTATCGCTCAAAGTGTCTCAAACATAATAACGAAAGATTCCAACGAATCAACTTATAAAGTCATCATTTCAGGGTCTCGCCCACTCTCTATTAAAACAAGGATGGCGTTTAACTCTATACCATTCATGAAAATATTAGCACCAAATTATATGACTCAGGGATCATCATGGGGTATCGCAGATCTAGGCAGGTATATAGACATGACGTTCGTTCCTGATTCTCAACGATATATTGAAGATAAGTGTAACTGGGATATTATTGATAAAGGGAGTGTTTATAGTGTATTAAAGAAGGATGATTTGTATATGGTAGATTTTAATTATAGGTCATGTGGCTAACATCAATAAATATCCTCCGGCATAGCCGAAGAGGCTGTAATTTAAATTGTGTATCTGCCTGTTTTTGATATGTTCACTCCAACAACGGAGACAGGCAAATTATGGACGACAAGAAACTCAAAGCACTGGCAGTTGAACTGGCTAAGGGCCTTAAAACCGAAGCCGATCTCAATGCTTTTTCCCGCATGTTGACGAAGCTTACCGTCGAAACGGTGCTCAATGCGGAACTGACTGCCCACCCCGGGCATGAGAAAAATGCGCCCAAAACAGGCTTAAACACCCGCAATGGCTACTCGTCAAAAACGGTGTTGTGCGATGACGGCGAGATTGATCTGAACACGCCGCGTGACCGTGAAAACACCTTTGAACCACAGTTGATTAATAAGCACCAAACGCGTATTACGCAGATGGACAGCCAGATTTTGTCTCTGTACGCCAAAGGTATGACCACACGTGAAATTGTCGCCACGTTCAAAGAAATGTACGATGCGGATGTCTCGCCCACGCTGATATCTAAAGTCACCGACGCCGTAAAAGAGCAGGTCGCTGAATGGCAAAACCGGCAGTTGGATGCGCTGTATCCCATCGTTTATATGGACTGCATTGTCGTCAAAGTCCGTCAGAATGGCAGTGTGATAAACAAAGCCGTTTTCCTCGCGCTGGGGATCAATACCGAAGGCTAGAAAGAGTTGCTGGGCATGTGGCTGGCCGAAAATGAAGGTGCCAAGTTCTGGCTAAGCGTGCTGACGGAACTGAAAAACCGGGGCAATCAGCATATCCTGATTGCCTACGTGGACGGTCTGAAGGGCTTCCCGGATGCGATAAACAGCGTTTACCCGCAGACTCACATCCAGCTGTGCATCATCCACATGGTGCGTAACAGCCTGAAATACGTGTCCTGGAAGGGCTACAAAGCCGTCACCAGTGGGCTAAAAGCAGTTTATCAGGCTCCGACCGAAGAGGCGGCGCTGATGGCGCTGGATGCGTTCGCAGACGCGTGGGATAATAAGTATCCCCAAGTCAGCAAAAGCTGGCGTGCACACCGGGAAAACCTGAACCCGTTCTTCGGCTACCCAGCGGATATCCACAAGGCCATCTATACCACGAATGCCATAGAATCGCTGAACAGCGTGATCCGTGCCGCGATTAAGAAACGCAAAGTGTTCCCAACGGACGACTCGGTGCGGAAGGTTATTTATCTGGCAATCAAGGATGCGTCAAAAAAATGGAGTATGCCGATCCAGAACTGGCGGCTGGCGATGAGCCGCTTTATTATCGAGTTCGGTGATCGCGTGAGCGATCACCTTTAATACATTGGCAGTTACACAGAATTACGGACAGGCTCAAATTCTCGCCATCGATGCGGAGTAACTATGGAATCACACAGTCTCACACTCGATGAGGCCTGTGCATTTCTCAAAATATCCAGACCTACCGCCACAAACTGGATTCGCACAGGCCGCCTTCAGGCAACACGCAAAGACCCCACCAAACCGAAATCCCCTTACCTCACCACACGACAAGCCTGCATTGCGGCGCTTCAGTCTCCGCTGCATACTGTCCAGGTGAGCGCGGGTGATGACATAAAAGAGGAAAGAAAATGTCCATCTTCCGCAGAGGTGAAATATGGTACGCGTCCTACTCGACACCGGGCGGGAAGCGAATTAAGGAAAGCCTTGGGACTTCCGACAAGTGGCTCGCTACTGAGCTACATGACAAGCGCAAGGCTGAATTGTGGCGAGTAGACAGGCTTGGCGATTTTCCTGGTGTAACGTTTGATGATGCCTGCATGCGCTGGCTGGAGGAAAAGGCAGAGAAGAAATCACTGAAAGATGACCGCAGCCGTATGGCTTTCTGGCTGGCGCATTTTGAGGGAGTACGGTTAAAGGATGTAACCGAGCAAAAGATTTACTTAGCAGTAAACAAGATGAGCAACCGCAAGCAGCTTGAGATATGGAAAATAAAAGCTGCCGCGGCGCAAAAGAATGGAGAGCCAGCGCCAGTTTATTCAGCTAAACCGGTCACTACATCGACAAAGGCAAAGCACCTCGCACTGATGAAGGCCATTCTCCGGGCGGCAGAACGTGACTGGAAATGGCTGGAGAAAGCGCCAGTTATCAAGATACCGTCAGTGAGAAATAAGCGCGTTCGGTGGCTTGAGCATGAAGAGGCGAAAAGGCTGATTGATGAATGTCCGGAGCCGCTGAGGTCGGTCGTTAAGTTTGCGCTGGCAACCGGCCTCAGAAGGTCGAACATCATCAATCTGGAATGGCAACAGATTGACATGCAACGTCGTGTTGCCTGGGTGAACCCTGAAGACAGCAAGTCAAACCGCGCTATTGGCGTAGCGCTAAATGACACTGCCTGTAAGGTATTGCGTGACCAGATTGGTAAGCATCATAAATGGGTGTTCGTACATACGAAAGAAGGCATCCGGCCCGATGGCTCAAAGACGCCGACTATCAGAAAGATGCGCGTCGATGACCAGCGAGCATGGAATGCAGCTTGCCGCCGGGCTGGAATTGAGGATTTCCGTTTCCACGATCTGAGGCACACGTGGGCCAGTTGGCTAATTCAGTCCGGAGTGCCGCTTTCTGTTCTACAGGAAATGGGAGGATGGGAGAGCATCGAGATGGTGCGCCGATATGCTCACCTTGCGCCTAATCATTTAACGGAACACGCGAAGCAAATTGACTCGATTTTCAGTGATGATGTCCCAAATATGTCCCATATGGAAAATAAGGAGGGAATTAAAGAGGCGTAACCAGTTGATATATAATGGCGCGCCCTGCAGGATTCGAACCTGCGACCCACGGCTTAGAAGGCCGTTGCTCTATCCAACTGAGCTAAGGGCGCCTTGTGAAGTGAAGACTTCGTGTAGACGAAACGCGAGAATTATACGGTCAGGCACTCCTGAGTCAATGGCTTTTGTTCTGGTTGCTGACTAAGTGTACGAATATCGTCTTTTCTGGCGCAATGCCAGGTTCCAGGAAATCGCCTGGACACATCTCAGCACGCATAAAGTGGGAATTAAGGCCGCCAGTATTTAGATAATCAATCAGTTTCTTTAATATTTCACCATGATTCACCTGCCGTGTAGGATATTTTTTATGCTGAGTATCGCTATTAAGGAACAAAACAGTCACTTTGAGCATGGGTTGAAAATCATCATGACGCGTCTGGCGAATCAATGGCAACAGAAAATTGACTTTCTGCCGCCAGAAGAGATAGATAATGCCGATATCGCTTTCCTGGCCCTGGATGATGATTGGTTCAGCGCAGGCTGTTACCAGATACCTATGCATACCCAACATCAGCTACGGGTGATTATTTGTAATAAATGCGATAAAGAAAAGCTCATGTTCAGACCATGTCTGTATATGCTGCCGCATATTTATCGGGAAGATGATGTTGAAGAAATTACCCGGAAAATGATATTGATCTTACATAAACGAGCGCTTCGACATAGCGTCCCTTCTGGCATTTGCCACTACTGCACGACTCGTCATTTTTCAGTAACAGAACGTCACCTGTTAAAACTGATCGCCAGCGGTTATCATTTAAGCGAAACGGCTGCTTTACTTTCACTTTCTGAAGAGCAGACAAAGTCACTCCGCCGGAGCATTATGCGCAAATTACATGTTAAAACGGAGCAGCAGTTTTTAAAGTATATTAGAGTTAACCTTCATTTCTTACTCAGTAAGTAAACTCACTTAACTTTTTACAAGGCTTACGAAATATCTCACCAATAATTAAGTAACGATACCTACAGGCATTTTTTTAACGCTGCCACAATGATGCCCATAATATCCTGATAGATTCAGGGGTCGAAAATATATGGCTGCATCATAAATGCCTGGAGGAGTGTTTGGTGGCACAGGGTACTTTATTAAAGGAAAGGATAAATCCCCCACACCTGGCGTCTTCGCCAACACGTCATTTATATCTCAACAGCGGATTGTTAAAATCTGAGCCAATCGTTCATCTCTCAACTGCGCAATTAATCGGCTATGAGGTCCTGACGCAACTTCCGTCAGAACATGATAGCGAAGTTTTTTTTCAGCAGTTAATGCTGATGGAAGGCATTGAAACATCAGAGCAACGAAGCATTGCTTTTTACGCTGGTGCAACGATGGGACAAGGTTATTTATGGCCAGCCATATTACCAGATATATATTAGAGCAATGGAAAAAGCAGGATGCGCAGCGTACCACGCAGGGAAAGACACCGCCGTTTAAGAAATGCCAAAGACTGCGCCTGCCGTTATCACTCTCCAACGCCGCAGATATTTGATCGCCTTGAGTTACTGGACCAACAGCTTAATTATGCCTTGCCGGTTGATATCATTTCCCAGGCAATAATTACAACTGATAACTACCTCGGCTATTCATTGAGTCACTACTTATTTTCCGGAAAACGTACCGCTGCATTCCGCTCATTAGATGACATTTCTTTGTGGATTGAAAAGGGGTCGCTCAGACAACTGATTGTAGATATGGAGGCGCTACCTGTCTCCTGTATTGAGGCGCTTAACCAGCTACGCGCGCTCAGTTGGCAACAAAGCGATATCCAGATTTACCTGCTGGTATCAGATAAAACCCCCGCTATAACACAGTTTATCCGTATGGCTGGGCGTTTTTTTGTCCTGTCGCGACGACAAAATCTGGCCTCTGTACGCGAAGCCTTGTTATCAGCCGCCGAACCTCGCTTATCGGAAAGCTTTAGCCGTACTGACTGGTTGATGATTGAAACTTTAGCGCAAGGTGCCTCTTTAAAAGAAATAGCACGTCAGCAAAGCGTACCTTATCATCGTGTAGTTTACCGGCTTAAACAACTTATCACCCTCCTTAACCTTCCCCACAGGCAAAGCTTTCTTCGGCTGATCCAGCAGTTAAACGTTACTTTCCACGACATTTTTTAACGAACTAACGTTTTGGTGAATAAGATTTTTTAAGAAATTACTTATTTTCACTTCCATTAAATGTAAATATTTCACATAAAATTAATATTTACAACTCGTCCTGGTAAGCGATAAAAATTTTTTTCTTACACCGTCCCCTGTTCCTCCTCGTTTTTTGAGGTCTCCAGCGTCAACATCTTTCTGTTATTACATAACAAATACTAAACAATTAGTCTTTCATATTATTTTTATACTTAAAAACAACAGTTTAAACTACTCAATGTCAACTCTAAAGAAAATAGCTCCACCACGAACAAATTTTCTATAACGCCACAGAACATCCTACCCGCTATCCATAATTCGCATTTCGCAAGACTTTTCCGAGAAATCAGACCAGGTATAATCCATATTGTTTTTACTTAATCAGAAATTTCTTTTTTGTTGGTGCGAAATGGATATTCCACATATTTATTACTCTTACGCCAAATAGCCAGTCAACAGGGAGGTCTCATTCTTTATTATTGCTCCACTGTGTGGTGCGTAGACCTGGCTATTTCACAATCTTTAAGGTGTCTGACGCTTATTCTAAAACGAAGGACGCATAACAGTCTGAGGCATACAACAATGAAACCTGCATCTGTTATCATTATGGACGAACACCCTATTGTAAGAATGTCGATCGAAGTTTTACTCGGTAAAAATAGCAATATTCAGGTTGTCCTGAAAACGGATGATAGCCGAACAGCGATAGAGTATCTGCGCACTTATCCTGTTGACCTTGTCATTCTGGATATTGAATTACCGGGCACCGACGGCTTTACCTTACTTAAACGAATCAAATCTATCCAGGAACATACCCGGATACTTTTTTTATCGTCGAAATCAGAGGCTTTTTATGCCGGAAGAGCAATAAGAGCGGGCGCAAACGGATTTGTAAGTAAACGCAAAGACCTCAATGATATTTATAATGCGGTAAAAATGATTTTATCCGGCTATTCTTTTTTCCCATCTGAGACGCTTAATTTCATCAGTAATACCCGTACCCCCAAAGGTGGGCACCATGATATGCCACTATCTAACCGCGAAGTTACCGTGCTGCGCTATCTGGCCAATGGAATGTCTAACAAAGAAATTGCCGAGCAACTTTTATTGAGTAACAAGACTATCAGCGCGCATAAGGCCAATATATTTTCTAAACTTGGCCTTCACTCTATCGTTGAGCTTATCGATTACGCCAAATCACACGAATTATTGTAAATGTACTCCCGGCGAATTATCGTTCGGGAGCCACAATAACGGACACTAATTGTAATTGATCAGGAAGGTCGCATCCGCGTTAGCAAGTCCGGGCTGCACGCCATCGGCTAAGGCGATATAGTTCGCATAGAATTTCAGGGTAGCATTGCCGTTGTTGTCAATATCGACGGCCTTGCTGGCCTGTTCAAGCGGCAATCGACGTTGATCGCCATCGCGAATTTCAATCGCCAGTTTTTGCGCCATTTCCGTATCAGCAAGCGCCAGTAATGCCGTGCCGGGCGCTGGCGTCCCGGAAAACGTTATAGACGCCGAACCCGGCGGGCAACCTTCAAGTTTTAGGCTAAAGGCTACCGGTTGCGTGGCGTCACCGGCGGCGTGAAGCTGTTTTGTCGGCCAGGTGCCGAGGTTAACCGACTTGTTACTGTCGCCCGCCACCACGGCGCAGGTAAAATCCACCACGTTACCGCGCAGTTCAATATTCACTTCGCCCAGAGATGAGTTGGCCTGACTTAGCGGGCTTAACAAAACACAACCAATAGTGATGAAAACGCGCCGAAGGATCATTATGCCTCCTTAATCATAATCGACTCGTAGATAGCCGCGCGCAGTAAACGGCCCTTCCACCGGTTTATTCCCCGTCACGCTGATCGGCCAGGCGCGAATACCTACGCGAGCGGCGGCGTTATCATCAAGATGAAACGGAATTTTACTCGACAAATTATTGGGTGTGAGCGGCGTACCGTTGCTATTAGCAACTACAAAACCTAAATCCGGATTATCGGACACCATCGCCTGCCCTGAGGCCTTTTCGGCTTCAAGCCGCATCGATAAATAGGCCTGCGCCGCGACGTTGGTACATTTAATAGCGATAGTTTTCGTTTGCGGCGTGACGCCTTGCGGACGATTACCCGCCCCCGCCTGACTAAATAACGACGCGCCGATATCGCCGAAATCAAACTCCACGACCTGTCCGGCATTCACTTCACAGTTTTGCGGTACTTCCACTTTGCCGCTGTAGCTAATGGTATACACCGGCGTGCTCAACGCGTCGCCGGTAGAGGTCGTCACATAGACAGTAAACATTGTCTGGCGAGGGATCGTCACCATATTAATAAAAGGCCGTATCACTTTTAATTTAAAAACCAGCTTTGAGTCCTGCACGCCAAACGGCTTTTGCTGCGACACGTTATAGTCGACGCCCATGCGAATATAGTTACGGGGCGGATAAAATACGCCAGCGACACTATCGGTGATGCTCATCGCGCCCAGAAGGTAGTCATTCAGTTTGAGGTATTTAAAATTTCCTTCGGTGCTTCGTACCGGTAATTCTGATACATAGCTTCGGTAGGTATAATTTACCGTTGTCCCCGCCGGGCACGTCGCGTTTACGCCGACCCAATCTGATTTTTCCGGCAGCGTAACCACCTGTCCCGGCTGATTATTGCCGCTGGTGAAAACATCTGACAGGTCGTAAAAGATATCGGTCGCCGTCCCGTTTGAATTACGGCAAACCGTCGCCAGCGCGGGATGGGTGAAAAAGAGCGCGGTCCCCGCCAGCAATAGCGCTGAGTATATTTTCATCTCTATTTTTCCTTTTATGACGCCGGACGGATACAGGTCGCACTGGCTATCGTAATCGCCTGCTTCAGGCTATCCTCCGCCAGAGCGTAAGGGGCGATACAACGCGCGTTTTTCCCCTCTCCCCACTGGATGAACAGTTCACCTTTTAGCGGCAAGCCGCTCAGATAAATTTGCCCGTCATCGCCGACCATACTGGTAATGCCGCTGGCGGTTTCTCGTACTATCGCGCCAAACGGTAACGGACGTCCGCCAAGCCTCGCGGTAATGATTGCCCTTACGCCTATCCGCGTATCAAAAGCAGCCCGCACCAGCGCGCCCTCTGTCGGCACTACGCTGCTGACGTTATTTTCGACATCGGTATGGTTGTCCATCGTGTTGGTATCTAACGCGACGCGGTTATAGCGATATACCGTGGCATAGGGCATTACCGCATAGCCCCGCCAGTCCGTTTTCACGCCGGTCTGGTTTTCGATGCGCACGCCTTTCGCTCCCGGCGCTTTAATCAAGACATTGGTATCGCCCAACGGTTGGCTAAACGTAATACCATCCGCATGACCGACCACGCCGCCGGAAAGTTGCCAGTTATAGTCATGCTGATCGCGATCGTAGTTATATCCCACGCCCAGCGTGCCATACGTCGCCTGCCAGCTAGCGCTGGCGCTGCCGCTATAACCATTGCTACTGCTACGCCCTTGCGTCACGCTGTAGCTCAGATTACGTCCTTCCAGAAGCGTGCCGCCCACGCCGGTCTGCCAGCTATTGTCGCCGTCGCGGTTGCGGTTGGCGTTAAACGTGGCATAAGTACGATCAAGAATAGTGTCGCGCGCATAGCGCCGTCCGGTCAGAACGCTAAACGGAACGGACATATTGAATGCCAGAATGCGATCGGCGCCTGAGATCCCCACCGACTCGTTCCACGACCATGACAGCGAATAACTTATGCCTTGCCATCCACTGGCGTATCCCAGTTGATACCAGGTATTGGTATCCGGCGTATTCCAGTAATTTTGTTGACTGCCGGAAAGATACAGTGACCCGTAATCCCCCAGGTTTTGCGAAATATTGACCTGAAAGCGGCCTTTTTTGCTGTAGCGGAGATTGTGGTAGCTCTGCGCCACCGGCACTTTATGGCGGCGTCCGTCGCTATCGTATTCGTAGTCGTATCCTTCCATACTGCGGTATGCCACATCATCCAGGGTGTAAAATCCGCGTGTGGAATAGCGGTAACCCAGCAATTGAAAATTAGTCCCGTAATTATTCAGCGATTTGGCGTACAGAAAACGCAACGATTGCCCCTGATGGGTGCTGTCATCTGCCAGTTGGCTACGCGCATGTGTGACATCGACCGACACGGCTCCCCAGTCGCCCAAATTTCGCCCCGCCCCGACCACCACGGCACGGTAACGATCGGCAAGTTGCGTACCGCCGTAAGCCGTCAGCCCCGCAGGCAGGCCGGCAATCACCGTTCCCTGGAAAAAGAATGGCGAAGACTGCTGACTATTGCCGCTGCGAAAATCCCCGGCCACCAGGTCATACTTCACCCTGCCCTCACGCTGCAATAGCGGAACGGTAGAGTAAGGCACCGTGTAACGTTGTTGGCTACCGTCTTTTTCATCTACCGTCACCTCAAGGTCGCCGCTGGAAGAGGTAGGATTAAGATCGGTAATCGCAAACGCGCCCGGCGACACATAGCTTTGGTAGATAACATACCCGTTCTGTCGTATCGTCAGCTTTGCCGCCGTCCGGGCGATCCCTCTGACCGTGGGGGCGTAGCCCTGCAGGCTATCGGGATACATATTGTCAGAAGAGTACAGCCGCGCTCCGCGAAAGCCGACACTATCGAAAACATCGTTCCCGGTATTGCTGTCCCCCATGACCAGTTCGCTTTTTAGCGGAATGATGGCGCGCTGTACCCAGGTGCCAATGTTGTTCCAGCGTTGCGAATGATAGCCGTCCCCTTTCGAATAGTTCCAGGCTCCGTTATTACGCAGCCGCCAGGGGCCATAGTTCAAGCCGCTCGACAGACTCAAAAAATAGCTATCGCTGTCTGTTCCGCGGCTACCGGTAAAACTGTAATTAATGAGTGCGGCAGGTATCCCTTCATCCCACTCTTCCGGCGGGATATAGCCACGCGCGCTGTTGAGCAATGACGCCTGCGGCAAGCTAATGTTTAAGCGCATCGACGCGAAATCAAACGCGACCTCCGCGCCCGGGATTTTCTCAGGAAGGTGAATACACGTGGTATCGACGCCTTTATCTGAGACAGGGAACGCCGCGGTATTCACGCCCAGCCGTTTAATCCACTCCGGTGTAAAACAAGGCATCAGGCCGCCGGATTTATCGCCGGCGCCCACGGCGCCCGCCTCAAAACGAATATCCTGCGTCGCTACGAATTCGTCGTTACGCCAGATATCCACCCGGTAAATACCGGGCGGCTGATGATTACCTTTTTCAAAGCGAGATAAATCCGCCACGGACGCGGTATCCGCCGACAAAAACGCAGGGTTGAAATAACTTTCGCCGCGGCTCGTCAGCGGACACAGCGCCGCCAGCACCGACAGCGCCACGCCGCTTAACGGTGATACATAGCCGGGAAATCGCCCTGCAAACCAGGTTGTCTTCTTCATCGTGTTCTCGTGTGGCTTCACGCTCTCTGCTTAACCGAGACTGGCCGTTGTCGCCGACGTCAATGCGCCGTAATCATTGACGGTCTGAAATGTCACGCTGCCCTGCACGCCAGTCGGTAAGGGAATTTGCATGTCGCTTTTTGGCGCGATCATCACGTTATCAATCTTTTTCGCGCCCACGCTGATATTGACCAGCGTGAGGTAATAAGCAGATGGGTTGGTTATCTTTAGATGGTTGCCGACACGGGAAAATTTCAGCAAGGTCGGCGCGTCTTCCGGCGTCTGCGGCAAATTCGCCGGACGCACGAACAGTTTGATGCGCGACAGAATCGCCAGTTGCAGAACGTTTTTTCCTTCAATATGACTTTTATCGACCGACGGGATGGCTTTCACGTTCATCCAGAATAACGACTCCCGATCCCCGGGTAGCGGTTGCCCGGCGTAGATAATACGCAGCGTGTTTTCGCTTTTGGGTTCGCTGACGAATAAAGGCGGCGTAACGATAAACGTTTTTTCTTTCTGCCCGGCGCTATTTTCGATCCATGAATTGACGAGGTAACGTTCTTGAGTATCGCTATTACTGATTGCCAGAGAAGTCTGTTTCGCCGCCGAGGGATAAATAACGCGCGTGGCGCCTAATGCAATCCCCCCCGCCGCCTGTACGTTCAGCGAAGCAAATAACGTGAGAAGAACAATAAAGCCTAATTTTATACTATTCAGCATGGTAAAAAATACCTTTTGCATTGAGTCACGTCGGCAAGAAAATTCATGGGTAAACCAGCGTAAACCACACTTCTGAATGAATTCGTCCCGGCGTCATATTTTCTGAAATTGCCCGATAGCGGGCAGTAAAATGCAAAGTCATTTCTGACGTTAAAATGGGCGTGTAATGAAGCGGTAACGTGTTAGGTATGATTTGCCGCTGCTGGTCATCAAATAATGCCAGGCCGATTCCGGCATTACCGATACCCTCGCCGCTGGCCAGAAAAACATGGGGATCTTCCGCAGGCGTAACGCCGGCAAACGCAATGCCGACATGACGCCAGACCTCCGCGCTACAGGAGATTAACCGTAACGAAAATGGAACGCTGACGGGAGCGAAGCTGCCAGGACCGGTAAACGCATTCGTGCGGTACTGTCCCATCAGTACGCGCAAATCCTGGCTTTCTGTGGCGACAGCGCAGCCGCCATTGACCAGTTGTCCGCGCAGGTGAATACGCCCGCTCTCCACCATTACCGGCTGCGCAATAACGGGCGACATCAAAACAAGCCCCACTAGCGCCGCGCCTTTCCTTATCATCTGCTATGTTCTCTTTTATCCCCGATAGCCTCTTCCGTTGAGGCGCCTCCCTTCCCTGGCGTTCCCGGACGGGATTATTCGTATTTCATGATAAAGGTGGCGTCGGCATTAGCCTGGCCTGGCGTCGTGGCGGCGGCGGTTGCCTTATAGCGTGCGGTAAAACGCAGCGTATTGGTGCCTTCAACCAGCGCCTGCTTCGCCGAGAAGGTCGCGCCGTCCGGCTTCAACGGTGAAGAGGTGTTATCAAGAATCTCAATCCCGACGCCGGTTGCGGTAGTGCTATTGTCCGCAGAGGAGACAGCCAGCAAATTAGGGTTGGTGTTATCTGCCTGACCAGAGAAAGCCACGGCAGCGGTAGCCGCCACTTTCGGATCGCAGTCATTCAGGACGATGGAGAAAGGCACCTGCGCGGTCGTATCATCAATCGCCGTAAAGCTGGCGGTACGGTATTGACCCAGCGTCACCGTTTGATCGGCGGATTTAGTGCTAACGGCACAGGCTGCATTAACCAGTTTACCTTCGAAATGAATAGTACCGCCACTCACGCTCACCGGAGTAGGATCAGCCGCAACCGCTGCGCCAGCGACAAACATCAGACTCGCAATAGTAGAGGTCATTAATTTATGTTTCATGGATTTCCCTTGAATTACACACACCCGGTTTCGGCATCCTGTCGGCTCCGTTTGAATTATTATCGACATAGCATGTCAGAAAAGTTATCTCTGCATCCTGTAAAGATAGATATCGCAGATTAATTAGTTTTCTGTTTCTCCCCTGAGTATCAGACGCAGTAATTAATCTTTGCGAACATGACATTTCGTCACGGTAATAAATTAAACATTTCGCTAAATAAAAAATAGCCGCAAACTCTTTTAATGACCTAAGCTAATTCTTATTGGGATATAAGAAGGGTCTAATCTTATTTTGTATAAAATGTCGCATTATGCCGCCCGGTGCTATTAACGACGAGGGATTACGGTAACCATAGCCAGGGTGATGAATTGTTTCTTTTTGGTTAATCATGGCGCGCTTACGGGTCACGTCTCAGTATCGTCAACAGACGGGGGAGACGTCGCGTTTGCATCGGAAACACAAACGTTAACTGACAGCGAGGCCCGCTTCTGACAAAATAGCGTTATCCCCTTTGACTTGAAGTAACAGATGGAATCTTCTCTCTGATGGCAGCAAAGATTATTGACGGTAAAACGATTGCGCAGCAGGTGCGATCTGAGGTTGCTCAAAAAGTTCAGGCACGCGTCGCAGCAGGTCTTCGCGCTCCCGGCCTGGCTGTGGTGTTGGTCGGCAGCAATCCGGCCTCACAGATTTATGTCGCAAGCAAACGTAAAGCGTGCGACGAAGTGGGGTTCGTCTCCCGCTCCTATGACCTGCCAGAAACCACCAGCGAAGCCGAACTGCTGGCGCTTATCGATACTCTGAATGCAGATAACACGATTGACGGTATTCTGGTGCAGTTGCCTTTACCGGCAGGCATCGACAACGTTAAAGTGCTGGAGCGTATCGCGCCAGATAAAGACGTAGACGGTTTTCATCCTTATAATGTCGGTCGTCTGTGCCAGCGTGCGCCGCGCCTGCGTCCCTGTACGCCCCGCGGTATTGTGACCCTGCTTGAGCGTTACAATATTGATACCTACGGCCTGAATGCGGTGGTCATTGGCGCGTCCAATATCGTTGGACGCCCGATGAGCATGGAGCTGCTGCTGGCTGGCTGTACGACTACCGTTACGCACCGCTTTACCAAAGATCTGCGTCACCATGTCGAGCATGCTGATTTGCTCATTGTCGCCGTAGGTAAACCGGGCTTTATTCCCGGCGAATGGATTAAAGAAGGCGCAATTGTGATTGATGTCGGTATTAACCGTCTGGAAAATGGCAAGGTCGTTGGCGACGTCGTGTTTGACGAAGCCGCGGCGCGCGCGTCATACATCACGCCAGTACCGGGCGGCGTCGGCCCGATGACGGTCGCCACGCTTATCGAAAACACGCTGCAGGCGTGCATTGAATATCACGATCCACAAGGAAAATAATATGGCGACATTCTCTTTAGGCAAGCACCCGCACGTCGAGCTGTGCGATCTGCTCAAGCTGGAAGGCTGGAGCGAAAGCGGCGCGCAGGCGAAAATCGCCATTGCCGACGGGTTGGTGAAGGTTGATGGCGCGGTTGAAACGCGTAAACGCTGCAAAATTGTCGCCGGGCAAACCGTTAGCTTCGAAGGCCAAAGTGTGAACGTCGTGGCCTGATACAGAGTGCCGGATAGCGACGCAAAGCGTCTTATCCGGCCTGATTACGCTGTCTTTTCAGATAATCATCCACTTAATCCTCTGCGTTCCAACTGCTAGCATGGCTATTTCCCTGTGAACCATCGCTATGCCTACCGTTATCACCCACGCCGCCGTTCCCCTGTGTTTTGGCGCAGGCTTAGGCCTGAAAGTTATCCCTCCTCGCCTGCTGTTTGCCGGTGTAGTGCTGGCGATGCTCCCCGATGCCGACGTGCTGGCCTTTAAATTTGGCGTCGCCTACGGCAACGTGTTCGGCCATCGCGGATTTACCCACTCTTTACTTTTCGCATTCGTCCTCCCCCTGTTGTGCGTACTCGCGGGACGACGATGGTTTCGAGCTGGGCAGGTGCGCTGCTGGCTGTTTTTAACCGTTTCATTGTTGTCGCACAGCCTGCTGGATTCGATAACCACGGGTGGTAAAGGCGTCGGATGGCTGTGGCCGTGGTCAGATGAACGTTTTTTTGCGCCCTGGCAGGTGATTAAAGTCGCGCCGTTCGCGCTTTCAAGCTACATCACGCCGTATGGACATCAGGTCATTCTCTCAGAATTGCTGTGGGTGTGGTTGCCGGGAAGTATTTTAGTGTTATTTCTATGGGTACTTAAAACGCATATTAAAAGGAATCAATATGAATAAAATGACATTCGCCGCCGCGGTCATCTGTTTCTCATTTTCCCACGCCAGCTATAGCGAAGAAATGTCTGCCACTGGCTGGTATGCGGCATCGTCTGCGGTTGTCAGCGTGGGCAGTTCCGCACTGGTTAGCGGAATTATACTCTCCCCCGTACTGCTGCCGCTCAACCTGAGCATTGGATCTGTTGTCGAAAATAAAAAGCAAAAAACCGCGCTGTTAACCACTAAGTCCCCCGATAACAAAGACATTAAAATGCAAGTTCCGCTACATGTCGTCAAAGAAGGCAACCTCAAAGCAGGTGATAAAGTCACTCTGGAAAAAACGCAGGAAGGCACCGGCGCTTATTTGAAAAAAGAGGGCAAAGTCCTTGCCCATATGGTAAATCAGGACGATGCAGGACTTTCCAGCAACCAGACGGTACCGGCCAAATGAAGCGGTTCGCGTTTGCCCTGTGGCTCAGCGCAATCTCGCTCAACGCTTATGCAGACAGTGCTAACTGTCACCAAAAAGCAAACACGCCGGAGAGCATCGCAGCGACAATGGATCAGGCGTTACAACTCAAACAGCAGCTTAACAGTCAACCCGATCCGGTCGTCATTCTGGTTCGCCAGGGGCAAGATATGTCGAGCCGACATTTAACCTGGTCACATGCTGGCTATGCCATGCGCCAGCCAAACGGAGACTGGCGGGTTTACCATAATCTGAATACTTGCGGAACCGCTGAATCAGCGCTCTATATACAAGGTCTGTATGAGTTTCTGGCTGATGACCTGGTGAATCAGAGCATTGCCGTTTTGCGCCCGCGTTCAGATATCGCGACGGCATTACAAACGCTCTTACATAGCGCTACCAAACTCAATCTCTTCCACAGTCCCCGCTATAACCTGATTGCGTGGCCTTTTTCCGGACCTTATCAGAATTCGAATGGCTGGCTTCTCGAAGTGTTTGCGCGAGCAAACGATGCGCAGGTTTGGTCACGTAATGATGCCCGCCGCTGGTTGCAGCTTCAGGGTTATCAACCCTCTATCGTTAGTGCTGGCACTTTTGAACGATTAGGCGCAAAACTGTTCACCCCTAACGTTTTCACCGACGATCAGCCAGCAGAATTGCTGCGAAAAGGAAATGTGGGGCTAAACAGCGGCGACAGCGTCATCCGCTTTATTGCCCATTACAGCCGGGCAATACCCGGGTGTGAACATCAGAATCTGGGGGAGTCGGTGTGTGTTTATCTTTCGCCCGGTGCGAAAAAATAAAAAACAGGCCGTTCTATGCAAATAGAGCGGCCTGTAAAAGCGCTTACTTACGCCGCCAGGTGGTGCCCTGCGGGCCATCTTCCAGAATAATACCCATTTCAGCGAGACGATCGCGCGCCGCGTCCGCCGCCGCCCAGTCTTTCGCTTTACGGGCATCCAGACGCTGTTGAATCAAGGCTTCAATTTCCGCAACTTCACCGTCATCCGCCTGCGCGCCGCTTTGCAGGAAAACATCCGGCTCCTGCTCCAGCAGTCCCAGCACGCCGGAAATCTTCCGCAGATGAGACGCCATCGCATTCGCGGCGGTCATATCCTCGCCCTTCAGACGGTTGACTTCACGCGCCATATCAAACAGGACGGAGTAGGCTTCCGGCGTGTTGAAATCGTCATTCATCGCCTCCACGAAACGCGCTTCAAACGCCTCGCCGCCCGCCGGGGCCGCTGATTTATCCGTTCCACGCAATGCGGTGTATAACCGCTCCAGCGAGGCGCGCGCCTGCTTGAGGTTCTCTTCGCTGTAGTTCAGTTGGCTACGGTAATGCCCGGACATCAGGAAGTAGCGCACGGTTTCCGCATCGTAGTATTTCAGCACGTCGCGCACGGTAAAGAAGTTGCCCAGCGATTTGGACATCTTCTCGCGATCCACCATCACCATACCGGAGTGCATCCAGTAGTTGACGTATTCGCCGTCATGCGCGCAGGTAGACTGGGCAATCTCGTTTTCATGGTGCGGGAACATCAGATCGGAACCGCCGCCGTGAATATCAAAATGGTTGCCCAACTGCTTGCAGTTCATCGCCGAACATTCAATGTGCCAGCCCGGACGCCCTTCGCCCCACGGCGACGGCCAGCTCGGCTCGCCCTCTTTCGACATTTTCCACAGCACGAAGTCCATCGGGTTACGCTTCACGTCAACGACATCTACGCGCGCGCCCGCCTGAAGCTGCTCAAGATCCTGACGGGAAAGCTGCCCATAAGTCGGATCGGTCGGTACATCGAACATCACATCGCCGTTATCCGCCACATAGGCGTGCCCTTTCTCGATTAAGGTGCGGGTGAGCTCGATAATTTCCTGAATATGGTGCGTCGCACGCGGCTCGCTGTCCGGACGCAGAATATTCAGCGCGTCGAAGTCCTGATGCATTTCCGCAATCATTCTGTCGACCAGCGCGACAAAACTTTCGCCATTTTCATTGGCGCGTTTAATAATTTTATCGTCGATATCGGTAATGTTACGCACATACTTCAGCTTATAACCGAGAAAACGCAAATAGCGCGCGACAACGTCAAAAGCGACAAACGTGCGTCCGTGGCCAATGTGGCAGAGATCGTAAACGGTGATACCACACACGTACATGCCGACTTCCCCGGCATGAATGGGTTTGAATTCCTCTTTTTGGCGCGTCAGTGTATTAAAAATTTTTAACATCGAAGATTCCGTATAGACGTGTGTGGGTAATAATCTCCGTATGATACATATTATTCGTAATCGAAGCAGCACACTTTGCAAGGTGATCGCAGCTTACGGTTATGCTATAACAAGCCCCTATATGTGCCCCATTGCGGGCTAAAGCACCACTCTCTTGGAACAGGATGCAAAAATGGTTACTTTCCACACTAATCACGGCGATATCGTAATCAAAACCTTTGATGATAAAGCGCCTGAAACAGTTAAAAACTTCCTGGACTACTGCCGCGAAGGTTTTTACAACAACACCATTTTCCACCGTGTGATTAACGGTTTTATGATTCAGGGCGGCGGCTTTGAGCCGGGCATGAAACAGAAAGCCACCAAAGAGGCGATCAAAAACGAAGCCAACAATGGTCTGAAAAATACCCGTGGTACGCTGGCGATGGCGCGTACTCAGGCGCCACACTCGGCTACCGCGCAATTCTTCATCAACGTGGCAGACAACGACTTCCTGAACTTCTCCGGCGAAAGTTTGCAGGGCTGGGGCTACTGCGTCTTTGCGGAAGTAGTAGAAGGTATGGACGTGGTAGATAAAATCAAAGGCGTCGCCACTGGCCGTAGCGGTATGCACCAGGACGTACCAAAAGAAGACGTCATCATTGAAAACGTGACCGTCAGCGAGTAATCGTGGCGACACTGTTTATTGCAGACTTGCATCTGCAAACGGAAGAACCGGCGATCGTCGCCGGTTTTCTGCGTTTTTTAGCCGTAGAAGCCCGTCAGGCCGACGCGCTGTATATTCTTGGCGATCTCTTCGAGGCCTGGATTGGCGACGACGACCCCAACCCGCTACATCGTGAGATAGCCGCCGCCATCAAAGCGGTGGTGAATGTTGGCGTTCCCTGCTTCTTTATTCATGGTAATCGCGACTTCCTGATTGGCAAACGCTTTGCCCGCGAAAGCGGCATGATTCTACTGCCGCAGGAAAAAGTGCTCGATCTGTATGGCCGCAATGTGTTGATTATGCACGGCGATACGCTCTGTACCGATGATGCCGGATATCAGGCGTTTCGCGCCAAAGTCCATAATCCGTGGGTGCAACGACTGTTCCTTACCCTGCCGCTGTTTATCCGCCGCCGTATCGCCGCCAGAATGCGCGCCGGCAGTAAAGCCGCCAACAGCAGCAAATCGCTGGATATTATGGACGTCAATGCGCAGACCGTCGTCGCCGAAATGGAAAAACACCGCGTACAGTGGCTGGTTCACGGTCACACCCACCGCCCGGCGGTACATGAACTTTCCGTCAACGACCAGCCCGCGTTCCGCGTGGTGTTAGGCGCATGGCATCATGAAGGTTCAATGGTAAAAGTCACGCCGGACAACGTTGAGTTAATCGCCTTCCCCCTGTAAATGTTCGTCGAATCGTCCGTTACGGCGTACACGCAACCGTTTTCCTTGCCTGATTATCATGCTATTCTTTGACACCTCAAAAGCAGCGTGTCCCGCACCACAGGAGTTTTAAGACGCATGTCTTCCCGCAATAATCCGGCGCGTGTCGCCATCGTGATGGGGTCCAAAAGCGACTGGGCTACCATGCAATTCGCCGCCGAAATTTTTGAAATTCTGGATGTCCCGCACCATGTAGAAGTGGTTTCCGCCCATCGCACCCCCGATAAGCTGTTCAGCTTCGCCGAAACGGCGGAAGAGAACGGATATCAAGTGATTATTGCCGGCGCGGGCGGCGCGGCACACCTGCCGGGAATGATTGCGGCAAAAACGCTGGTCCCGGTACTCGGCGTGCCGGTACAAAGCGCTGCGCTAAGCGGCGTGGATAGCCTCTACTCCATCGTGCAGATGCCGCGCGGCATTCCGGTGGGTACGCTGGCGATCGGTAAAGCCGGTGCCGCTAACGCCGCCCTGCTCGCCGCGCAGATTCTGGCGCAACACGACGCGGAACTGCATCAGCGCATTGCCGACTGGCGCAAAGCGCAAACCGATGAAGTTCTGGAAAATCCCGATCCGCGGGGGACGCTATGAAGCAAGTTTGCGTTCTCGGCAACGGACAACTGGGCCGAATGCTGCGCCAGGCGGGCGAACCGCTGGGTATCGCCGTCTGGCCGGTTGGTCTGGATGCAGAGCCTACCGCCGTGCCGGTACAGCAGAGCGTCATTACCGCAGAGATTGAGCGCTGGCCCGAAACCGCGCTTACCCGCGAGCTGGCGCGCCACCCGGCCTTCGTCAATCGTGATGTATTTCCGATCATCGCCGACCGTCTGACACAAAAACAGCTTTTCGATAAACTGGGACTCGCGACCGCGCCGTGGCAGCTGCTGACCAGCGCCGACGAGTGGTCCGGCATCTTTGACCGTCTGGGAGAACTGGCGATTATTAAGCGTCGCGTTGGCGGCTACGACGGTCGCGGGCAGTGGCGTCTACGCGCGGACGAAACCGGGCAACTGCCGGATGACTGCTATGGCGAATGTATTGTTGAGCGCGGTATCCATTTTTCCGGCGAAGTGTCGTTAGTCGGCGCGCGCGCTCATGACGGCAGTACCGTGTTTTACCCGCTAACGCACAATTTGCATCAGGACGGCATCTTGCGGACCAGCGTCGCGTTCCCACAGGCGAACGCCGAACAGCAGGAGCAGGCGGAATCGATGCTGTCAGCAATTATGCAGGCGCTGAACTACGTCGGCGTAATGGCGATGGAATGTTTTATCACGCCGGAAGGCCTGTTAATCAATGAACTGGCGCCGCGCGTGCATAACAGCGGACACTGGACGCAAAATGGCGCTAGCATCAGTCAGTTTGAATTGCATTTGCGCGCGATTACCGGCCTGCCGTTGCCCGCGCCGGTGATTAACGCCCCGTCGGTGATGATCAACCTGATCGGCAGCGAGCTGAATTACGACTGGCTGAAGCTGCCGCTGGTACATCTGCACTGGTATGATAAAGCGGTACGTCCGGGGCGAAAAGTCGGCCATCTGAATCTGACCGACAGCGATACGTCACGTCTTAGCGCCACCCTGGAAGCGCTCTCTCCGCTCCTGCCAGGCGAATACGCCAGCGGCATTATCTGGGCGCAAAGTAAGCTTAAATAAACAGTGTGGGCGGCGCATTCTCTGTCGCCGCCCGTCGCGATCACAGACAGATGCAGGTTCCCGCCCTGCCCGCCAGGGTATCGTCAATACGCGACAGCGCGCCAATCCATGCCGGCTTTCCGCACCGCTTCACATACCCGCTTACCGCGGTCACCTTCGGCCCCATCGCGCCATCGGCTTTGGCAAACGGCGCCAGCTCATCGGGCGAAGCCTGACGAATAGCGCGCTGCTGCGGCGTTCCCCAATGTTCATACACCGCATCCGCATCCGTCAAAATGATCAGACCATCGGCCGCTATCTGCTCCGCCAGCAATGCCGCCGCCAGGTCTTTATCTATCACCGCCTCGACCCCTTCGCCCTCGCCGGCAACAGGTACCCCGCCACCGCCGCTGCAAATCACCACATGGCCCTCTTTTAGCAATAACTCAATAGCGGCGCTTTCGATAATCTGACGCGGCGCCGGGGAAGCGACGACACGGCGCAGATATTTTCCATCACGTTTCATACGCCAACCATAAGTCGCTTCCAGCGCCATTTGCTCTTCTGGCGAATAAACGGGACCGATAAACTTTTCCGGTTCAAGAAAAGCAGGATCGTCCGCCGATACCTTTATTCGCGTTAATACTGTAGTCACCGGCGGCATATCGGGTTCAAGCGCCAGACGCTGCGCCAGCATATAGCCGATCATGCCCTGACTTTCCGCCACCAGCACATCCAGCGGATAAGGCTCAACGGCTTTCCAGGCAAGGTTCTGTAAAGCCAACAGGCCGACCTGGGGGCCGTTGCCATGTACTATCGCCAGCCGATACGAGCGGGCAAGTCGCGCCAGCGCAGGCACCGCGTCGGCAATATTACGATATTGATTCTCTGCCGTTAGCGCTTCTCCGCGCTGCAATAATGCGTTGCCGCCAAGAGCAACTACCAACGTTTTCATTCCCTATCCTTTTACTATTTGTTGTCCAAGCCAGAACCCCAGCAGCGTATCCGCGCCAGAGGTGTGCCCCAGCGCCAGCAGTCCGTCAATCGCCGTTTCTGTGCGAACATCTCGTCGCAGCGCATGAATAAAGTGGAGTAAAGGCGACGCGAAATAACCCATAGCCGCATAGCATAAATAGCTGACGCTCACGAGCGTCGTCGCCCGATCAAGGCTGCCGGATTGGGCAAAAAAATTACGCCCGGCGCGTTCATCTATGGCGCCAAAATACCAGGCCGCCAGCAACATTCCCGTCAGCGTGTCGTCATGACTGGGCGTTAAGCCCGGCCCTTTACCCAGCCATAGCCGCCAGTCAGTCGCAGCACCTGCAAGCGCCGACTGAAAGCAGTGACAAAACTGGCGAAGTTCCGGACATAGAGGCTGAGCTGCGGCGACGGTTAACGGCCCAAACAGTCCCGTCTCCTCACTACGCTGCATGTACGTCGCGTTAAGACGCGGCGACGCAAGATAGCGTGGAACCCGCAGCGAACAGCGCCTCTCCGGCTCGCATAAAAGAAACTCGCCAATCTGAATACCGGCAGCGGTTGACTGCGGTTTTTCGCCATCGGTGAGCACATCGCGCAATGCGTCAAAATCGCCGCCGCGCAGTATCCACCCTCCCGGACTGAAGCCGCTCCCCCGACGGTGAAGCGTTAATAACTCACCGCTTTTCGCCACAAAATTAATAGAGCGACGCCATACCCCTGACATCTGCCAGGGTTGCCGATAATCCGCCGATTGTCGGCTTGCCATAAGAGGATGGATACGTTTCATGAGACGCTCTCTTAACTTACGCCCATGCTTTCCGCCAGCGCTTCCAGCGCCTGCTCGAAACAGGCCAGCGGCGCACGGACGGTTCCCGCGCCAATCTGTCCAATCCCCGCCTCTTTATGCGCGATACCCGTGTTAATCAGCGGCGTAATTCCGGTCTCGACCACGCGGCGGATATCCAGTCCCAGACAGGCCCCCTGAAAATCCCAGCCGGGGATTTGTAGCTGCATGTTGCGTTCGAGATAAATTTCAGCCATCTCTTCAGAAACAGATTTCGCCGCTTCCATTCCCCCGGCACCGACAAAACGCGTTACGCCAGGCGCGGCAATCATCGCAGCGCCGCCAATACCAAATGTTTCAGTAATGGCGCTGTCGCCCATGTCCGGGTTGGCCTGATCCTGCGAAAAACCGGTAAAAAATAGCCCCTGTGGCGTATTAACAGGCGCGGTGAACCAACGGTCGCCCAGACCGCTAACCCGAATGCCAAACATATCGCCATTGCGGGTCATCGCCGTCACAATACTGCCGGCGCGAATCTGCGCGCCCGCGTCCATGGCGGCTTTACAGTAGGCCATCGCCAGATTAAGGAAGAATTGATCGGTGACGCTCAGAAAATCCATCACTTCCGCTATCTGCTGCTTATCGTGTTCCAGACGGGCGATATGCGGCGCCAACGTGCGCATCAGCAATGCGGAAGAGGCGATATTGCGCTGGTGGAATTCATCTCCCATCGTAATGCCCTGCGCCATCATTGCGGTCAGGTCGAGGCCCCGCTCCAGACGTCCCAGCGCCGCGCTTAATACCGGCATCAGCACATCACGCATCCAGCGCAAACGTTGCTGAACATCCTCGCCATAGGCGCCGAAACGCATCACTTTGCCGATCCCTTCGTTGAGATTGCAGTACGCACGATTGCCGTCGGTGATATTTTCCACGACCAGCATCGGCATACTGGCTGAGGTAATACCGCCCATCGGCCCCACGGCGTTAACGTGATGGCAGGGAATAAAGTTGACCTTTCCCTGCTCTAACAGCGCGAGCGCGCTCATTTCATCTTTGGCCCATCCTTCAAACAGGCATGCGCCGATACAGGCGCCTTTCATCGGGCCGGTCATCTCTTGCCAGCGCATCGGCGGCCCGGCATGAAGAAGCGTTTTCCCCTGATTGAGCACGCTAATTAATGAAGAAGCTGGCTTCACATCCAGCCAGTGCGGACGTGCGCGACGAATTTGTTCGATGACTGCAGCGTTGGCTTGCGCCACTGATGTAAACATGGGAACCCCTTATTGCAAACGTTCTAACAGACGAGCCAGTTTTTTATTACCGCCAGCGACAGGCGCCCACTGGTAGTGCACCACGGGCATACCGGCAGCCTGTAAATCCAGCGCGAAGCTACGTAACCCGGCATTAATCACCGCTACCGCTTCCAGTAACCGGGGAGCTGATGGATGAGTTGAAGAGAGGGTTGGTCGAATCAGTTCCGCGGCCAACAGAGTGGCTTCGGGAAGAGAATCCACTACCGTGATGCCGGCATCTTCGAGCGCGGCGATTTGTTGCGAGCGGCACTGAGGATCGCGTTCAGTTCCGGTGACGGTTGCGATGGCGAACAGCGGCTGGTCGCTGGCGCGTGCGGCGCATGCCTTCTGCCAGGCCTGAATCAGCGATGCGGCGGGATCGGCGGTCGCGCCAAAACCAATAACGACGTCCACTAATAACACGCGTACCTGCGGCTGTGCGCCAAGCCCGGCGATAAGCTGATTACGTAACGCCGGGTCAATCATCGGATGTGGTCGCCCAACGGTATAAAAGTCATCGCCCAGATCGATAATCTGGTGGCCGTCAGCGTCAAGCATCATGCCATGGTGATGTTCCGTATCCGCCGCGACGCCCAGATAGCCAGCCAGCAGCCCCGCCGCTTCCGCCGCCAGCGTTCCGCCGGTATAGAGACCACGAATCACGCCGCCTGTTGAAACCATTTCTTTACGCTGCGACGTCACGCGAGACAATAAACATGCCAGTCGGGCGGCTTCATCCAGCGTCGAGGCAAACCAGACGTTTTCCTCACGCGCAACGGGGGAGGAAAACCCTAAGAACAGCGCTACAACGGGTTTCCCGGTGGCTTTCATCGCCGCGATAATATGCTGACGAACCGCATCGGCAGGCGGTTTGGAGACAAAGGCCAGCACCTGGCTCTTTTCATCCGCGCTGAGTATGTCCAGTGCCGTTAGCGCGCTGATCCCACCGACCTCGGCGCTCAAATCGCGTCCGCCAAGCCCGATAGCATGGGTAATCCCTTCCCCCGCCAGCGCAATCTGTGAACAGAGCTCCTGAATACCGGTGCCGGAAGCGCCAATCACCCCGATGTTGCCCTCTGGCATGACGTTAGCGAAAGCCAGCGGCGTATTGGCGATCATAGCGGTGCCGCAATCCGGCCCCATGACCAGCAGTCCTTTATCACGCGCCCGGCGTTTTAGTCTGATTTCATCGTCCAGCGTGACATTATCGGAGAAGATCATCACGTTCAACGAACGATCCAGCGCCTGCTCCGCCAGTTCCGCCGCATATTCGCCGGCCACCGATACCAGCGCCAGATTCGCCTCTGGCAGTTTCTGACAGGCGCTTTCCCAGCGTCTGACCTGGATTAACGACTGGCTGCCGCTGCTTCCCTGCGCCAACTGCTGCAATGCTTCTTCGAGCTGTCGCACAATCACTTGCGTAATGCCGTCATCTACCGCTTCGGTACGAATCGCCACACAAATGTCATTGGGCGTTGCGCCATGAAAATCGTCATGCCAGAAACCGGTAGTTTCCAGCAGCGACTTATTCGCAGGCGTTCCCATCATTACCGATACATCATCAACATTTTCGGACTCACTCAGCTTTCGAGAAATAATCATTAAGCTGACAGAGTCCTGAAAACACCCTTTTTTAATAAAGGCGTGGATCATAACAACTCCTTAATAATTGCACCCATTGCAATTGCACGAGCAGTGTTAATGTGCGCTTCACGGTATATATCCGGGAGGGTAAATAGAGTGATTAACGTCACATCAAATTTATTAACAAAAGAATTCAAACAACGGCTGAAGGATTAGTTATGATTTTCTAAAAAAGCTTTTTATTTAAGCAAAAAGATAAAACCTGCCTGATTATCAAATAAATTCTAATTATATTTTTTTGCCTGTCTGGATCACATAATCATTTTATTTTCCCGGTATGTTAATCGCAGTCATGCTTCACACCGTCGTTAAAAAGGAAGACAGATGAAAATCAGTCGGGAAACACTCCATCAGCTTATCGAAAATAAGCTTTATAAAGCCGGACTAAAACGTGAGCACGCCGCCATCGTCGCCGACGTACTGGTTTATGCAGATGCCAGAGGTATTCACTCACATGGCGCCGTACGCGTTGAATATTATGCCGAACGAATTTCAAAAGGCGGCACCAACCGAGAGCCGACGTTCCGCATTGAGAATACCGGTCCCTGTACGGCGATACTGCATGCCGATAATGCTGCCGGACAGGTCGCAGCCAAAATGGGAATGGAGCATGCTATTGAAATAGCCAAAAAAAATGGCGTCGCGGTTGTCGGCATTAGCAGAATGGGCCATAGCGGCGCCATCTCTTATTTCGTCCGCCAGGCTGCTCGCGAAGGCCTGATCGGTCTGTCTATCTGTCAGTCCGATCCTATGGTCGTGCCGTTTGGCGGGGCGGATATTTACTATGGCACTAATCCGCTGGCCTTTGCCGCGCCGGGCGAAGGCGACGACATCATTACCTTCGATATGGCCACCACCGTGCAGGCCTGGGGAAAAGTCCTCGATGCACGGTCCCGCAATGAGTCCATTCCGGAGAGTTGGGCCGTTGATAAAAACGGCGCGCCGACACATGATCCTTTTGCCGTCAATGCGTTATTACCCGCCGCAGGCCCGAAAGGTTACGGCCTGATGATGATGATCGATATTCTGTCCGGCATTCTGCTGGGGCTGCCGTTTGGCCGCCAGGTCAGTTCGATGTATGAAGATTTACACGCCGGACGCAATTTAGGACAACTTCATCTGGTCATTAATCCGGCGTTCTTTTCTTCCTGTGAATTATTCCGCAAACATATTAGTCAGACCATGCAGGAACTCAATTCCGTGAAGCCCGCCCCCGGTTTTAAACAGGTTTATTATCCTGGACAGGATCAGGATATTAAACAGAAAAATGCCGATATGAATGGTATCGATATTGTTGATGATATTTATCAATATCTGATTTCCGATGCCCTCTATCTCAAGTCATACGAAACAAAAAATCCCTTTGCCCAATAATTATTGAAACAGGAATTTTCTATGATAAAGCATTTTCGCCACGCGATAGAAGAAACATTGCCCTGGCTCTCTTCCATTGGAGCCGATCCTACGGGTGGAATGACGCGTTTACTTTATTCGCCTGAGTGGCTGGAAACACAGCAGCAGTTTAAAAAGCGAATGGCAGAAAGCGGTCTGGAAACACGCTTTGATGACGTCGGAAATTTATATGGCCGCCTTTGCGGCACACAATTTCCGGAGCAGGTGATTTTAAGCGGTTCGCATATTGATACGGTCGTCAACGGCGGCAATCTGGACGGGCAATTCGGCGCGCTTGCCGCCTGGCTGGCGATCGACTGGCTAAAAGCGACCTACGGCGCGCCGCTGCGCACCGTCGAGGTAGTATCAATGGCTGAGGAAGAAGGCAGCCGTTTCCCTTACGTTTTTTGGGGCAGCAAGAACATTTTTGGCCTGGCGAATCCTGAAGAGGTACGCCATATCCAGGACGCCAAAGGCACAGGCTTTGTCGACGCTATGCAGGCGTGCGGATTTACCCTTCCCGCCGCGCCGCTCGCCGCGCGAACCGATATCCGCGCCTTTGTTGAATTGCATATTGAGCAAGGCTGCGTTCTGGAGAGCAACGGACAGTCGATTGGCGTCGTCAACGCCATCGTCGGGCAACGTCGCTACACGGTGACGCTCAACGGCGAGTCCAACCATGCAGGCACAACGCCAATGGGCTATCGTCGCGATACGGTGCATGCCTTCAGTCGTATTTGCAGTCAGTCCATTGAAAAAGCCAAACAGCATGGCGATCCCCTGGTATTAACGTTCGGCAAAGTTGAGCCGCAGCCGAATACGGTCAATGTTGTCCCTGGAAAAACCACATTTACAATCGATTGCCGGCATACGGACGCCGCGGTACTTCGCGAATTTACCGAACAGTTGGAAAACGATATGCGCGCCATCTGCGATGAAATGGATATCAGCATCGATATCGATTTGTGGATGGACGAAGCGCCGGTGCCGATGAACGCCGAACTGGTCGCGGCCCTCACCAGGCTGTGTGAAACCGAACAACTGAACTATCGCATAATGCATAGCGGCGCAGGTCATGACGCGCAAATTTTCGCGCCGCGCGTCCCTACCTGTATGATTTTCGTCCCCAGCATTAATGGTATCAGCCATAACCCGGCGGAACGTACCAACATTAATGATCTTGCTGAAGGGGTCAAAACTCTGGCATTAATGCTGCATCAACTTGCCTGGCAAAAATAAGGAGCCATCAATGGGATATCTGAATAACGTCACGGGTTACCGCGATGATTTACTGGCGAACCGCGCCATTGTGAAACACGGTAACTATGCGCTCTTAACGCCGGACGGTCTGGTGAAAAATATTATTCCCGGCTTTGAAAACTGTGACGTCACCATCCTTTCGACGCCGAAGCTGGGTGCTTCTTTCGTCGATTATCTGGTTACCTTACATCAGAATGGCGGCAACCAGCAGGGCTTTGGCGGCGAGGGGATTGAAACTTTTCTCTATGTCATTACGGGAAATATTGAAGCTAAAGCAGAAGGAAAAACATTCTCTTTAACTCAGGGCGGATACCTCTATTGTCCACCGGGCGAGATGATGACCTTTAGCAACGCTCAAACGGAAGACAGCCAGCTATTTTTATATAAACGCCGCTATACTCCTGTCGAGGGGCATGCACCGTGGTTGGTTTCCGGCAATGCCAGCCAGCTGGAGCGTATTCATTATGAAGGCATGGAAGATGTTATTCTGCTGGATTTCCTGCCTAAAGAGCTGGGCTTCGATATGAATATGCATATTCTGTCTTTCGAACCGGGCGCCAGCCACGGCTATATTGAAACCCACGTCCAGGAACATGGCGCTTATATCCTTTCCGGCCAGGGAGTTTATAACCTCGACAACAACTGGGTGCCGGTGAAAAAAGGCGACTACATCTTCATGGGCGCTTATTCCCTGCAGGCCGGATACGGTGTAGGTCGTGGCGAAGCATTCAGCTACATCTACTCCAAAGACTGTAACCGCGACGTTATGATTTAACGGCGGACAGCCCTCCTGATTATTTTTAATTTAGCTATGTTGGATTTTGCCACGGTGAGAACCGTGGCTTTTTTTATGCTTAACGAGTCCCGATGTCCTGGCCAAGTTTGATGACGCGGGCAATATTACAGGCGCTGTGGTAGAGATTTTGTTCACCGTTCGCCAGAACTTCCGGCAAAGGCGCCAGCCGCGGCAAAATACTGAATACGGCATCAATACCGTGGCGATGGACCACTTCCACGCCGTCGCCCAGTACGCCGGCAATGCCGATAACCGGGACGTGATGCCGTTTCGCCACTGACGCAACGCCTATCGGCGCTTTTCCTCCCGCCGTTTGCGAGTCGATTCGCCCTTCTCCGGTAATCACCAGCGAGGCCTCTTTTACCGCCTCCTCCAACTTCACCGCCTGCATAACAATCTCAATACCGGGCTTCATTTCCGCTTCCAGGAAGACGATAGCAGCAATCCCCATTCCTCCGGCCGCTCCACCGCCCGGTATTTGAGACATGTCGCGTCCGGTCAGGGCATGTAAGACACGGGCATAATTACGTAATCCATTTTCCAGCGTCTCGACCATTTCAGGCGTCGCCCCTTTCTGCGGACCGAATACCGCCGCCGCGCCGCGTGGCCCCACCAACGGGTTATCAACATCACAGGCGACCTCAATACGACACTCTGAAATTCGCGGATCGCACCCCTGCAGGTCAATGCTCGCCAGGCGCGATAAATTGCCCCCTCCGGCGCCAAGCGGCGTTCCCTGCGCGTCCAGAAAACGCACACCGAGCGCCTGCGCTACTCCCATTCCGCCATCCACCGTGGCGCTGCCGCCGATACCCAGAATAATATGGCGAATCCCCGCGTCCAGGGCGTGACGAATCAATTCGCCGGTGCCGAAACTGGATGCCAGCAGCGGATTACGCGCCTCGGGCGCCACCAGCATCAATCCGCTCGCCGCCGCCATTTCAATAATCGCCGTTTTGCCGTCGCCGGTCAGGCCATAAAATCCGTTTACTTTTTCCCCCATCGGCCCGCTAACGTCCACAGAAACCCGTTTCCCGCCGGTCGCAGCCACCATTGCGTCCACGGTTCCTTCTCCACCATCGGCGATCGGTAAACAAACATAGCGCGCATCAGGAAATACGGTTGAAAATCCCGCTTTAATAGCCTGACAGCATTTATCAGCGCTTAAGCTCTCTTTAAATGAATCTGGCGCAATTACAATCTTCATCATGTCTCCTTGTTTTCTCACGTTATTTAATGCGTTCCCACGGAATAAGATTTTCCATAAGCACTGCCAGTAAGATTCCCACCAGTAATCCGTTGCTAAGCAAAGGACGAATCATCAGTGGAAGATCCTGTAAATAGACCGGAGGAAGCCCCATCAAAAAAATGCCGACAAAAAGCGGTAATGCCAGGCGATAAATATTCCGCGCGGTAAACGTAATTTGCTGGCTAAAAACCAAACCGGAATAAAGTAAAGGTAAATAAGAGACCAGCATAACGGCGCTGCTGATCGCCAGTGGAATAGCGCAAAATAAGCGGGTTAACGGCGTTATAATGGCAACCAGCAGACACAGCGCGCTACCGCAGATAAAGGATTTGCGAGAACTGTCGCCGGTTTGCGTTAATAAACCAATGGAAGATACAAAAGGCGAAAAAGGCACGACCGCGAAAGGCACCGTCACTAACGTCATCAGTCCGGAAATCATAAAGCTTCGGCGATAACGAGAACTGCCCGACCCTTGATGCGGATAAAAGATATCGGTACCGCGGATGGCGCCGTAAGTGTTGCTGATGTTGACTAACCCCGTCATCACCGCCGTCACAATAATACCCGGCATCAGCGTGCCGTGGCTGCCCAGCGGAAACCATCGCCAGCTTAATTCACCCGGCGGTAAGTGTGATGAAGGAAAGCATAACCGCCATAGCCCCCACCCGACCACGGTCCCTACCAGTAACGCGTAACGGGAGATACGCTGCTGCAGGAAAATAATCATCGCGAGGATAAAACACATCACCGCGACCGCCAGCCCAAAGGGGGCCAATTTGATTCTGGCGCTGGTATCGGCAATGCCAAAAGGCAGCCCCAGCATGCCTTTAAAAAATATTGAGGTCAGCTGCGCGCCCAAAAGCAGCATGAAAAAAACCATTACCGCCGGCGTAAACAGGCGAGCCAGACGGTGTCCTAAGCCGCTAATGCCGATAAATATCGTCACCATCGCGGAGATCGCGATCCCGACCGACAGGCTGGAGGCGATATCGTTCAACGGCGTGCCGCGAGACGCCTCGCCAAGCGTAATCGTAAGAATAGCGCCCCACCACAACCCTGTCGGCCCTTCCATAATGGCGCGGCGATGGCCGCAAAATGCCTGAACCAGGCAGGCCAACGCGGTGGTCAAAAAAGCGTATTGTGTGAGCATTAACAGGTTATCAGCGGGAAGATGAAAAGCGGACAGCAAGGTAGGGGGAACCACAACCGTGTTACAGAAAATAAAGAAAAACCACTGAAAGCCGGACAATACACTTTCGCGGTTAATAACAGGGAACATATCCACACCTTAAAATAGAGAATGCCCGTCGTGACGACGGGCATTAAATCACACCGGATTACTGCTGATGTTTAAGGATAAACTGACCTTTTGGCGGCACAGGGAAGCCATGCTCGATGTCATAAATAACATCGCCGCGCAAAATCGTTTTGGTAATACGCGCGCCAATAGTACGGCCAACATACGGACTGACTTTATGGCGATATTCCAGATCTTCATTTTTCAGAACATAGCTGCTGTCAGGCTGAATAAAGACCAGGTCAGCATCTTTGCCGGGGGCAATACGTCCTTTATGTTTCAGACCAAAAATATCGGCGGCGTTGGTCGCCATTAATTTGCCAAACATCGGCAACGACATACCGCGTTTTTGCACCGCTTCATCAAACATGACGTCCATGCAGTTTTGCAGTCCGGCAATTCCGCCCCATGCTTGCATGATATTGCCTGCTTTCATTTCCGGAGGGCATGGAGAGTGGTCGGATACCAGGCAGTCGATTTCGCCGTTAAACAGTTTTTCCCACATCCCTTTCTGGTTTTCCTGGTCGCGAATTGGCGGAGAACATTTTGCCAGGGTGCCAATCTCTTCGAACTGATCGGTATCGAGGACAAAATAGTGCGGGCACGATTCACAGGTGACATCCTGACCTTCCTGACGCGCGCGCGTTACTTCCTCTACCCCCTCCGGGCTGCTGATATGGCAAACGTGCAGACGGCAACCTGCCGCTTTCGCCAGATACAGCACGCGACGAATGGCTTCCACTTCAGTAAATACCGGACGTGAGGCGACATAATCATGCGCCGTTACGCGTCCTTCGCGTTTAGCTTCTTCACCTAGCTCATCGCAAATCAGAGCATTTTCGCAATGTACCAATACCGTCTGGTCCATCTCCCCCAGTTTCTGCGCGCCTTTGTAAAACTGCCAGTCATTAACGTCGCGAAAATCATTATCGATGCCACGATCGCCGCAGGTGGCAACAAAGCACTTGAAGCCGACAACGCCCACTTCGTCCAGCTCATGCAGCCGATCCAGGTTATAAGAGACCAAACCGCCCAACTGCGCGGCGTCGATGGTCAATTTACCTTTTGCCGCGTCAAACTTGAGTTCAATCGTCTCACGATCGACCGTCGCCGGCAGCTGATTGAGCGGCATCTCAATCATCGTAGTAATACCGCCTTTCGCCGCCGCGCGCGTACCGGTTTCATAGCCTTCCCAGTGGGTACGGCCCGGTTCAGAAATGTGGGTATGCGCGTCAACCATGCCCGGCGAAACGATCAATCCCGTCGCATCCAGCACATTTTTCGCTTCCCCCAGGTTCTCGCCAATCGCGGCGATTTTTCCGCCCTGGACGGCGATATCGATAACTCTCGCTTCGTTTTCTAAGATGACAGTACCGTTCTTAATAATTAAATCAAAAGACATAACAAACTCCTTGTATGGATACAGATAGTTTTTAAATAGCGCACACTTCATTAAATACGCTTAATGCTTTTTCAATATTTAACCTGCGAGTTTTTTCTCTCCTGTATTTTCAAAACCCGTGCGTTTCTTCAATAGCGCATAAGCAACGAACGCAACTATTACGCCTACAAACCAGGACACGCGGGATAAAGGCTCCAAAAATGGTATAAACTTGCCGCCTAATGACAGAATAACTGCGACCAGGGTGACTGAAAATGCAGTCAGGTTAAATCCATTATCATAATATTTGTAATCACCGCTGGCGGTGTACAGCTCATCAAGATTAATTTTTCCACGCATTACCACAAAATAATGAGCTAACATTACGCCGATTACCGGGCCAAGCATACCGCCGATAATATCGAGAAACAGATAAATACTGTCCTGATTCTCCATTAATTTCCATGGGCAAATCAGTAGACTGATAATACTGGCAATCATTACGCCATTTTTATAGTTAAGCTTTGTCGGGGCAAGCGCCGCAATTTGATACCCCGCAGGTATAATATTACCGGTGGCGTTGGTTGAAATTGTCGTCATCAGAATCACCAGCACCGCAAAGAATGAAGCAAACAGGCTGTCCCAGCGCTGCACAATATCCAGCACGTTCCAGGTATCCATACCATAATGAATACTGGCTCCGGCAATAATGCACACGCTGGCTACGGCGAATAATATATACGCTACGATAAGCCCCAATGTTTGTCCCAATGCCTGAGCGCGAAATGAATGCGCGTTTTGCGTGAAATCGGACGCGCTCACCGCTGGCGCAGCCCAGACGGCGACTACGGCGTTAATCACCACCAGGAACAGAAAGCCGCTGTGCTCTGCTTTTTGCACGCCTGAAGGCAGATAGTCCAGAATCGGGCCAATGCCAACCAGCGATATTGCCCAAATAGCCATGCCGCCAAAGACAATGTAAATACATGGATTGAGGATAGCGGTAAATTTATTTAATACTTTACCACCGCCAAAACCGATGCCAACGTTAATAATCCAAAAAATTAGAAAAGTAATTAGTCCTGGCAGTGAAAGACCCAGCAGCTTGAAATCTCCGCCTAATGTCAGAAATCCTGGCCAGATCTTCCCAATCAAAATAAGAAATGCCAGCGATCCCGCGTAACATTGTAAGCCGAACCACATAATTGCCGCGATTCCCCCTCGCAATAATCCAGGGAATAGCGCGCCGCTGACGCCGTAAGAACCTCGCAATATCATAGCAAAAGGAACGCCATATTTGCTGCCTGCCGCGCCATTCATTACCATCGCCGCCGCAATAAATAATGCGCTGATAATAATGGCCAACATGATATTAAATGTTGATAGCCCCAGTATAAAAAAACCGCCGACCATAACGTAATTTGGCACGTTATGTACAGATCCCATCCATAAGGTGAAATAGTTAAATGCCTTCCAGTTTCGTTGGGTTTCTGTTTTAGGTAATAAGTCTTCGCTATAACCGCGCTGCTGGTATAGCTCTCTTTGATGTTCCATAAATCCCTCTGTTCACGCATCGGATAACGTTGTTATGGGTTTAGCTATGAGGAACAAATAAATATAAAATAAAGAATTAGTAGATATAATTATTTTTAAGCTGAAGCAATACGTTGCGTTGCTTTCTTTTTATATAAAGTGACGACAGCAAAGATCAGCGTTCCGGTGACCACTAAACATGCTGAAATCACAAAACTGATCTCTTTCGACCCCGTTACATCCGAAATAAATCCGGTCAACGTTGGGGCGACAACCGCCGAGCTCATGCCAAAGAAATTAAAAAGGCTGAAAGCTCTTCCCAGACTTTTTGCCGAAGCCTGTTCAGATACAAAGGAGATCAGGATCGGGTCTACCGCCATTTTCCCCAGCAAGCCGTATAGCGTCAGGCTGACCATCAGCATCGTGGTATTCGGGGACAAAACCGTAAACGCCAACATTGCTGCCGCCACAATTTCCAGACCGAGAATAACCTTAACTTTACTGTTACGGAATTTATCTGACAGATGGCTAAAAAATAACGCCCCCGGTACGCCAACCACCGCCACCAGCGCTGATGCCAGCCCGATAGCTCCGCCATCAAATCCTCTTTCAGTCTGTAGATAAGAGGGCAGCCAGGTCACTATCAAATAGTAACCGTAGCAGGTACAGAAATAGAGGAAGTAAACGCTACACAATAAACCAGAGAATAAAGGCGCGCGTTTCTCATCTTCCGTAACGGTTTGGGTTTGCTTTTCCGCTTGCGCAGAGTCGCTTTTGGCTTTACCGCGAATGATCAGCGTAAAGACGCACAGCATGATTACTAATATCGCGGCCACGATATACAGTACATTCTGCCAGGCCATGCTCATGTTTTTTACTAATACGCTGGAACCGATTAAGCCAATCCCCATCCCTATAGCCGACCCGCTGTTGATAATCGCGTTGGCTAATGCCCGACGGGCCTGCGGCACGTTTGCCGAAGAGAGTGAATAAGCCGAGCTAAAGAAAGAAGCGCATCCGCCACCTGCCATTAGCGACCCTATATAGATCATGGTCAGGCCATTGGCTTTCGCGATACAGAGTGTACCAATAATAAAAAGCGTAAATCCGGCCATCAGCATGATTTTTTGACCGAATTTATCGACCAATATTCCGCAAGGGATTTGCATACTGCAGTAAGCAAAAAAGTAAAAACTTGCAATGGCGCCTATTTCAGCATTACTTACATTGTCTAAAGATGCCTGAATTTCTGGATAAATTGGCGTAAGCACGGTGCGATAGATCCAAATCGCTACCCAGCCCAGACTCATTACGACAACAATTTGTTTCCAGTAATCAATTCCGGATTTTTTAGTTTCACTCATGTTCTTCACCTTTACAGAGTGTTCCTTGTGAACAGGTATCGCTGCAGCCGCAGCGATACACATAATTAGGACAATTTATGATTGGCCATTAATTCCAGCGCCTGTACCATTGCCGAATGATCAAGCTGGCTCCCGCCATTTGCCGCACAGGTATTGAATAATTCCTGGCAGGTCGCCGTATTCGGTAAATTCAGCGCCAGCGCTTTTGCGCTTTGCAATGCAAGATTAAGGTCTTTCTGATGAAGCGCGATTTTGAAACCAGGCTCGAACGTCCGGTTGATCATCCGCTCGCCGTGAACTTCCAGAATGCGTGAAGAGGCGAACCCGCCCATTAACGCCTGGCGCACGCGTACCGGATCGGCACCTGCTTTTGAAGCAAACACTAAGGCTTCAGAAACCGCTTCAATATTCAGCGCAACAATAATTTGGTTAGCCACCTTACAGGTTTGCCCATCCCCATTGCCGCCCACCAGGGTGATATTTTTTCCCAGGATGTCAAAGAGCGGTTTAACGCGGTCAAAGACTTTCTGCTCGCCGCCAACCATAATCGACAGAGTGCCTTCACGCGCCCCGATTTCTCCCCCGGAAACCGGGGCATCCAGGTAATCAGCGCCCATTTCATTAACGCGCTGGGCAAAACGTTTGGTTTCGATAGGAGAAATAGAACTCATATCGACGATGGTTTTTCCCTGAAGCGATGTTTTAGCGCAACCGTGTTCGCCAAATAACACCTCTTCAACCTGCGGCGTATCCGGCACCATTATGAAGATAATGTCTGCAAATTCAGTTACCTGACGTGCAGTCTCAACATTTACCGCCCCCAGCGAGAGCAGTTCGTCCGCGACCGGACCAATAGTCGTAACGTGTAATTGATGACCGGCGCGTGCCAAATTGATAGCCATTGGCGAGCCCATAATTCCCAGGCCAATAAATCCCAGTTTCATATACAACCTCTTTTATTGCTTTCGGTGTTTCCAGATTCAGGCAACACAATCCCCTTCCAACACAGTGGAAAAAAAAGCGCTGCCCGAATTATTCTGCGTTTTAACGGTACTGATTAATCCACGATAATCCCGCTTCCGTGGTAGTCAGTGGTTTATATTCACAGCCAACCCAGCCATCATAACCAGACTGTTTAATGACATTAAAAATAAAGTCATAATTAATTTCCCCGGTCCCCGGCTCGCCGCGACGCGGGTTATCAGCAATCTGTAAATGGCCTATTTTATCGGCCCATGCCGTCATGGTTTGCGTTAATTCCCCTTCCATGCGTTGCATGTGATAAATATCATACTGAATTTTGATATTATCGCTGCCGATATCCTTAATTAATGCTAACGCCTGTTGAGTGCCGGTGAGATGGAATCCCGGCATATCAAAGTGATTAATAGGTTCGATAAGTAATAAAATGTCTTCTTTCGCCAGCATATTTGCCGCATAGCGCAGGTTTTCGACCAACGTGTCGTGGATCTCCGTTGCGGAGAATCCTGACGGCGTTTTACCCACCAGACAATTTATTTTCTTATTACCTAACACACGTGCATAGCGGATTGCGGCCGCTACGCCATCGCGAAACTCTTCTTCGCGCCCAGGAATACAGGCAATTCCACGTTCGCCAGCCGCCCAGTCGCCAGCCGGTAAATTATGTAACGTATGTTCCAGATTATTATCCCTGAGCTTACGTTTTAACACTTCGATGTCGTTATCGTAGGGAAACATGAATTCCACGCCGCGAAATCCCGACAACGCCGCTTTATCAAAGCGTTCCAGGAAATCATATTCCGTAAACAGCATAGAAAGATTGGCAGAGAAACGTAACATCGATTACCTCCCTTACTCATATTTCATAAAACAGGTTTCTGTTGGCGCATCTTTCGCACTATCCGCAACCTCTTCAAACTCGGTTACGTTATCCAGTTCGCTGCCCATGGAAATATTGGTTACGCGTTCCAGAATGACTTCCACCACCACCGGAACGCGATATTGCGCCATTAGCGCTTTGGCTTGTTCAAATGCAGGCGCAATATCTTCCGGTTTAAAGACACGAATTGCTTTACAGCCTAACCCTTCCGCCACTTTTACATGGTCAACGCCATAGCCATTCACTTCGCTGGAGTTGATATTTTCAAAGGCGAGCTGCACGCAGTAGTCCATGTCAAATGCGCGTTGCGACTGGCGAATCAGACCAAGATAAGCGTTGTTAACCAGCACATGGATATACGGAATGTTAAACTGCGCGCCGACGGCTAACTCTTCAATCAGGAACTGGAAGTCGAAATCGCCGGAAATCGCCACCACATTGCGTTGCGGATCGGCAGCACAAACCCCTAATGCCGCCGGGATTGTCCAGCCAAGAGGCCCCGCCTGGCCGCAGTTGATCCAGTGTCTGTCTTTAAACACATGCAGCATCTGCGCTGCCGCGATTTGCGACAATCCAATGGTGGTGACATAGCACACATCGCGACCAAAGGCTTTGTTCATCTCTTCATAGACGCGCTGCGGCTTCACTGGCACGTTGTCAAAGTGGGTTTTACGCAGCAAAGTCCGTTTACGCTGCTGGCATTCGTCCACCCAGGTCTTCCGGCATGGCAAACGCCCCGCTTTTTGCATCTCCTGCGCGACATCGATCAGCAACGTTAGCGCTGCTTTGGCGTCAGAAACGATGCCCAGATCCGGGCACAACACGCGGCCAATTTGCGTCGGTTCAATATCGATATGGATGATTTTTCGCCCCTGAGTATATTTCTCAACGGACCCCGTATGACGGTTGGCGAAACGGTTACCGATGCCAAAAACCATATCAGATGCCAGCAGAGTGGCGTTGCCGTAGCGATGCGCCGTTTGCAGGCCGACCATCCCCGCCATTAAGGGGTGATCGTCCGGGATACAGCCCCAGCCCATCAGAGTAGGGATCACCGGTACGCTGGTCAGTTCGGCAAACTGCTGCAGTAGTGGCGCGGCGTCGGCGTTAATAACCCCGCCGCCCGCGACAATTACCGGACGCTCGGACTGAATCAGCATCTCCAGCGCCTTTTCAATCTGTACGCGGCTGGCGGCTGGCTTATATACTGGCAGCGGCTCATACATATCCGGATCGAATTCGATCTCCGCAACCTGAACATCAAACGGTAAATCAACCAGCACAGGACCTGGGCGGCCTGAGCGCATCAGATGAAAAGCCTGTTGTAATACGCGCGGCACCAGCGCCGCCTCACGAACCGTCACTGCCATCTTGCTGACTGGTTTTGCAATCGCTTCAATATCGACTGCCTGGAAATCTTCCTTGTGCAGACGCGCTCGTGGCGCCTGACCGGTAATGCATAAAATCGGGATAGAGTCGGCAGAAGCGGAATAGAGCGCGGTGATCATGTCGGTTCCCGCCGGGCCGGAAGTGCCCAGGCAGACCCCAATATTACCTGCCGCCGCACGTGTGTAGCCCTCAGCCATATGCGAAGCGCCTTCCACATGACGCGCCAGTATATGGCGAATGCCTCCATGCTTACGCATTGCAGAATAGAAGGGGTTGATTGCAGCCCCAGGAACGCCGAATGCTGTGGTGATACCTTCTTTTTCCAGCACATACATTGCCGCATCCACGGCTCTCATTTTTGCCATTTTATTGCTACCTCTTTTTATTGGAAAAAGTTTCCAACTTTTAAAAATTTTAAAAAAGTCCCGCTCCAGCGAGCGGGATGCGGCTCAGGCTACAGGGGGTTTTAGCCCAAGCGCCGTACTGATGTCTTTCGCGGTATCCCGTACCAGTTCCCCCTGGCTGATAAAGCGATCTTCCGTCAGCCGGGAAGCCGGTCCCGATATCGAGATAGCGGCGACCACGCTGCCCGCATCGTCATAGATAGCGGAGGCGATACAATTCAGCCCGACAACATGTTCTTCCTGGTCAACGGTGTAGCCCTGTTCACGCGCCTGCTCCAGATTTTTAAGCAGGATAGGTAAATCCACCAGAGTGGTCGGCGTAAACCGCCGCAAACCGGTATTGACGACGATCCCCACCAGCTCTTCTTCGGTGAGCGGGTAAAGCAGCGCTTTTCCGGCGCCGGAAGCATGTAACGGCAGACGACTCCCTAAGGGCGCGCACATTCTGACCATCGATTTGCACTCCTTTTGACCGATTAACACCGCTTCATTACCGTTGCGAATCGCTACGTTGACCGTCTCGCCAGAAAGCAGCATAAGTCGGTGCATAAAGGGTCCGGCCACCGAGAGGACATCGCGATTATGAATATACGCAGAGCCCACATTAAATACGCCTAAACCAATATGCCACCAGCCAAGCTGGCTATCCTGGTACACAAAATCAGCCGCTTGCAGTACCTTTAACAGGCGAAACGTCGTAGAAAGCGGTAAATCCAGGCTGCCGGAAATATCGCTAACTGATGAACTGCCGCCGCTTCTTTCGAGATATTGCAATATCGCTATGCCCCTCTCCAGCGCCTGAGCGCCTTTCTGCGCAGTCGGCTCTGCCTGTCCTGGCCTGCCGCGTCGTCTTACTTCCGTCATATTTACGTTAACTCCGGCCCAAAATATGAGCATAAACAATGAACAATATGTTCATCTTATGCAAGAAGGCCAATAGCGTCACGCAAAACAGAGTTCATGTGTCGGGATACTTTCAACATCACAGTTATCGCTGCCACCGCGATCCACCGTCAGAAAATCGGTAACCGTCTGCCACGCAAACAGCGGGTGATGCCATACATTACGGTGATAATTGACGCCCTGCCGTCCATTGCTAATAAACGCCCGCAGCGTGGAGAGATCGGGTTTATCATCGCCGAGCGCGACAATAACGACAAAAGCCTCGCCGTTCATCGGCACAAACGCCTGCGTACCTAAAGGATGACGTTCCAGTTCATGTACCACAATAGGCATCGCGGCCGGTTGCGCCCTGTTAATACTGATCAGCGTGCGATCCTGCTCCAGAACTTCAACCTTCGCCAGGTCGTGATATCGCTCAACTAACCCGTTGTTTATATGAAAAAAGTCACGTTCCTGCGTCTCAATAACATCGCCATAGGCGCTGAACGTCTTCTGATCTAACGGTAATACCTCAAGTTTCATTATTTTTCCCTTGTAGCTCGATTCCGTTTAACCGCGGTTTGGACTCTGTCCGGTTTCAATACCATGCAATCTAAAACCTTCGGGATTTAACATCAACATAAAAGTTGGAATATTTTTCCAAAAGTAGATTTAGACCACAAATCAAACATGGCTATTATGTAAAACTACTTAAAAATCATAGGAAAACAATTCTGGTTTTATCAGGATCGTAAGGAGGCGTCTGACGATGTTTGACCCGGAAACACTGCGTACCTTTATCAGCGTTGCCGAAACGGGGAGTTTCTCCAAAGCGGCGGAGCGCCTGTGTAAAACCACGGCAACCATTAGCTACCGCATCAAACTGCTGGAGGAAAATACCGGCGTAGGGCTGTTCTTTCGCACAACGCGAAGCGTCTCGTTGACGGCGGCGGGCTCTCACCTTCTCTCTCAGGCAAAAGACTGGCTTGCGTGGCTGGACAGCATGCCTGACGAGCTACGCCAGGTTAACGACGGCGTAGAGCGTCAGGTCAATATTGTGGTGAATAACCTGCTCTATAGCCCGCAAGCGGTCGCCAGTCTCTTATCGTGGCTTAATGCGCGTTACCCCTTCACTCAGTTTCACTTTTCCCGGCAAATTTATATGGGCGTCTGGGATTCGCTCCTGTATGAAGGTTTTTCGCTGGCGATTGGCGTAACTGGCACCGAGCCGTTGGCTAATACCTTTATGCTCGACCCTTTAGGTTCCGTACAATGGCGTTTTGTAATGTCCGCGGATCATCCTTTAGCTCACGTCAGCGGGCCTCTAACAGAAGCGCAGTTGCGCCGTTTCCCGGCAATTAATATCGAAGACAGCGCGCGTACGCTGACCAAGCGGGTAGCCTGGCGCCTTCCGGGGCAGAAGGAAATTATCGTGCCTGATATGGAAACCAAAATCGCCGCTCATCTGGCAGGCGTCGGTATCGGTTTTGTCCCGCAGCCGCTTTGTCAAACGCTGATCGACAAAAACGAACTGGTAAGCTGTACCATCCCTACGATGCGTCCGCCCTCACCGTTAAGCCTCGCCTGGCATAAATTTGGCGGAGGCAAAGCGGTAGAAGACATTGTGAAATTATTTACCCAACGACAACCCGAAATAGCCGGTTTTTTATCCATTTTCAACACGGTACGCTGTTAAAAATCAAGCCACTTTGCGAATTGGCGCGTAAAATAACGCAAGGGATGATTTAAGGTTACGTTTTACGTTATGCAAGACAGACAAAAAGCACAGGACTATCGCGCGCTCCTCCTTGCCGATACGCCTTTAATTGATGTACGCGCGCCGATTGAGTTTGAACAGGGCGCCATGCCGGGCGCTATCAACCTGCCATTGATGATGGATGACGAGCGGGCCGCCGTCGGCACCTGCTACAAACGTCAGGGCGCGGATGCGGCGTTAGCGTTAGGGCATCGGTTGGTTTGCGGCGACATTCGCCAGCAGCGGCTTGAGGCCTGGAAAGCCGCGTATCAACGTTTCCCCAACGGGTATCTGTGCTGCGCGCGCGGCGGTCAGCGGTCACATATCGTACAACGTTGGCTGCAAGAAACAGGGATTGACTGCCCGCTTATTGAAGGCGGCTATAAAGCGCTGCGCCAGACAGCAATTCAGGCGACCTGGCAACTGGCGCAAAAACCGATACTTTTAATTGGCGGCTGTACGGGCAGCGGCAAAACGCAGCTGGTGCGACAACAGCCCAACGGCGTGGATCTGGAAGGTCTCGCGCGTCATCGCGGCTCCTCTTTTGGCCGCACGCTGAAACCCCAGCTCAGTCAGGCCAGTTTTGAAAACAAGCTTGCCGTTGAATTGCTGAAAATTAACGCGCGTCAGACGCTAAAAAGGTGGGTACTGGAAGATGAAGGGCGAACGATCGGCGCCAACCATCTGCCTGAGTGTTTACGCGAAAGAATGGCGCAGGCCCCCATTGCGGTAGTGGAAGATCCGTTTGCGCTTCGTCTGGAACGACTGCGTGAAGAGTATTTCATCCGTATGCATCACGACTTCACCCACGTCTACGGCGATGAAGCCGGTTGGCAGGCGTATAGTGAATATCTTCATCATGGACTGTTCGCTATTCGCCGCCGTCTGGGGTTGCAACGCTTTGCCGAACTGACGGACACGCTGGATAGGGCGCTGGCAGAGCAATTATCCAGCGGCAGCACCGACGGCCATATGGCATGGCTGGTTCCGCTACTTAACGAATATTACGACCCAATGTATCGCTATCAACTGGAGAAAAAAGCCGCGAATATCGTTTTTCGCGGCCCATGGCAAGACGTTGCCAACTGGCTAAAAGCACAATAGCTTATTTTTATTGCCGGCTGACGCCGGCTTAGTGTCTGTCGCGCTTGTCGGCACGTTTTGCCAGCCAGTCGCCCAGCATCTGAACGACCTGAACCAGCACAATCAGCGCCACTACGGTAACAACCATCACTTCGGTTTCGTAACGGTAGTAGCCATAGCGAATCGCCAGGTCGCCTACCCCGCCGCCGCCGACAATCCCGGCCATCGCCGAGTAGCCGATTAAGCTTACCAATGTAATCGTCAGGCCGCGCAGCAGCCCTGCGCTGGCTTCCGGCAACAGTACGGTACAGATAATACGCATCGGACTAGCGCCGAATGCCAGCGCCGCCTCAATAATCCCTTTATCGACTTCACGGAGCGCGCTATCTACCAGGCGTGCATAAAACGCGATTGCGGCCACCGACAGCGGGACGGAGGCTGCAATCGGGCCAATCGTATTGCCCAGCAAAAGCTGCGTTAGCGGCAGTAACAGCACCAGTAAAATAACAAATGGCACCGAGCGGATAATATTCACCAGAACCGAGGCGACGAGATAAATAAAACGGTTCTGCCAGAACAGATGACGATCGGTGACAAAAATCAGAAAACCGAGCGGTAGACCGCCAAGAATCGCCAGCACCGTTGAAATACTCAACATCTGGAAAGTTTCATTGAACGCCAGCGTTAAATCCGGCAATAAATCATCCACGGATCACCTCCACCTGTGCGGTACGTTGACGGATATGCTCCACGGCGGCGGCCACCGCCGTTGGATTATGCGGCGCGGTTAATTGCACCACCAGAATGCCCAACGCGCGTTCGCCGATATATTCAATCTTGCCATGCAGGATATTGACCGCGACGCCAAACTTGATCGCCACCTCTGACAGTACCGGCTGCTCCGCCGAATCGCCGATAAACAAAATTTTCAGCAACTGCCCGGGCAGGTGTTCCCGTAAACGTTCCGGCAGGGTCAAATTAAGGGTATGAGACACCAGTTGCTGTGTGAAAGCGTGTTGCGGGTGGGCAAACACATCAAACACCTCGCCCGATTCCACAACCTTACCGCCCGACATCACCGCCACGCGATCGCAAATAGATTTGATCACGTTCATTTCATGGGTGATCAGTACAATAGTAATCCCGAGCTGTGCGTTGATCTGTCTGAGCAGAGCCAGAATCGTGGCGGAAGTTTCCAGATCCAAAGCGGAAGTCGGTTCGTCACACAGCAAAACATCCGGATGGTTAGCGATGGCGCGGGCTATCCCCACCCGCTGTTTTTGCCCGCCGCTGAGCTGTACCGGAAAACGGTTCGCTTTATCGGCAAGGCCCACCAGCGTTAAAATTTCCGCCACCCGTGGCGCGATTTTGCTGCGTTCCCAGCCAGCCGCTTTCAGGCTAAACGCCACGTTTTGCGCCACTGTCCGGGTATGCATTAAGTTAAAATGCTGGAAAATCATACCAATACGCTGCCGCGCCTGACGTAACGCTTTTCCGTCCAGCGCCGAAATTTCCACGCCGTTGACGTTGACGCGCCCCTGGCTGGGACGCGTTAAGGCGTTCAGGGTACGCAGCAGAGTGCTTTTTCCTGCGCCGCTGGTACCGACAATGCCAAAAATCTCGCCTGCGGCGATATGCAGGCTCACATCATCCACCGCGCGCGTGGGGGTACCGCGACCGGCGGTAAAATCGACGCAGACTTTTTCTATTTCAATCATATTCACCTCAGAAATTGGGGATGGCTACCGCTGCGATCAGGGTGTCGCGGTCATCCATTCCGGTTTCTGGAAGGCGCTATAAATATTCTTTGGATCGTCGATGACCGCGCGATAAGCCGGCGATTTCACCGCCTCGACAATATCTTTGGCAAACGGCTTATCGGCATCTTCACTGCGTACCGCAATGATATTTTTCAGATTCTCATCCAGGTGTTCCTGCTTAATCGCGCTGGAGAGATCCAGTCCTGCCGCCACCGCAAAGTTCCCGTTAACCAGCGCGCCGGTCACGCCATCCAGCGTGCGCGGTAGCTGTGCGGCTTCCAGCGGTTTGAAAACCAGTCCTTTTGGATTGCTGGCGATATCTCGTTCAGAGGCTTTGGTCGGATCGATATTGTCCTTAATCGTGATGAGCCCCAACGATTGCAGGAAGCGAAGGCCGCGCGCCAGGTTGGTCGGATCGTTGGAGAGAGTAATAATGTCCCCTTTTTTAAGCGCATCCAGACTGTTGATTTTACGTGAATAGAAGCCCATCCCAGCGGTCGGTACCACAATAAGTTTGCTGAGCTTCAGCCCTTTGTCAGCGGTGAATTTGTCAAAATAGAGGGTATGTTGAAAGAGGTTGGCGTCAATGCTGCCGTTAGCTAACGCCATATTGGGCTGGACATAGTCGCTAAACTCGCGCACCACAACCTTATACCCTTTTTCTTTTAATGTCGGCGCAATCGCCTGCTTCACCATGTCGCCATACGGCCCTGGCGCGACGCCAAATACGATCGTTTGCGGGGAACCATCGGCATGGGCAAACTGTAATCCGCAGGCCAGTAATAGCGTGCTGGCCGCAATGCGTAAACTCTGACGCAATCCCATAATTTCTCCATTTTAAATAGTGTGATGCTGTGCCGGATGCCGTTCATGCGGCATCGTCTGTTTTGGCCCAAACGAAAGGCTATTTCTTAACATGACACAGATCACAGCCTGCTGTCCTTGAAATTATTTCATGATGTTTCCTGGTGTGTCGTTAAATGTACGAGGCAGGCGCTCAGGCGTGTGTCAGGCGGGAATGGCGTAAAGGAAAATGCCGGATAAGAGGTCTTAACGCCAACATCCGGCAGAGGAAAACGCTTTAGAAATCGTAACGCAGACGCACCAGGTTCATATCGCCCAGATTGTCAGTGCTGGAGGTGAAAACATGTTCATAATCAACGCGGAAACCATAATCCAGTTGGAAGGTGATCCCCACGCCGTTATCGGTGCGCAGATAGTCGCGGCCATTCACATATTCAATGCGGTCGCCCATAAAGTACGGTTGAATAGCTTTCACGGCATACTGACCAATCGGGAAAGCGTAACCGACAAAATATTCCAGACCCCACGCATCGCCGGCAAAGTAATCATTCACAGACACTTTTTTGGTCGTCATAAAGTTCTGATACCAACCGCCGCCTGCGGCGATAGTCCAGTTTTCCGGCGTCCAGCTTAATGCGGTACCGACAATATTTTGATCGTAAGTTTTATTGCCGTTGCCGCGCATCTCCGCACGGGTATAGTTCCATGCCGTCCCCCAGGTCAGATCGTCGGTGAGATGGTAATCCGCGCCTAAAGAACCGCCGCCTTTACGCTTGTAATTCAGGCCGTTATTGGCATTATAATCGTCGCTGAACAGATAAGATGCGTAGAGATCGACATTGCCAATGCTTTTCTTGTACTTCAATGACTTACGCGTGCGATAAGAACCATCGTAGTCGCCGTTAATCCCGTTGCCCGGCGCCTGACCTATCATGTCGTAATCCCAGATATCGGTTTTTACGCCCACCACATCGTAATAAATGCTGTTCTGTTGACCGAAGGTCAGCGTTCCCCACGTCGCGCTCTTGAAGCCGGTATACAGCATACGGCGAGTGGTATCAGTCGCGCCCTTCGCATAATGGTTATCCCAGTCAAATACCGCAGGGATATTGACGCCCAGCTCGTAATAGCTAATCCAACTGATATCATCAAACAGATAATAATCCGCGGCGAAGCGGAAACGCGTCCCGCCATCAAAACCATTACGTTTATAACCGTTCGCGCCGTCATTGCCGGTCATATTCTGGAACTGCGGACGAATACTCCCGCCAACGGTGAAATTGAGTCGGCTGAGTGGATTACCCGCCTGGGGATCTTGTTTTAAAACGGTGATTTCCGCCTGAGTGGCGAAAGGCATGAAAGCCACTGCCGCGCCGATCGATGCCGCCAACGCTGTTATTTTAATTGTCATTATATTTTCCTTGATAGATAGCCAATCCAAATCATTTAGCAGGCAAATAATAACTGTTATAAAACCTTACGTGTTGTGTATTTTTTAATGATTTGTGCTACTAAAAATCAAGGAGTTATCAATTTGTGCGACTAAAAAAGTACGCGCCGTTTTAAAAACCGGCGCGAAATTATTCACATCATGAATCATCCGCTAAACTGTCGGAATAGCGCTTTGCCTTTCAGCAAACGAACGCCAAGCCAGCCGCCGCATACGGAAAGCAGCAGCGCGCCGCAAAACGGCAGTGCGCCCCATAAACGCCAGTCCGGCTCCCAGGGGAAATCAAAAACGTTGATTTGTAAGATCGCCAGCGCCGTTTCCGCGCCAATCGCGGCGACCAGCCCGGCAACTAACCCCAGCATGGCGAATTCGCACCAGAGTGTGGTACGCAACAGTTTCTTTCCGGCTCCTAACGTGCGCCACACCACCAGCTCCTGATGGCGCTGACGCATCCCGACCTGTACCTGAGCCAGTAATAGCAACATGCCGCAGAGGGTGACTAGCACAACCATCACCTCCAGCGCCCGACTGACCTGCTCCAGCACCTGTCCCACCTGTTTCAGGATCGCCCCGATATCTAACAGGCTGACGGTAGGAAACTCGCGGTTAAGCTGCGTTAACATGCCGTTGCCATTCTCCCAGCGAAAACTGGTCAACCAGCTTTGTGGTTGCCCGTCCAGCGCCCCGGAAGGAAAAATGAAGAAAAAGTTGGGCCGCAGGCTTTCCCAGTCCACTTGACGCAGGCTGGTGACTTTAGCGCTAAATGCCTGGGTATCGCCCATAAAGGTTACGCTATCGCCGAGTTTGACGTTCAGCCGCTTCGCCAGCCCCTCTTCCATAGAGACTTCGCCCGATTTTGGTGGCCAGTGACCGGCGACCAGCGGATTATGCGCCGGGCGCGTATCCTGCCAGGTCAAATTCAGTTCACGGTTGAGCGACTCATCCTGCTGGCCTTCCGTCGGATTACCGTTTATCTTCGTTAACCGCGCCCGCACAATCGGATAAAACGTCTGCGGAATCACCTGATGTTCCGCCAAAAAGGCTTTCAGCGGCGCGACCTGTTCTGAAGCAATATTGATAAGGAAATAGTTCGGACTTTCCGGCGGGAGCTGCTGTTGCCAGCGATCAAGGAGGTCGCCGCGCAGCACCAGCAAGAGCGCCAGCAGCATAAACGAAAGCGAAAACGCCGAAAGCTGACTCAACGTTGACCACGGCTGACGCAGAAGTCGGCTGACGGCCAGACGCAGCGGTAGCGACGTCAACGTCATGCCGCGCAGCACGTTAAGCAGCATCCAGCCCACCAGACCGCACAGCAGCGCCAGTATCACGGCGCCCGCCAGAACCGCCCACAACAGCATGCTTCCGCCCATCAATCCGGCGAGCAGCGCCACCACGACGGCGCAGGCAACAGGCAAATAAATTTTTAACGGCCAGACGCGAGCAACAACATCGCGGCGCAGCACCCGTAGCGGCTGGGTCGCCAGCAACAATCGATAAGGCCGTAAACCGACCAGCAGAGAGATGACCGTCATCGCGCCCAGCGCCCACAGCCAGGGCCACAGGCTGGCGGGCGGCAAATCGGCGGGCAGTACCGGTTTTAGCAGCACCAGCAATATGTTTTCAAACAGTAATCCAATCGCGCCTCCCGTGACGGCGGAAAGCCCCAGCACCATCAACCACTGTCCGATGATAAGTTTACGCAACTGGGCCCGGCCCGCGCCCAACGTTTTTAAAATCGCCACCAGATCGTAGCGGCTACGGCAGTAATGGCTCATCGCCACCGCGACGGCAGCTACCGCCAGCAGTAGCGTTAATAACGCCGAAAGCAGCAAAAACTGCTGCGAACGTTCGAGCGATTTCCCCAATGCCCCGTCATCCTGCTCCAGTCCGTACCAGCGATGTTCCGGTTTAAGCTGCGGTAACAGCCAGCTTTCATAGCCAGCAAGCTGTTGCGGCGTTCCGCCGAATTTATACCGCCACATCACGCGGCTCCCCGGCTGTATCGCACCGGTTTTTGCCACATCGGCCATATTCATCATCAGACGCGGCGCCATCTGAAAAGGGTTAAACCCGGAATCCGGCTCCTGCACCACTTCACCGGCAATACGCAAGGTCACGTCGCCGACATCAATGGTATCGCCCGTTTTCAAATTAAGCAGCGCCATCAGACGCGGCGCCAGCAGTACGCTACCCGGCTGCGGTTTCACTCCGCCTGGACGGGTTTGCAATTCGCCGTACATCGGATAAACGCTATCTACCGCCTTCACGCTGGCCAGTTGCGGCGTATCGCCGGCAAACGTCATGGTCGCAAAGGTTAACTGCTCGCCCACGTTAAGGCCGCGTTTACGCGCCTCTTCAAGCCAGGCTTTCGGTACCTCCCGCGAACTTTGCAGCGTCCGATCGCCTGCCATAAACTCGCGGCTTTGCTGACTTAACCCTTTTTCCATCCGGTCGCTGATACTGCCGAGCGCCAGTACGCAGGCCACCGCCAGACTCAACGCCAGCCAGACAATAATCAGCGACGGCGAGCGCCATTCGCGCCAGAACCAGCGAGCTATCATGCCTCCTCCTGTAACTGACCGTTGACCAACCGCAGCCGCCGGTCGCAGCGCGCCGCCAGCGCCGGGTCGTGCGTCACCAGAATCAGCGTGGTGCCGTGTTCGCGGTTAAGCGAAAATAGCAGGTCGGCGATTTTATCTCCGGTCTGACGGTCAAGGTTGCCCGTCGGCTCATCGGCAAACAGCACATCAGGACGCCCGTTAAACGCGCGCGCCAGCGCTACGCGCTGCTGTTCGCCGCCGGAAAGCTGTGCCGGAAGGTGGTCAAGCCGTTTTCCCAGTCCCAGTTGTTCGAGCAGCGCTTTCGCCCCCGCCTTACTCTGACCGCTGTTTTCACCGCGTAGCAGGGCCGGTAGCTCAACGTTTTCCAGCGCGTTAAGCGTAGGAATAAGCATGAAGGATTGAAAAACAAAACCGACATGCTGAGCGCGAAGCTGCGCCCGCGCCTCTTCGTCCATCTGGTGAAGCGGTTTCCCGACCAGACTGACCTCTCCGCTACTGCCGTCATCCAGTCCGGCGAGAATCGCCAGCAGCGTAGATTTTCCCGATCCTGATTCGCCAATCAGCGCAATGGTTTCACCGCGTTTGACAACCAGTTCAACTCCGGTAAGGATGGAAAGCTCATGCTCACCCTGACCGACGGACTTCCTGAGACGATGAACTTCAACACTGTTTTCCGCTGGCATTTGCCCTTCCTGTTTTTGATCCTGTTAACTTTCCGTGCCGCCGCCGCAGACACCTTATTAATTCTGGGCGATAGCCTCAGCGCCGGTTACCGTATGGCCGCCAGCGCGGCATGGCCGTCGCTCCTTAATGATAAATGGCAAAACAAAACGTCGGTCGTTAATGCCAGTATAAGCGGTGATACCTCGCAGCAGGGACTGGCGCGTTTGCCGGCGCTGTTGCAACAGCATCACCCGCGCTGGGTAGTGGTGGAACTTGGCGGCAACGATGGCCTACGCGGTTTTGCGCCTGCGCAAACCGAACAGACGCTACGTAAAATCATTCAGACGGTGAAAGCCGCCGATGCCCAACCGTTACTGATGCAAATTCATCTGCCCGCAAACTACGGTCGCCGTTATAATGAATCCTTTAGCGCCATTTATCCTAAGCTCGCCAAAGAGTTCGATATTCCTCTGTTACCGTTTTTTATGGAAGAGGTATATCTGAAACCGCAGTGGATGCAGGATGACGGCATTCATCCCAACCGCGACGCCCAGCCGTTTATTGCCGACTGGATGGCGAAGCAGTTGACCCCTTTTCTCTCCTGAATAATTCGAGTTGCATGAAGGCGGCACGTAAGAGAATTTCCAGGAGCATAGATACCTATGTGACTGGAGTAAACGAACGCACAGGCAACTTGAAGTATGACGGATATAGTTAACCACGACTCTTAAATCAACGGAGATCCTGACAGGTAAAGTTATGCAAAAATCGGTCTTAATAACAGGATGTTCCAGCGGAATCGGTCTGGACAGCGCGCTTGAGCTTAAACGCCAGGGCTTTCAAATCCTGGCGGGCTGCCGCAAACCTGATGATGTCGCCCGGATGAACAGTATGGGATTTACCGGCGTGTTGATCGATCTCGACTCCCCTGAAAGCGTGGATCGTGCCGCCGATGAAGTGATCGCCCTGACCGATAATCGTCTGTATGGGATCTTTAACAATGCCGGCTACGGCGTGTATGGCCCCCTTTCCACCATCAGCCGTGAGCAGATGGAGCAACAGTTTTCCAGTAATTTCTTCGGCGCGCATCAGCTTACCATGCGCTTACTTCCCGCCATGTTGCCGCATGGCGAAGGACGCATTGTGATGACCTCATCGGTGATGGGGCTGATTTCCACCCCAGGGCGCGGCGCTTACGCCGCCAGCAAATATGCGCTCGAAGCCTGGTCTGACGCGCTACGTATGGAGCTACGGCACACAGGCATTAAAGTGAGCCTGATAGAACCGGGGCCGATTCGTACCCGTTTTACGGATAACGTTAACCAGACGCAGCGTGATAAACCGGTAGAAAATCCCGGCATCGCCGCACGTTTCACCCGCGATCCTGACGCGGTAGTAGCGAAAGTGCGTCATGCTTTTGCAAGCGATAAACCCAGGCTGCGCTATCCCGTTACGCTGGTCACCTGGGCGGTGATGGCGCTGAAACGCCTATTGCCGGGCCGGATGCTGGATAAAATTTTACAAAACTGAGTTGAAGCGCGCCAGTCAGCCCCCATGTAAACGTGACACAGACAAAAGAGAGCGACGCCATGTCCGTACAGAACATTGTCAATATTAATGAATCCAACCTGCAGCAGACCTTAGAGCAGTCCATGACCACGCCGGTACTGTTCTATTTCTGGTCTGAACGCAGCCAACACTGTCTGCAATTAACGCCAGTGCTGGAAAGTCTGGCTGCCCAGTACCACGGTCAGTTTATTCTGGCAAAGCTGGACTGCGACGCCGAACAGATGATCGCCGCTCAGTTTGGTCTGCGCGCCATCCCGACAGTCTATCTGTTCCAGAATGGCCAACCGGTCGATGGTTTCCAGGGGCCGCAGCCGGAAGAGGCGATCCGCGCTCTGCTGGATAAAGTACTGCCGCGTGAAGAAGAGCTAAAAGCGCAACAAGCGATGCAGTTAATGCAGGAGGGCAACTACATTGACGCGCTGCCGTTGCTCAAAGACGCCTGGCAGCTCTCTTCGCAGAACAGTGAGATTGGCCTGTTACTGGCGGAAGCGCAAATTGCGCTGAACCGCTCTGAAGAGGCCGAAGCGGTGTTAAAAACTATCCCGCTACAGGATCAGGATACCCGTTATCAGGGGCTGGTTGCGCAGATCGAACTGCTTAAACAGGCGGCGGATACGCCGGAAATTCAGCAACTTCAGCAGCAAGTCGCGGAGAATCCGCAGGATGCGGCTTTGGCAACGCAACTGGCGTTGCAGTTGCACCAGGTCGGACGTAATGAAGAAGCGCTGGAATTGCTGTTCAGCCATCTGAGAAAAGATCTTACCGCCGCCGAGGGACAGACGCGCAAAACCTTCCAGGAGATCCTTGCCGCGCTCGGCACCGGCGACGCGCTGGCGTCGAAATACCGCCGCCAGTTGTACGCGCTACTGTATTAATCCTCTCTTGCCTGATGGCGCGCTTATCTGGCCTACCTGTCGTCCTCAGGCCGGATAAGGCGCTTGCGCCATCATTCGGCAACTATCATGATTTCTTGAGCGGCATTACTACCAACTGATGACGCGAATTATAGAACTTCCGGTAGGTTAAATAGCAGGCAATGATGGTAGACAGGCTGGCTGTCGACAACAGCATAAACGTTACCATAATTTGATATTTAATCGCTTTTACCGGATCGATCCCGGCAAAAATCAGCCCGGACATCATCCCCGGCAGGCTCACCAGCCCAACGGTCTTTGCCGAGTCGATCGTCGGGATAAGCGATGCGCGGATACTATCGCGGATAAGCCCGGCGGAGGCCATTTTCGGCGTTGCGCCCAAACTTAACTTTTCCTGGATTTGCTGCTGCTCGCTATGAAAACGTAGCCCCAGTTGGTTGTAGCACAGCCCTACCGCTACCATCGCATTACCGGCGACCATGCCAGCGATGGGAATCACCTGCATCGGCGCAAATTCAATCGAACCGGTAAGCACCAGTACCGTCAGCGTTAGTCCGGCGCCGACGGTGATGGCGATAAACGAGGAGAGAAATGCCCTATCGATATATTTACTGCGCTTTTGCGCGTTCCATGCGGCGTTAAAACAGATGAACAGCACCATCAGTAGCGTCAGGGCGGCATGATTAACGCCAAAGATGTATTTCAGTACATAGCCGACAATAATGAGCTGTATCACCGCCCGGCATACGCTCCACAGAATATCTTTTTCCAGCGCCAGCTTTTCCTTGTGACTGATGAGCATCGCGACCACCACCAGCAGCATCGATAACGCCAGCGAGGTATTGGTAATATTATGCTCGTTCATAACGCGCCTCCTGCATCTCTCCGGCAGATGGCGTTAACGTTATCACCTTATCCGCGTGTTGAATTTCATCTTTATCATGCGTTACCCACAAGACAGCGACCTGCTTATCGCGAACATAGCGATGAATAATATCATTCACATTCCGTTTGTTATGTTCATCCAGCGCGCTGGTTATTTCGTCGAGTAACAGTATTTTCGGCAGAAACTGTAGATTACGAATTAGAGCAATACGCTGTTTTTCTCCGCCGGAAAGCGCGGTAATCGGTTTTTGCAGAATCGTCTCCGGCAGTTCAAAACGCGCCAGATCGTCTGCGAAGGCTGTCGGCTGCGGGCGCTGATGGCGAATTTGCCAGGGAAAAATCAGGTTATCGTAAACCGTATCGCCAAATAGCGCTGGCGTCTGAGCGCAATAAGAAACCTGCTGGCGATAGGCTTCCGGACTCAGAGTAGTAATATCCTGCCCCTCAAAAAGAATCACGCCGATATCAGGGCTTATTAACGAGGCCACCATTTTCAACAACGTACTTTTTCCGCAGCCAGAAGGACCGGTAATTAACTTAAATTCGCCGCGTTGCAGCGTAAAACTGATGTTATTCACTATTTTTGTCGTCGCAGTCCGGTAACCGACCTGCTTTAACTCAAGCAAAATGCTACGTTCTGTCATTTATTGCGCATCCATTGTTCATATTTTTATAGCGATAGTGTATCCCTGTAATTAATAAGGGGGGAACATGCTTTAGTGAATCAGGTATAATTCGCTTAATTCGTCAGCAAAATCGGTTTATGGACAACGCAACAGGAGGTTTAGCTATGCTCATTCTTATCCCTATTCTCATTTTCGTCGCGCTGGTGATCGTCGGCGCGGGCGTCAAAATCGTTCCGCAGGGGTACCAGTGGACGGTGGAGCGCTTTGGACGTTACACCAAAACCCTGCAGCCGGGATTAAGCCTTGTTGTACCGTTTATGGACAGAATTGGTCGCAAGATCAATATGATGGAGCAAGTGCTGGATATTCCGTCGCAGGAGGTGATCTCAAAAGATAACGCCAACGTCACTATCGATGCGGTCTGTTTTATTCAGGTTATCGATGCGCCGCGCGCCGCCTATGAAGTCAGTAACCTGGAACTGGCGATCATTAACCTGACCATGACCAATATCCGTACGGTGCTCGGTTCGATGGAGCTGGATGAAATGCTCTCCCAGCGCGACAGCATCAACACGCGGCTGCTGCATATTGTCGATGAAGCCACCAACCCGTGGGGAATTAAAGTTACCCGTATCGAAATTCGCGATGTCCGCCCGCCCGCGGAATTGATCTCCTCGATGAACGCCCAGATGAAAGCGGAACGTACCAAACGCGCCTATATCCTTGAGGCCGAAGGGGTACGTCAGGCGGAAATCCTGAAAGCCGAGGGGGAAAAACAGTCGCAGATTCTGAAAGCCGAAGGCGAACGTCAGTCCGCTTTCCTGCAGGCGGAAGCGCGCGAACGTTCCGCCGAAGCGGAAGCCCGCGCTACGCAGATGGTATCTGAAGCCATCGCCGCCGGGGATATTCAGGCGATAAACTACTTCGTGGCGCAGAAATACACCGAAGCGTTACAGCAAATCGGCTCGGCGAATAACAGCAAAGTGGTCATGATGCCGCTGGATGCCAGCAGTCTGATGGGCGCTATTGCCGGGATCAGCGAGCTGGTTAAGGACAGCGCCAGCGAACGGAAAAAAGCATGATAGCGATGATTCTGGTGCATCCGCATATCTTCTGGCTTAGCCTCGGCGGCCTGTTGTTGGCTGCGGAAATGCTCGGCGGTAACGGCTATTTGCTGTGGAGCGGCGTGGCGGCAGTGATTACCGGCTTAACCGTCTGGCTCTTACCGCTCGGCTGGGAATGGCAGGGCGTGCTGTTTGCGGCCTTAACGTTGCTGGCGGCCTGGCTTTGGTGGCGCTGGCTGGCGCGTCGCGTGCGGGAGCAGAAGCCGACCGACAGCCGCCTTAACCAACGCGGACAACAACTGGTAGGCCGCCGGTTTATGCTTGATGCCGCGTTAGTTAACGGACGGGGTCATATGCGTGTCGGCGACAGCTCGTGGCCGGTATGCGCTGACGAAGACCTGCGCGCAGGTACGCATGTCGAAGTGATCGCCGTGGAAGGCATCACCCTACGCATTCGCGCCGTTTAATCAACGTGGCTTTTGCGCCTTGTGATGACAGCAGCCGGAAAGATTATCAATAATCGGGCAGTCGGCGCTGTCATCGCCGGGACAACTCTCCGCCAGCGCCAGCAGTTGATCGCGCATTGATTGCAGCTCGCTGATATGGCGCTCGATCTCCGCGACCTTTTCCAGCGTCCGCTTTTTCACATCTGCGCTATGGCGTCGCGGATCGTTAAACAGATTGACCAGTTCGCCACACTCTTCCAGATTAAACCCCACCTGCCTCGCCTGTCGCAGCAACGTCAGCTCGTTTAAATGCTTCTGCGTGTAGGTGCGATAACCATTTTCGCTACGTAATGGCGGCGTCACCAGCCCTTTCTCTTCATAAAACCGAATGGCTTTGCTGGTTAAACCGGTTTTTTTCGCCACATCGCTAATATTCATATTTCCCCCTTGACCTTAACCTTGCTGGAAGGTTTAACCTTTATCACAGTGAGTCACTACGATTACTAAGGTCAATGAATTGATGACCAATCATAAAGGAGTTTTTACTATGTCTCAAACTATCGACCTGACCCTGGACGGTTTGTCCTGCGGTCATTGCGTTAAACGCGTGAAAGAAAGTCTTGAACAACGTCCGGATGTTGAGCTGGCGGACGTCACCGTAACCGAAGCGCACGTTACCGGTACCGCCAGTGCGGACGCGTTAATTGAAACCATCAAACAAGCCGGGTATGGCGCGACGTTAAGCCACCCAAAGGCTAAACCGCTGACGGAGTCATCAATCCCGTCGGAAGCACTGGCAGCGGTTCCTCATGAGCTTCCGGTAGCGACGGCCGATGAAGAAAGCCAACAGTTGCTGTTAAGCGGCATGAGCTGCGCCAGTTGTGTCACCCGCGTACAACATGCGCTACAAAGCGTACCGGGCGTCACGCAGGCACGGGTAAACCTGGCGGAACGCACTGCGCTGGTGATGGGCAGCGCGTCCGCCGCTGATTTAGTGCAGGCGGTGGAAAAAGCCGGCTACGGCGCAGAGGCGATTGAAGATGACATCAAACGCCGCGAGCGCCAGCAGGAAACCGCCATCGCCACCATGAAACGTTTTCGCTGGCAGGCCATCGTTGCCCTGGCGGTCGGTATACCGGTCATGGTCTGGGGGATGATCGGCGATAACATGATGGTGACCGGCGACAACCGCAGCCTGTGGCTGGCTATTGGCCTGATCACGCTTGCGGTGATGGTCTTTGCGGGCGGTCACTTTTACCGTAACGCGTGGAAAAGCCTGCTGAACGGCACGGCGACGATGGATACGCTGGTGGCGCTCGGCACCGGGGTCGCCTGGCTCTACTCCATGAGCGTCAACCTGTGGCCGCAGTGGTTCCCGATGGAAGCGCGGCACCTCTATTACGAAGCCAGCGCGATGATTATCGGTTTGATTAATCTCGGACACATGCTGGAAGCGCGCGCCCGTCAGCGTTCCTCAAAAGCGCTGGAAAAATTACTCGATCTCACCCCGCCCACCGCACGCGTCGTGACAGAAGACGGCGAAAAAAGCGTCCCGCTGGCGGACGTTCAGCCTGGGATGCTGCTGCGGCTCACTACCGGCGATCGCGTGCCAGTGGATGGCGAAATTACCCAGGGCGAAGCGTGGCTTGATGAAGCCATGCTGACCGGCGAACCCATTCCGCAGCAAAAAGGCGAAGGCGACAGCGTTCATGCCGGCACCGTCGTCCAGGACGGCAGCGTCCTGTTCCGCGCCAGCGCGGTGGGCAGTCATACCACGCTGTCACGCATTATTCGCATGGTACGCCAGGCGCAAAGCAGTAAACCGGAAATTGGCCAACTGGCCGATAAAATCTCCGCGGTATTCGTTCCCGTCGTCGTGGCCATTGCGCTGTTCAGCGCCGCTATCTGGTATTTCTTCGGACCGGCGCCGCAAATTGTTTATACGCTGGTCATCGCCACCACCGTACTGATTATCGCCTGCCCTTGCGCATTAGGCCTGGCGACGCCAATGTCGATTATTTCCGGCGTAGGCCGCGCTGCCGAATTCGGCGTGCTGGTACGCGACGCCGATGCCCTGCAACGCGCCAGTACGTTGGATACCCTCGTTTTTGATAAAACCGGGACGCTGACGGAAGGCAAGCCGCAAGTGGTGGCGGTAAAAACCTTTAACGGCGTTGAGGAAGCTCAGGCATTACGTCTGGCAGCCGCGCTCGAACAAGGCTCCAGCCACCCGCTGGCCCATGCGATTCTGGAAAAAGCCGGCGACGATAAACTGCCGCAGGTGAACGGTTTCAGAACGCTGCGCGGACTGGGCGTCAGCGGTGAAGCGGAAGGTCATCAACTGCTTCTGGGGAACCAGGCGTTGCTGAACGAACAGCACGTCGCCACGGATGATATGACGGCGGAAATCACCGCGCAGGCCTCGCAAGGCTCGACTCCGGTCCTGCTGGCGATTGACGGTAAAGCGGCGGCGTTACTGGCGGTACGCGATCCATTGCGCAGCGATAGTATTGCCGCGCTTGAACGCCTGCACAACGCCGGATACCGTCTGGTAATGCTCACCGGGGATAACCCAACGACGGCTAACGCGATTGCCAAAGAAGCGGGCATTGATGAAGTGATTGCGGGCGTTCTGCCGGATGGCAAAGCCGATGCGATTAAACGTCTGCAAAGCCAGGGTCGTCAGGTTGCGATGGTCGGCGATGGTATCAACGATGCGCCCGCGCTGGCGCAGGCGGACGTCGGTATCGCGATGGGCGGCGGCAGCGATGTGGCGATTGAAACCGCGGCGATTACGCTGATGCGCCATAGTCTGATGGGCGTGGCGGATGCGCTGGCCATTTCGCGCGCGACGTTGCGCAATATGAAACAAAACCTGCTTGGCGCATTTATCTACAACAGCATTGGTATCCCGGTGGCCGCCGGTATTCTGTGGCCGTTTACCGGTACCTTGTTAAACCCGGTAGTGGCGGGCGCGGCAATGGCGCTGTCTTCCATTACCGTCGTAAGCAATGCCAACCGGCTATTGCGCTTTAAACCGAAAGCGTAAAAACGCTATATCAGGCAGCATCAGCTGCCTGATATATTATTAAGCCATCAGTAATTTACCGTATCAATATATAAAAATTTAACCGCACATCCTATAGAAAAATAAAAATCAACATTTTATAATGTTTTTTTGAATCATAAGGATGTGTTATTTATGTTTAGAAAAGCAGTTACGCTTCTTTTCCTGCTTTCTCCCGCCGTCAGTTATGCAGGGTTATTTGATTCCACTCCAGAGTTAAAATGTGGCAACGATAATGCAGTCACGGCGGCAAAAGAATGGATTTACAATGAAGCATTAGGTCGTTTACAGCAAGACTATATTAAAGAGCCCTCCACGCTTTTCTTCGATATCCCCCAGACTCAATACGAGCAACAACTCCGGGCTATTCCTGTTCAATTCAGTGATGTAATCACGCAGAACCCTCAAGCAGAAAATGCCAACCTACGAACTTGCTCGGCTACCGTCGCCATGGGTATTCCTCAGCCATTATTTAAATTAATGAAAGACTTACCAAATACTCTATTCTATATTTCACAAGGGGATGGACAGGTAATAAACAATACGGTGACCTGGAAACAGGTTAACTACAATATTCAGCTAGCAGACAACAACAAAGATATTGTTGTCACCTCTGTGCAAAAAACCGATAAATTGGCGCGATCTATTTATGTAATGGCAAGAATGACGGTATCTGGTGATAGCATTATAAAGAAAAAAAATAACTCACTGATTGAAATCGCAGCAAAGAAATTTGAAAGTAGAGATCGCGAGCTTAATCAGGTCTGGAAATCGCTACCCGCCTCTGCCCGAACGGCATTAAAACAAGAGCAGCGAGTCTGGGTGACCCAAAAAGAGCAGCAGTGCGGCAAACTTAGCGATGCCAAATCCGAGGCCATACCCGCTGAAAAGCGCATCAGTATTTATAAATGCCAGCTTGAAATGACCATCGCCAGAACGGCCTATCTCGACGGCAGCGAATAACCCGACCGATCGTTGACGTCCCGTCAGGGCGCATTGCGCCCTTTTCTCCAACGCGCTAGCATGAGCTTTTTCAAAGGGAGCGCGTATGGAGTTATTAAATCAACTTAAACGTTTATGGCGCGCGCTGCGTGGTACCCCAAATAGTTGGCCTGCTATCGATCTCTCCCTGCCCGGCGGTCGTCATCTGCATCTGGTTGGCAGTATTCATATGGGGACGCGCGATATGGCTCCTCTTCCAGCAAAGCTGGTGAAAAAGCTACGCCAGGCCGACGCGCTGGTCGTTGAAGCGGATATTTCTGGTAACGAAACGCCATTCAGCAATCTCCCCAAATGCCCGCCGTTGGTCGAACGTCTCAGCGCCGGGCAGCTAAGCGCACTGGAAAAACGGGTCAGTGAGTTGGGTATGCCGCTGATCCATTTTGATAATCAACCTTTATGGCAGATAGCTATGGTGCTACAGGCCACGCAGGCGCAACGGCTGGGATTGCGCCCGGACTATGGCATTGATTATCAGCTATTACAGGCTGCCCGCGAAATGTCGCTGCCGGTGCAAGAGCTGGAAGGGGCGAAACACCAGCTCGAACTACTCTGCGATCTGCCCGATGGCGGGATGGCGCTGCTCGACGACACGCTGACGCACTGGCACACCAACGCACGGCTTTTGCAGGTGATGATCGGCTGGTGGCTTGAACAGCCGCCGACCAGCGTCGGCGCTTCGCTCCCCAGAACGTTTAGCCAACCGCTGTATGATGTACTGATGGTAAAACGCAATGAAGCCTGGCGCGACGCGCTGCTGGCACTGCCGCCGGGACGCTACGTGGTAGCCGTAGGGGCGCTACATCTGTACGGCGAAGGCAACCTACCGCAAATATTGAAATAAAAAAATGGCCAATATCGCTATTGGCCCGTCAAAGAGGAATTTCATCGTTATTATTATCCCGACGCTTTCGCTTCGGATCTTCAGATTGTCGCTCAAAGTTGCCGCAACTGCCAAGACCTAATGCACAAGATTATACTATTTTTTAGTCCGCTTTCGGGCGTATGCTGATGGCAAATCACGTCTGTAGTAAGAAGGAACGTTATGACACCCGCAGTTAAGTTACTCGAAAAAAACAAGATTCCGTTTAACATTCACACCTACGATCACGATCCGAATGAAACTAACTTTGGCGATGAAGTGGTGCGTAAGCTCGGGCTAAACGCCGATCAGGTGTATAAAACGCTTTTGGTTGCCGTGAATGGCGATATGAAGCAACTGGCCGTCGCCGTAACGCCTGTAGCCGGGCAGCTGGATTTGAAAAAAGTCGCCAAAGCTCTGGGCGCGAAAAAGGTCGATATGGCCGACCCGATGGTGGCGCAACGCACCACGGGATATCTGGTCGGCGGGATCAGTCCGCTGGGACAGAAGAAACGGCTGCCCACGCTGATTGACGCGCCTGCCCGCACGTTTGCCACTATTTATGTTTCCGGTGGTAAACGCGGGCTGGATATTGAGCTGGCGGCTGACGATTTGGCCGCCATACTGGGTGCTAAATTCGCTGATATCGCGCGTCGGGATTAAGCCTGCGTAAAATACATTGCCGGATAGCGGCGCAAACGCCTTATCCGGCCTACAGCATATATAATCCGTAGGCCTTAAGGCTGCGCGCCATCAGGCAGAAATGGCTATCCGTACCGCTACAGCCAGCTCACCTCACCCTTTGGCGTAAACGCCGCCGCATCCAGCGGTGAATTTTGCTGAATAAACTCTTTCAGCACTTCCGCGTCAATAAACCCGGTATTCACGTAGCCCGGTTTGTTATCAATGCGCGGATAACCATCGCCGCCCGTGGCGTTGAAACTCAGCGTCGCCATGCGGTAGGTTTTGGCCGGATCAACAGGCTCGCCTTTGATTTTCAGATCGGTGAGCTTGCCCTCTTTGGCGACAAAGCTCACATTGGCGAACTGTGGATAGGCGCCGGAGTCCGGTTTCATCTGCGCTACGGCGGTGAGATAATCAACCACCTCTTTGCCGCTCATATCGGCATACACCACAATGTTGCCGAACGGCTGTACCTTGAGCACGCTTTTATAGGTAATATCTCCCGCCTCAATCGAGTCGCGAATACCGCCGCCGCTCATCACGCCAAAATCGGCGCCGGTGCGCGCGATCTGCGCAGCCAGAATCACCCGTCCCATATTGGTCTGGACAAATCTGACCTTACTGCGATCGCCTTCAAGAAGGCCATTCACGCTACCAATTTTCACCTCCAGTTGCGCTTTACCTTTATTCTGGAACGGCGTTAATAACGAGAGCATTTGCGGATTTTCGGCGATTTCCGGCGTGTAAAGTACACGCTCGCTTTTCCCGTTATCCCAGGTCACTTTTTTCTTGAGATTTACCGGAATAAGCTGGTAGTTAACCATTTTCATCTCGCCGTTACGGAATTCGAAATCCGCGCGGCCCACATATTTACCCCACTCATGCGCCTGCACGATCCAGATACCATTTTGCTTATCCGGCGCGCAGGGCGTTCCCGGTACGTAATTCACCTGTTTTTTATTTTCCGACGCCATGCATACCGGGTCTTGTGAGTGACCGCCCACAATCATCGCCAACGAACCGGCAGGCAGGCTACGCGCCATCTCAACGTCGCCCGGCGCGTTCGAACCGTGATCGCCGTTGTCATAATGTCCCATATGCGTGGTCGCGATAATCACGTCCGGTTTTTCATTCATATTAAGTTCCTGAATCACCACCTTTGCTTCTTCAGCAGGTTTACGAAACTCAATATCGGTGAAATATTCCGGGTTGCCTATTTTCGCCGTGTCATCGGTGGTTAAGCCGATTACTGCGATTTTTATATCCTGGCGTGTAAAAATAGCCCACGGCTTAAACAGACGCTCGCCGGTACTTTTTTGATAAATATTGGCGGAAAGAAAGGGAAACTTCGCCCACTTTTCCTGCTGGCGCAATACGGTGAGCGGGTTATCAAATTCATGATTACCGACGGCCATAGCGTCGTAGCCAATCAGATTCATCCCGCGGAAATCGGGCTCCGCATCCTGGAGATCGGATTCCGGCACTCCGGTATTAATGTCGCCGCCGGATAACAACAGGACGCTTCCCCCCTCTTGCGCCACCTCTTTACGGATACTGTCCACCAGCGTTTTTTGCGCTGCCAGACCATATTCGCCATATTCGCTGCGCCAGAAGTGACCGTGGTGATCGTTGGTATGCAGGATAGTAATTTTATAGGTTTTATCTTTTTCGTAAGCCTGTGCAGGCTGAGTCGTCAGCGCGAACACCGCCAGTAACGCCAGCGCCACACCCCGTTTCAAAAATTTCATCTTTCTCTCCCTGACTCAATATCAACCGCAGAAATTACCTTTCCTTGCAATAATAGACAAATATGTTTTCAGAATTGAGACTTCCTTCAAACACATTTCACAGGTATGTTAGGCAAGTAATAATTACACATCCTACTATCTCCAACATCGCATAAAATTTAAGTGACTTTCTATGGCCATGAGTGAACCAACCCAGCCGTTAGCCGGCGCGCCCGCAGCGGCCGCTAAAGCACGTACTTCGTTTGGTATTTTGGGCGCGATCAGTCTTTCCCATCTGCTGAACGATATGATCCAATCGCTAATCTTAGCCATTTATCCCCTGTTGCAGGCGGAGTTCTCGCTGACCTTCGTCCAGATAGGTTTGATCACCCTGACGTTCCAGCTCGCCTCATCGCTACTGCAACCGGTCGTCGGCTACTGGACGGATAAATATCCCATGCCGTGGTCGCTGCCTGTCGGCATGTGTTTTACCCTGAGCGGGCTGGTACTGCTGGCAATGGCGGGAAGTTTTGGCGGCGTATTGCTCGCTGCGGCGCTGGTGGGTACCGGCTCGTCCGTTTTTCACCCGGAATCATCCCGCGTGGCGCGCATGGCCTCCGGCGGACGTCATGGTCTGGCGCAGTCTATCTTCCAGGTCGGCGGTAACTTCGGCAGTTCATTGGGTCCGCTGCTGGCTGCCGTGATTATCGCGCCCTATGGCAAAGGGAATGTCGCCTGGTTTGTGCTGGCCGCGCTGCTGGCGATCGTGGTGCTGGCGCAGATCAGCCGCTGGTATGCCGCCCAGCACCGGATAGCGAAAGGCAAGCCAAAAGCGATAATCGCTAACCCGCTGCCGCGCAATAAAGTCGTGCTGGCGGTCAGCGTGTTATTGCTACTCATTTTCTCGAAATATTTCTATATGGCGAGCATCAGTAGCTACTACACCTTTTATCTGATGCAAAAATTCGGATTATCAATACAAAACGCGCAGCTCCATCTGTTTGCCTTCCTGTTTGCGGTGGCTGCCGGGACGGTAATCGGCGGGCCGGTGGGCGATAAAATCGGCAGAAAATATGTGATTTGGGGCTCTATTCTCGGCGTCGCGCCGTTTACCCTTGTTTTACCCTACGCCACGCTGTACTGGACGGGGATTTTAACGGTGATTATCGGCTTTATTCTCGCGTCGGCGTTTTCCGCCATTCTGGTGTATGCCCAGGAGCTGCTGCCAGGACGCATCGGTATGGTTTCCGGCCTGTTTTTCGGGTTTGCCTTCGGGATGGGAGGCCTGGGCGCAGCGGTGCTGGGGCTGATTGCCGACCATACCAGTATCTATTTAGTTTATAAAATCTGTGCTTTCCTGCCGCTTCTGGGGATACTGACCATATTCTTACCTGATAATCGACATAAAGCGTGATTTTATGGCGGTTAAAGGTACGCTTTAACCGCCTGTACATCCCGATGCCATCATGCTTTGCCCATGCCATACTTATCACTTTTCCGTTCCGTGCTCTTTTTACCGTCAGATTGTATCTTTTTATAAAACACAACCATTTTTTATAAACATCCTGATTGAAATTGTCATAAACTATTACCCGGAGTTTTGGAGTCCAGCAACCAAAGGAGACGGAATGCATCACGCTACCCCGCTTATCACCACCATTGTCGGCGGCCTTGTGCTCGCTTTTATTCTCGGCATGATTGCCAACAAATTGCGTATTTCTCCACTGGTGGGATATCTGTTAGCGGGCGTTCTGGCGGGACCTTTTACCCCGGGTTTTGTTGCGGATACCAAACTGGCGCCGGAGCTGGCGGAGCTCGGCGTGATTCTATTGATGTTCGGCGTCGGGCTGCATTTTTCGCTGAAGGATTTGATGGCGGTAAAGTCTATCGCCATTCCCGGCGCTGTCGCTCAGATAGCGGTGGCGACGCTGCTGGGTATGGCGCTTTCCGCCGTGCTGGGATGGTCATTAATGACCGGCATCGTTTTTGGGCTTTGTCTGTCTACCGCCAGTACCGTCGTCCTGCTGCGCGCGCTTGAGGAGCGACAACTCCTTGATAGCCAGCGCGGACAAATCGCCATCGGCTGGCTGATTGTCGAAGATCTGGTGATGGTGCTGACGCTGGTCTTGCTGCCCGCCGTTGCCGGCATGGTGGAAAAAGGCGATGTCGGCATAGCCTCGCTGACGGTCGATATGGGGATAACCATTGGTAAAGTGGTGGCGTTTATCGCCATCATGATGCTGGTCGGACGCCGCCTGGTGCCGTGGATTATGGCCCGCAGCGCCGCCACCGGCTCGCGCGAATTATTTACCCTTTCCGTACTGGCGCTGGCGTTAGGCATTGCGTTTGGCGCGGTAGAACTGTTTGACGTCTCTTTTGCGCTGGGCGCGTTCTTCGCTGGAATGGTGCTTAATGAGTCGGAACTGAGTCACCGGGCGGCGCACGATACGTTGCCGCTGCGCGACGCCTTTGCCGTCCTGTTTTTTGTTTCCGTCGGCATGTTGTTCGATCCGTTAGTCTTGATCCAACAGCCGCTGGCGGTGTTGGCGACGCTTGCCATTATCGTCTTTGGTAAATCGATCGCTGCGTTTTTCCTGGTGCGTATGTTCGGCCACTCGCCGCGAACCGCGCTGACCATTGCCGCCAGCCTGGCGCAAATCGGCGAGTTCGCCTTTATTCTCGCCGGACTCGGCATGGCGCTCAATCTGCTGCCGCAAGCGGGACAGAACCTGGTGCTGGCAGGCGCTATTTTGTCGATTATGCTTAATCCCGTACTGTTTACCCTGCTGGAGAAGTATCTGGCGAAAACCGAAACGCTGGAAGAGCAAACTCTGGAAGAGGCTATCGAAGAAGAGAAGCAAATTCCGGTGGATATCTGTAATCATGCCCTGCTGGTGGGTTTTGGCCGCGTAGGCAGTCTGCTGGGAGAAAAATTACTGGCGGCGGGGATTCCGCTGGTGGTTATCGAAACGTCCCGTACCCGCGTGGATGAGCTGCGCGAACGCGGGATTCGCGCCGTGCTGGGCAACGCCGCTAACGAAGAAATCATGAATCTGGCGCATCTGGACTGCGCCCGCTGGCTGTTGTTGACCATCCCCAACGGTTACGAAGCCGGCGAGATTGTCGCCTCAGCGCGGGAAAAAAGTCCTGATATCGAGATAATCGCCCGCGCGCACTATGATGATGAAGTGAAATATATTACCGAGCGGGGAGCCAATCAGGTAGTGATGGGCGAGCGAGAAATTGCCCGGGCGATGTTGGAACTGCTTGAAACGCCGCCCGCGGGTGAGGTCGTCGCCAGTTAAGGGTTTGCCGGACGGCCCGATGCGCGCAGCGCCATCGGGCAAGACAGATTAGCGATCCCAGTACGACTCTTCCAGGCTGTCCTCACGCTCCGGCAGCCCGCGTGTCAGACGCGGAGAATGCTGGTTCAGTACCTGATAACTGACACGGTTAGCATATTTACACACCTGCGCCAGCGACGAATAGGTCAGCCAGGTGAATTTGTGCTTACTGGAGTTCGGTACGTTGCTACGATGGTAACTGTTCGCCGTAATATCGTGCAGCAGCGCCGCCAGCGCGCCATCGCCCGCGCCGTTGGTGTTCATGATTTTTTCCGGCCCGCCCATATACGGCGCAATATGCGAATAAACGCGCAGCGGATTAATACAATCTTTATGGCGCATTGCCCGGCTAAATTCATACTGGTTAAATTCAGCAATAGCCCCTGGCAGCAGCGGATGCTGGGTTTTACGTTTTGCTTCCTCTTCGGTGAAGCCCGCCATATATAACCCTATCGGCCCGGCGGTGCATAACACCAGGTCGACCCAGTCCAGCGCCTTATCCGCCGCCAGCAGCGGGTCGTTTTCGCCGGTCAGCGCTTCCGCTTCTTCTTCATTCATTGCCAGAATCGAGACATTCTCTTTGAGAAACGCCTGCCACCACTGCGGATTATCGGCGATCACAAATTTGGTGCCCAGCGTCATGACAACCGGCACGTTATGCTTTTTCGCGTATTCGATCGCTTTCATCGTCGCGTCAGGCATCGGTTCGCCAGGCTTACAGCGCACCAGATATGAGGTCAACACCAGCGCGGAAGCGCCAGCGATCACCGCTTCCGGAATACTTTCCGCCCGTAGCTGATTCATATGGCCGGGGCTGATAGCGAAGGTACGCTCGCCGGATTCGCCAATCAGCGTGAAACAGCGGCCAATCGGGCCATCTACCGCTTGCAGATAATTCAGGTCGGTACGGCTGGAAGTATTACACAGGTAGCGATAAGCGTAGCTGCCAATCTCAATGTTGCTGCACATCACGCCCAGTAACACCGAACGGTCATCCGCCAGTACCGAGTAATTGTGCATCGTATTGCCTATGGTGCCGCCAGCAAACTGATGGGTGATCAGATTTTCCCGCGTCAGTTCCTGATACAGCTTCTCCGCCACCTCGTCTTCTATCACCAGAGAATGCCCGGCGCTTAATCCATAGCGTGTAATAAAATCGTCATCCACTTTCGCCTCAATATCCACCAACGTCTGGTCGATACCGACGACCCAGGAGGCGTTGGTTTCCTGTTCTGGCTGAATTTGTTGCAACAACGGGTCACGCGCATTGACGGGAAAATAGTGTTTGGATTTACGTTTACCGGGAAATTTCATGATTGTGCTTACGGATGAATAACGGAGCGCTGCATGGTAGCACATTCCCCCTGCTGCGCGCGACGGACGATGGCGTTTCAATATCGGACGACGAGATCGCAGTTTCTCCAGCCGCGTTTTTTACAATGGTTCACTTTCACAAGGAGCGTTTTATGAAGCCGGAAAATAAAATTCCCGTACTCACCCGACTATCTGACGAAATGACAGCCGTCGTAAACTTCCAGCAACCAGGCCTTCCCCCCTGGCCTGCCGATGGCGATATTGAGACCCAGCGTCAGTATTATCTTCTTGAGCGCCGTTTCTGGAATGCCGACGCGCCGTCCATGACCACCCGCACCTGCGCCGTCCCTACGCCTTATGGCGATGTAACAACCCGGCTCTACTCGCCGCAGCCGACCAGTCAGGCCACCTTATACTATCTGCACGGCGGCGGATTTATCCTCGGTAATCTGGATACGCATGACCGGATAATGCGTCTGCTGGCGCGTTATACCGGCTGCACCGTGATCGGTATTGATTATTCGCTGTCGCCGCAAGCGCGTTATCCGCAGGCCATTGAAGAAACCGTCGCGGTATGCAGCTACTTCTCTCAACATGCCGATGAATACTCGCTCAACGTGGAGAAAATCGGTTTCGCCGGGGATTCCGCAGGCGCCATGCTGGCGCTTGCCAGCGCGCTCTGGCTACGTGATAAGCACATTCGCTGCGGTAACGTTATCGCGATTCTGTTGTGGTATGGGCTGTATGGGTTGCAGGACTCGGTAAGCCGCCGTCTGTTCGGCGGCGCGTGGGACGGCCTGACGCGTGAAGATCTGGACATGTACGAAAAGGCCTATCTGCGTAACGATGAAGATCGGGAATCGCCCTGGTATTGTCTGTTTAATAACGATCTCACGCGCGATGTGCCGCCCTGCTTTATTGCCAGCGCGGAGTTTGATCCGCTCATTGATGACAGCCGCTTGCTGCACCAGACATTACAGGCGCACCAGCAGCCCTGCGAATACAAAATGTATCCCGGCACGCTGCACGCCTTTCTGCACTATTCGCGAATGATGACAATCGCCGACGATGCCTTGCAGGACGGCGCGCGATTCTTTATGGCGAGGATGAAGACGCCGCGTTAACGGTACGGCGCCGTGAGTTTCAGCATCATATCAATATGTTCCGGCGTCGCGTTCAGCGCCGGAATGTACGCATATTTTTTACCGCCCGCTTCAAGGAAAATCTCGCGGTTCTGTTCCGCTATCTCTTCCAGCGTCTCCAGACAATCCGCGGCAAATCCCGGACACATAACCTGAATATGGCCAGTCCCCTTTTCACCCAACATTTTTAGCGTTTCATCGGTGTACGGCGTCAGCCACGGTTCACGGCCAAAGCGCGACTGGAACGTCATCATTACCTTTTCCGGCGGCAGTCCCAATGCGGAAACCAGTTCGCGCGTGGTATCGCGGCAGCGCTGCGGATAGTCATCGCCTTCATCCGCATAACGTTGTGGAATGCCGTGATAGGAGAGCAGAAGCACATCGGGCTCGCCGTGCCTGGCGAACGACTCACGCGCGCTTTTCGCCAGCGCATCGATATAAGCGCCGTCATCCGCGTAATCGCGAATAAATGAGATACCGGGAATACGACGTTTACGCGCCAGTATCCGCCCCAGTTCATCCCAGACTGCGCCCACCGTTGAGCAAGAGTATTGCGGGTACAACGGCAGCACGACGATATGGTCGACGTCGCTTGCTAACAGTTCATCGACAGCGCTTTCCAGCGAGGGCGAGCCGTAGCTCATCCCCAGCGCGACGGGCGTGTCTGGCAACCGCGCGGCCAGCGCCTGTTGCTGTTCGCGGCTATATACCATGAGCGGCGAACCGCCATCCATCCAGATAGATTGATAGAGTTTCGCGACGCGCGGCGAACGCAGCGGTAAAATAACGCCACGCAGCAGCGGCCACCACAGCAGACGAGGAGTATCCACCACGCGTCTGTCGCTTAAAAATTGTTTCAGGTAACGCTTTACCGCTTCAGGAGTTGGGGCATCTGGCGTGCCAAGGTTAGCCAGCAGGATACCGGTTTTCGTCTGACGCATTGCCGCCTCTTATCTATTCAAATTGTTGATAATTGTAGCGGAAAAGCGATAAAGAAGAACTAATTGCTGCGAGAGGTAAGACGAGAATTTGCCGAATGGCGCTAACGATACCAGCAGGCCGGATAAGGCGTTCAGGCCGCCATCCGGCACCGATTGCCTGATGGCGCTACGCTTATCAGGCTTGCGGGATAATGGCAGGCCTGATAAGCGGTTCACTACGCGAAAAAAATTAACCGAGGATTTTTTCCAGCGCTGCGCGCACGTCGGCAACGGCCTGCGTACCGTCAACTTTAGCGTATTTGGTGTTGCCCGCTTCCGCTTCTTTCTGGTAGTAGCCAATCAGCGGCGCGGTCATCTGATGATATTCCACCAGACGTTTGCGAACGGTCTCTTCCTGATCGTCTTTACGGGTCGTCAGATCTTCGCCGGTGACGTCATCTTTGCCTTCCACTTTCGGCGGATTAAACTTAACGTGGTAAACGCGGCCAGAGGCGGCGTGTACGCGACGACCCACAATACGGTCAACGATCAGTTCGTCCGGTACGTCGAATTCCAGCACGTAATCCACCACAATACCCGCTTCTTTCATTGCGTCAGCCTGCGGGATCGTGCGCGGGAAACCGTCCAGCAGAAAACCGTTACGGCAGTCTTCCTGGGCGATACGCTCTTTAACCAGCGCAATCACCAGTTCATCGGTCACCAGTTTACCGGCGTCCATGATATCTTTCGCCTGTTTGCCCAACTCGGAGCCTGATTTCACTGCGGCGCGCAGCATATCGCCAGTGGAGATTTGCGGAATACCATATTTCTCCATGATGAACTGAGCCTGAGTTCCTTTACCCGCGCCCGGAGCGCCAAGCAGAATAATACGCATTACGAAAATCCCCTCAAAGGTTGTCGATATTTTTTAAAAAGCGCTAAACGATACCACCATCACGCATTTCGCTCAAGGAAGCCGCCTGATGCTGAAACGGTTAACGAAGAGAAATCCAGAAAAGAGAAGGTATTATAAAAAATGCCGGATGGCGCTGGCGCTTATCCGGCCTACAAACAGTACTCGCCCGTAGGCCGGATAAGATGCTTCGCGTCGCCATCCGGCAATCAGATGAGCGTTATCAGGACACCAGCAACTGGTTCATACGGCGGATAAACTGGTTCGGATCTTCCAGCGTACCGCGTTCAGCGAACAGCGCCTGATCCAGCAGCAGCTCGACCCACTCTTTAAACTGCGCTTCATCCTCGGTATCGGCAGTGCGTTTGACCAGCACATGATCCGGGTTGAGCTCAAAGATGTATTTCACTTCCGGCACGGACTGACCGGCCGCGGCGAACAGTTTCGCCATCTGGGTGCTCATTTCATCCGCATCGGTGGTGACAATCGCCGGCGTGTCGGTTAAACGGTGCGTCAGACGCACCTCTTTCACGCGATCGCCCAGCAGGGTTTTGACACGCTCCACGAACGGCTCAAGCGCCTTTTCCGCTTCTTTCGCGTTTTCGTCGACTTCATCCGCCAGTTTTTCGATGGACTCATCGGCTTTAGCGACCGACTGGAATGCTTTACCGTCAAACTCGGTCAGGTAGTTCATCATCCACTCGTCGATGCGATCGGAGAGCAGCAGCACTTCGATGCCTTTCTTACGCAGCAGCTCCAGGTGCGGGCTGTTTTTCGCCGCCGCATAGCTGTCTGCGGTGATGTAGTAGATTTTTTCCTGCCCTTCTTTCATCCGGGAGACGTAATCTTCCAGCGACACGGTCTGGGCGGAAGAGTCTGTATGGGTGGAGGCAAAGCGCAACAATTTAGCGATCGCTTCCTGGTTGGCGTGATCTTCCGCCGGGCCTTCTTTCAACACCAGACCGAACTGTTTCCAGAAGGTTTGGTATTTTTCCGCGTCGTCTTTCGCCAGTTTTTCCAACATTTGCAGAACGCGTTTGGTCAGAGCGCTACGCAGATTACGCGTTACCGTGCTGTCCTGCAGGATTTCACGGGAGACGTTCAACGGCAGGTCATTAGAATCAATCAGGCCGCGCACGAAACGCAGATAGTTAGGCATGAACTGCTCGGCATCGTCCATAATGAACACGCGCTGTACGTACAGCTTCAGACCATGTTTGTGATCGCGGTTCCACAGATCCCACGGCGCCTGCGACGGGATATACAGCAGGCTGGTGTACTCCTGCTTACCTTCCACGCGGTTGTGGCTCCAGGTCAGCGGATCGGTGAAATCATGCGCGATGTGCTTGTAAAACTCGTTGTACTCGTCGTCTTTAATTTCCGACTTGTTACGGGTCCACAACGCCTGGGCCTTGTTGATTTTCTCCCAGGAAATCACGGTTTCGCCGTCTTTTTCTTCCCGTTTTTCAATCTCTACCGGCAATGCGATGTGATCGGAATATTTACTGATAATCGAGCGTACGCGCCAGTCATCGAGGAATTCATCTTCGCCTTCACGCAGGTGTAAGGTGATTTCCGTACCACGGTCATTTTTGGTGATATCGGCAACGGTGTATTCGCCTTCGCCTGCCGATTCCCAGAACACGCCATTTTCCGGCTTGTCGCCTGCCGCACGTGTACGTACGGTCACTTTATCGGCCACAATAAACGCGGAGTAGAAGCCTACGCCAAACTGACCAATGAGCTGGCTATCTTTCGCCTGATCGGACCCCATTGATTCGAGGAAAGATTTGGTGCCGGACTTGGCAATGGTGCCTAAGTGGTCAATCACCTCATCACGATTCATCCCCACGCCGTTATCGGCAATGGTCAACGTACGCTTATCTTTATCGAAAGAGACGCGCACACGCAGCTCGCCATCTCCTTCATACAGATCCGGGTTTGACAGAGCGCGGAAACGCAGCTTGTCCGCCGCATCTGAGGCGTTAGAGATGAGTTCACGCAGGAAGATTTCTTTATTGGAATAAAGAGAATGGATCATCAGGTGCAGAAGCTGTTTAACTTCTGACTGAAAACCACGCGTTTCTTGTCCTTTCATGTGGATAGACCTCAACAATGCCATTTTTAATGGTAAAAATACGTTGAGGGTGAGATGGGGACAAGCGGGTGTGATTTCAAGCGGAGGCCGCGAATGCCGCCTCCGTTTGTTCAGAAAATAATCTTATGGCGTCCCGCCAGCGAGTGGGACAGCGTCGTACCGTCGACCATCTCCAGTTCGCCGCCAACCGGCACGCCGTGGGCGATACGACTGGCTTCGACGCCGGCCTCCGCGCACAGCTCGGCAATATAGTTCGCGGTAGCCTCCCCTTCAACCGTCGGGTTGGTCGCGAGGATCAGCTCACTGATTTTTTCTGACGCCAGCCGCTGTTCCAGACGATCGAGACCGATATCATCCGGCCCGATGCCGTCCAGCGGCGACAGGTGGCCCATCAGCACGAAATACCGCCCGGAAAATTGCCCGGTCTGCTCAATGGCGTAGATATCCGCAGGACTCTCCACCACGCAAATCTGGCCGTTTTCCTGACGCCGCGGGTTCGAACAGATATTACAAACATCCTGCTCGGTAAAGGTGCGGCAGTCGGCGCAGTGGCCGATTTCCGACATCGCCCGGGTCAGCGCCTGCGCCAGGCGCATTCCGCCGCTGCGATCGCGCTGCAACAGGGTAAACGCCATCCGCTGCGCCGACTTAGGGCCGACGCCCGGAAGGCAGCGCAACGCTTCCATAAGCTGAGTTAACAGCGGACTGGTTTGCATCAGAATGGCATCTTAAAGCCTGGCGGCAGTTGCATACCGGAAGAGACGGAAGCCATCTTCTCTTTTTGCGTCTCTTCAATGCGGCGCGCCGCATCGTTGAAGGCCGCAGCGACCAGATCTTCCAGCATCTCTTTGTCATCTTCCAGCAGGCTTGGGTCAATTTCCACGCGGCGGCAGTTATGCGCGCCGTTGATGGTAACCTTCACCAGACCCGCGCCGGATTCGCCGGTCACTTCCAGCTGCGCAATCTCTTCCTGCATTTTCTGCATTTTTTCCTGCATCTGCTGGGCCTGTTTCATCAGATTGCCCAGACCGCCTTTTCCAAACATAAGCTCTCTCTCTTGATGGTTCACAATCGCAAGCCAGGCTTACGATCAAATGGGGCGGATACTCTCTTCATCCAGCTCGGCGTCGAAGAATCGACGCAGCGTCTGAATGTTATTATCCGCAATAATTGACTCACGCGCTTGCGCGAGTTTCTCTTCATAAATGGCCTGACGCCATTCCAGCGGCGTACGCACCGCGGGATTATCATCTTCAACGATGGTCAGTTCAACCGTCGTTCCCGTCAGATCGCTGAGCGCTTGCGCCAGCTTTTGCTGCGCGCCGCTGGAATTGAGGTGCCGCTGCGTCGAGCGCAGATGCAGACAAACCGCGTTGCCGTTCTGCTCCTTCCAGGCATTGAGCGCCACCTGCTCCACCAGCTTAGGCAAAGAAAGCTGGCTTACCTGCGCCGCCCACGGATCGCGCTCAATCGCTTCCGCCGCCAGTTTAGCCGCCAGCTCCGGCGTTTTTTCATGCTCCAGAGCTTTCTTAAGCGCTTTTGGCGTAGCCACCACTTCTTTGGTTTGCACTACCGGCGTGGTGGCCTTCCAGCGATAAGCCTCTTTCTTTACTGGCGCCGTTTCCAGCGCAGACGGCGCCGGGCGCGCCTGTACGCGCTCCGAAACCGAGGCCAGCCGCTCCAGCGCAGAGTTATTCACCGGCCGCGCGCGGGATGCGGCTGCCGGTTCACTCTTTTTTGTTTTGGTTACTCCCTGCGCGCGCTGTAACTGATTGCGCGCCGCCAGCACCTGACTGGTAGACGCCGGCAGCGGCGCTGGCGATGTCTGCGGCGCGGGCGCCGACGGCTGCTGCACCTGCGGCGGCGTCATTACCGCCGTTGGGGCCACGGGCGCAAAAGACTGCCGCGGCGTTTCAGGCTCCGGCAAGGGCATACGCGGGTGAAACGCCAGCGCACGCAGTAACGTCATTTCAACGCCCATCCGCCGGTCCGGCGCCCAGGGCAATTCTTTGCGACCAATCAACAACGTCTGATAATAGAGCTGAAGATCGCCGGGAGGCACCGTCCGGGCAAGTTCGCGCATCCGTTGCTCGATAGCCGCCATATCGCTGCCTAACGCGGCAGGCGAAAGTTGCACCATCGCAATACGGTGCAGCAGGCTAAGCATTTCGACCAGCAGCGCTTCCCATTCAATACCGCGCGCCGCCGCCTCGTTGATAAGCGACATGACGCGTTCGCCGTTAGCGTCAACCACTGCCTCGACTAATGACAAAGCCTGGTCGTCGTCCAGTGTACCGAGCATGGCGCTTACCGCCTGCGTCGAAACCTGCCCGTCGCCGCTGGCGATCGCCTGGTCAGTCAGACTTAATGCATCGCGCAGGCTACCGTCAGCCGCGCGTGATAACAACTGCAACGCGCGGGGTTCGTGAGCGATATGTTCCTCATTGAGAATATGCTCAAGCTGATGGCGAATCTGTTCAACATCCAGCGCTTTGAGATGAAACTGTAGGCAGCGCGACAAAATGGTCACCGGCAGCTTCTGCGGATCGGTGGTCGCCAGTAAAAATTTCACATGCGCTGGCGGCTCTTCAAGCGTTTTAAGTAGCGCATTAAAGCTGTGGCGCGACAGCATGTGGACTTCATCGATCAGATAGACTTTAAAGCGACCGCGCGCAGGCGCGTACTGGACGTTATCCAGCAGGTCGCGGGTGTCTTCGACTTTGGTACGCGATGCGGCGTCAATCTCAATGAGATCGACAAAACGCCCCTGCTCAATTTCCCGACAGTTATCGCAAACGCCGCACGGCGTCGCGGTAATACCGGTTTCGCAGTTCAGCCCCTTCGCCAGCAGTCGGGCGATAGAGGTTTTGCCGACGCCGCGCGTGCCGGAAAAAAGATATGCGTGATGAATGCGCCCTAACGACAAGCCGTTCGCCAGTGCGGTCAGCACATGTTCCTGGCCGACGACGTCAGCAAAGGTTTGTGGGCGCCATTTTCTGGCTAAGACCTGATAACTCATTGGCAGGCTCTGAAACGCTGGAAGGTGGATTCATAGAAGGGTAATGCTAACACAACCTCGCCGATACAGCGAGGTTGTCTCTCTGGCTAAAATAGCAGTGCGGATAGCCTGAATCAATGCCCTGGAAACGGCACCAGGCTATAACAGGTAATTCCCTGCTTTTCCAGACGCTGCTCGCCGCCCAGATCGAACAAATTGATGATGAACGCCGCATCGGTGACTTTCCCGCCCAGACGACGGATCAGCTTCACGGTCGCCTCAATGGTGCCGCCAGTCGCCAGCAGATCGTCCACGACCAGCACGTTGTCGCCAGGTTTAATCGCGTCGACATGAATTTCCAGCTGATCGGTGCCGTACTCTAATTCATAGGTCTCGGCAATAGTTTCACGCGGTAATTTGCGCGGTTTACGTACCGGAACAAAACCAACGCCCAGCCCAAGCGCAACCGGCGCGCCAAACAGGAAGCCACGCGCTTCGGTGCCGACCACTTTGGTGATACCCGCATTTTTATAACGCTCAACCAACAGTTCAATACTGAGCGCGTAGGCTTTCGGGTCTTCCAGTAAGCTGGTGACATCACGGAAAAGAATGCCCGGTTTCGGGTAATCCTGAATGCTTTTGATGCTGTTTTTGAGAAACTCAAGCTGCTGTGCAGTCGCGGTCATGGATATATGCCTGCTAAGTACGGTGTTACTCACGGCGCAATATTTTTCGGTCAGGGGTAACGCTCGGTTACTCTTTGACCGCCTGCGCCTGTGCTCGAAAACGGTCGAATTTACTGGCTGTGAACGACAATTGCAACAGCGATTCGTGTGCTTCAGCGCTTTTGTTGCTTTTCATCAATCACCGGTATCCGCCACATAAAAATCAGCAGACAGGCCAAAATAACCAACAGCAGCACCCGCACCCACATCATATTCACCAGCCACAGCGATATACCAAAGGTCAGCAATATCAACGCGATCGCTCGCGGTTTCGCTCCCGGCGGCATGGCCCGATAGCGCTGCCAGTGGCGCAGATAACCGCCAAACCATGAGCGGTATAACAACCAGGCATGGAAACGCGGCGACGAGCGGGCGAAACACCAGGCCGCCAGTAAAATGAACGGCGTAGTCGGCAACAGGGGCAAAACCACGCCCAGTGTCCCTAATACTACCGCCAGCCAGCCAATGATGATTAAAATAGTACGTTGCATAATGCGAATCGTTATCAAACAGAAGGCTACTGTAGCACAGCCTGTCTTATTTTCATCGGGGTGTTGAATTGAAAACCGCTATGCTGTTACAGACGCTGGAAGAGAGGCTGGCGACGCTACGCCAACGCTGCGCGCCGCTGGCGCAACATGCGACGTTAAGCGCGCGCTTTGACCGACACCTTTTCCGTACCCGCAGTACTCTGTTGCAGGGATATCTGGAAGAGGCTGACGCCAATCTCGCCGCGTTGCGTCAGGCGGTAAAACATGAGCAGCTGCCGCAAGTCGCCTGGCTGGCGGAACATCTGGCTTCGCAACTGGAGGCGATATCGCGTGAAACCGCCGCCTGGTCGCTGCGCCAGTGGGACACCGCCGCGCCAGGGCTTGGCCGTTGGCAGCGCAGACGAATACAGCATCAGGAGTTTGAACGTCGACTACTGGCGATGACACAGGAGCGCAAAATTCGTCTGGCGCAGGCGACTGGCCTTGTCGAACAACAAACGCTGCAAAAGGAAGTCGAGATCTATGAAGGACGGCTGGCGCGCTGCCGACATGCGCTGGAGAAAATAGAAAACGTACTGGCGCGTTTAACCCGTTAATCCTGGAGAAAGTATGTCGCTTGAAAATGCCCCTGATGAAGTCAAACTGGCCGTGGATTTAATTGTGCTGCTTGAAGAGAATCGCTTACCGGCACGAACGGTGCTACGCGCGCTGGAAATAGTTATGCGTGATTATGAAAACAAGTTAAAAAGTACGGAAGACGACTCGCAAACAGAGTAATTGCCCCCTGGTTTGTCCTCGTTGTCGCTGACAAAGTGGTCGCTACCGTCAGGCAACAAGGGACAGGTCATGGAACGTCTACCCACCACGCCGCACGATGCGGTATTTCGACAAATGCTGATGCAAAAAGAGGTCGCCCGCGACTTTCTGGCTATCCACTTGCCAGAAGCCTTTCTTGCAATCTGCGATCTGGATTCACTGAAGCTGGAGTCAGGGAGTTTTGTTGAAGACAATTTACGCAGCCGCTATTCAGATATTCTCTACTCTCTGCATACCCAACACGGCCCCGGGTATGTTTACGCGCTCATTGAACATCAGAGCAAATCAGACCGGCTGATGGCTTTTCGCCTGATGCGGTACGCCATTGCCGCCATGCAGCGTCATCTGGATGCCGGCCATGATACCTTGCCGCTGGTGGTGCCAATCCTCTTTTATCACGGTCCGGAAAGCCCGTGGCCCTATAGCCTTAACTGGCATAATATGTTTGTGAAACCGGATATGGCGAAGGCCTTATACAGCTGCGAATTTGCGCTGGTCGACCTGACGATAATGCCGGATAATCAGCTTTTGCAGCATCGGCGGATAGCGATGTTAGAGCTCCTGCAAAAACACATTCGTCAACGCGATTTAAGCGAACTGCTCGACCCCCTTATCACGCTTTTAACGCAGGATCATTTGACGGACACACAGCTCAGTGTGCTGATCAACTATATGTTGAAAGCAGGAAACGCCGCAGAACCCGGGGCGCTGATTCGTCAACTGGCGCAGGGCGCGCCGCAGTATAAGGAACAACTGATGACAATAGCGGAATGGCTGGAAGAAAAAGGCCGAACGGAAGGGTTGCAAAAAGGCCTTGAGCAAGGGTTAGCACAAGGCCGTGAGGCCGAAGCGCGCGCTATTGCCCGCAAAATGCTTGCCAACGGGCTGGAACCCGGGCTCATTGCCAGCGTCACCGGCATTACGCCGGAAGAGCTTTCTACGCTGTCGCATTAGCGGCGCCGCGCGCACTCATAAAGCGCGCGGCCCACCGCCTTTTAGCTTGCCGTAGGCGCCAGATCGCCGCCGTTGAGATCGCGCTTCACTTCAGTGACTTCGTCGCCCTTCGCGTTATGCAGATGCACCTCAAGCTGGTTAAAGGCGATATTGATATCATTTTCACGGCACAGTCGATCGATCGCGCGGTTCAGTTCATCCACCGTATGGCTACGATCGCGCAATTCACGCACATACAGACGCAGTTCATGATCCAGAGTGCTGGCGCCAAAGGTGGTGAAGAATACGGCAGGTTCCGGATCGTGCATCACCTTCGGATGCTCCATCGCCGCCTGTAGCAGGACTCTTTTCACTTTCTCCAGATCCGAGCCATAAGCCACACCAAGCCGGATAACCAGACGGGTCGTGGTATCGGAGAGGGACCAGTTAATCAGCCGCTCCGTTACGAATGCTTTGTTCGGAATGATCACTTCTTTACGATCAAAATCGGTAATAGTGGTGGCGCGAATACGAATCTTACTGACCGTGCCGGAGTAGGTGCCGATCGTTACCGTATCGCCAATGCGTACCGGACGTTCGAAGAGGATGATTAAACCCGAGACAAAGTTACCGAAGATCTCCTGTAGCCCAAAACCGAGACCCACCGACAACGCCGCCGCCAGCCACTGGAGTTTATCCCACGAGACGCCGAGCGATCCGAATACTGTCATCGCGCCAACAGCGATAATGACGTAGTTAAGGATCGTGGTGATCGCATACGAAGCCCCCTGGCGCATATTCAGACGTGAAAGCACCAGCACTTCCAACAGGCCGGGTAAGTTGCGGATAAGCGCCCAGGCCACCATCGCGGCAATAATGGCGAATAGCAAGCTGCCCATCGTCACGCTTTTCACCACCGCAGCGCCAGCTTCGGAGCCGTTGTAGTGCCACAGAGTGATGCTATCAAGATAGCTGAATACGGTGATCAAATCGGACCAAATCGCCCAGAACATAACGCCGAACAGGGCAAGCATTAGCAGCATCGTGATACGTAATGTTTGCTGGTTAATCTGCTCCAGCGCGATGGTGGGTTCTTCCTGTGGCTCCGCGCCTTCCGCTCCCTCTTTTACCAGGTTCTGACGACGAGCCAGCGCGCGTCGCCAGGCAATCCGGCGCGCCGCTACGCTTAACCCGCGCAGCACCGTTTGATAAAGCAGGTTCCAGATAATGACCAGATAGACGGTTTCAATCCAGCGTCCCGCCAGGCGCAGGGTGGTATAGAAATAGCCGGTCGCCGTTAATACCATTAACGCCACCGGAATGATGGAAAGAATCGTCACGGTCACCAGTCGAATGCCGTGAGATTCTTTATCGCGCCAGCTTTCCCGGCACAGTGGCCACACCAGCAATGTTATGACCAGCAGATTGAGGAAAATAACCGCCTGCCCCAGCACGTCATCCATCAGATTCAGCGGCGACAACTCCGCCACCACAGACCAAAAGTGCAGCGGCAGCAATGCGAGGCTAATGCGTACAATCTGGCGACGCCAGTGGCTGGTCAACTGCGCTGGCATACCAAAATGGCGTATCGCCACGCCCTCTTTTTCCAGCACCTTCCAGCACAGCCCAAAGACCAGCCAGAACATCGCGAGCTTTTTACTAAAGGCCCAGAGCAGATCGCTGATATTTAGCTGCATGGTCAGCAGGATCAGTCCAAGCGCGAGGATAATCAGGCACACCGGCAGCGCGCGGATCAGATCGATCAGAATAGCTTTTGGCGTATTGAGTTGACTATCGTTACGCAACGATCCCACGGCGGCGGCCAGCTTCTGTTGATACGCTTTTAACCATTTCAGACGCCAGCGGATTAAACCGGCGATGAGCAAGAGCGGCAACCCGGCCAAAAAAGCAATAAATACCGCGGGCCAGGCTTTTTGCCAGTTCACCGTGATTTTCATGGCGCTGAATTGCTCTTTTAACGTTTGGGGGAACGCTTTAAGCCAGTCCCAGTCCATAGGGCGGTTACTGTTCACCCAAAAAATCTGCTGCGTCAGAATGGCTTTCAGATTTTTCGATACGCTCATCAACTGCTGCTGGTTAACTTGCAGGTTAATCGCCATCATCAGCTGGTTACCCAACTGTTTATTTAGCTGATCCAATAGCTCACGGCGCATCTCCACCACCTGAAGCAACGCATCATGAACTTCATCATTCACCTCGCTGGTATGCCCCTCCTCCAGCTTGTCGACAAAGGCATCGCTTTGGAATAAGGCATCACGCTGCTGGTTGATTTCAAACTGCTCCAGACGCAAATCCGCAATGCGGTTGGTCATATCTTCGAGTTCGTCGGCGGAGGGCAGAGTTTGCTGCTGTTGATAAAGAATACGCGACAGCAACAGGCTGCCTTTTAAGACGGCAATCTGTTCTTTGATATTTCTTTCCGACTGCAGCGCGCGATCGAGCCAGTTTTTTACTTTAATGTTTTGCTGCATCAACATATTGCCGTTTTCGGTCGCGACAATCAGACGCTGGCTGAGTTGATGGTTAATATCCAGTTCCTGTTTTACCAGCGGGTTCGCCTGGATACGCGCCGTTTCGTCCGGCGAAATGGCCTCCTGGGCCGTTTTTTCCGTTAGCGTAAGTCGTTTACTGTTGACCGCCTCCTGTAAAAGTTGAAGCTGATGTTCAAGGCGATTACTGTTGGCCGTCACGTAATCCCGCTGTTTTTGCAGGGTGTCCTGCAAAACGGTATTCCCTTCAAGACTCTTACGTTGCTGGTCGATCTGCGCATTAAGCAGCGCCTGTTGTGCCTGTAATAACACCTGTTGGCTGGGGCGAAGCGCGGCTTCGCCGACGTTATTGCCGTCCAGACGGTTACGGATTTGCTGTATTTGCTGTGAGGCGGTATACATGGCGTTTTGCACGCGCTCCGGCTGGGTCTGTAGCGAAACAAGCTGGCTGTTATAAGCGGCAAGATCGTTTTGCGAATTTTGCAAATCATCCAGTACCTGCGCCACGCGCAGCTCAAGCTGACGTAGCGAAAGCGCACTCAGCGTTTTTCGCATTTCATCATCATTATCGACGTCGCTCAGCGCATTCAACGCAGCCGTCGCCTGACGCATTTTTTCAGGCGCCTGCGCCACCTTCTGCCGTAGCTGTACGGTCTCCTCTTTCACCCGCTCGATTTTCTCCAGCGTAGCTAACGTATCAATAAGGTCTTGCTGGACGAGCTTATCCTGGGCGGAGAGATCTTTTTGCTTATTCAGCGTATCCAGCTGGTTTTGCACATCCGCTTTTGACGGCAGGTCGCCATTCGTTTGCCCCCGGGCAAATGCCAGAGACTGACAGGACAGCAGGATAATAAGGACGCTAATTGTAATAAAAACAAAATGCTGTGAACGTTTATAAAGCTGCAACATAGTCATGAGAATGAAGTGTCTGAACCGGCAAGCAGACCGGAAATAATTGAGTCGCAAGAATATCACGCCTGTAACAAACAGAATAGCGACACAGAAAATGTCCAGGAGTTTTCCTGGAATATTATCAGGGGGAGCCGTTGACCGTCGACGCGCGCAGCGTCGGACACAATTGATACATCTCCAGCAGGATCGTGACGTAGGCGCGAGCTTCTTTTTTTAAATCAAACGATTGCGGAGCAAATAACCAGTTTTCCATGAGCCCTGAAATAAAGCTGCGCATCAGTATCGCCGCACGACGGGTCAGCAGATTTTCAGGCAGCATTTTAGCATTAATACAATGTTTTAACGTTTGTTCAATCCGATCGTAACTTTCCAGACAAAGGCTACGTTGCGCCTGTTGAACCACAACCATTTCTCCGACAAACTCACATTTATGGAATATAATCTCCATCAATAAGCGGCGTCGTTCTTCTGTTACAGTAGCTTCAAGAATATGAACTAAAATTTCTCTTAATACAGATAGTGGATCGTCGGGGAATTTTGCCTGATACTCAATCTCAAGCTCACCAATATTGGATTCTGATAGCTCCCAGATCTCACTGAATAAATCCGACTTATTTTTGAAATGCCAATAGATTGCGCCGCGCGTCACGCCAGCAGCGTTCGCAATCTCCGCCAGCGAGGTTGCCGATACGCCTTGCTGCGAGAACAAACGCAGGGCCACATCCAGGATGTGTTGTCGTGTCTCCAGCGCTTGTTGTTTGGTTTTTCGTGCCATATGTCGGTGAATTTACAGGCGTTAGATTTACATACATTTATGGATGTATGTACCATAGCACGACGATAATATAAACGCAGCAATGGGTTTAAGGACCTTTGACCATTGACCAATTTGAAATCGGACACTCGAGGTTTACATATGAACAAAAACAGAGGGTTAACGCCTCTGGCGGTCGTTCTGATGCTCTCAGGCAGCTTAGCGCTAACAGGATGTGACGACAAACAGGACCAGCAAGGCGGCCAGCAGATGCCAGAAGTTGGGGTTGTCACACTAAAAACGGAACCACTGCAAATCACAACTGAACTTCCGGGTCGTACCGTTGCTTACCGTATCGCCGAAGTTCGCCCGCAGGTAAGCGGCATTATCCTGAAGCGTAATTTCGTTGAGGGAAGTGATATCGAAGCGGGAGTCTCTCTCTATCAGATTGATCCTGCGACCTACCAGGCGACTTACGACAGCGCTAAGGGCGATCTGGCAAAAGCGCAGGCCGCCGCGAATATCGCTGAACTGACGGTGAAGCGTTATCAAAAGCTGCTGGGTACGCAGTACATCAGTAAGCAGGAATACGATCAGGCGCTGGCTGACGCGCAACAAGCGACTGCCGCCGTTGTCGCAGCAAAAGCCGCCGTTGAAACCGCACGTATCAACCTGGCGTATACCAAAGTCACCTCGCCGATTAGCGGTCGTATTGGTAAGTCGTCCGTAACGGAAGGCGCGCTGGTACAGAACGGTCAGGCGTCGGCGCTGGCGACAGTGCAGCAGCTGGACCCTATTTATGTCGATGTGACCCAGTCCAGCAATGATTTCCTGCGCCTGAAGCAGGAGCTGGCAAATGGTTCGCTGAAACAGGAAAACGGCAAAGCGAAGGTCGACCTGGTGACCAGCGACGGTATCAAATTCCCGCAATCCGGTACGCTTGAATTCTCCGACGTTACCGTTGACCAAACCACCGGATCTATTACTTTGCGCGCCATCTTCCCTAACCCGGATCACACCTTATTGCCAGGAATGTTCGTTCGCGCACGTCTGCAGGAAGGGACAAAACCGACGGCATTACTGGTTCCACAACAGGGCGTTACCCGAACTCCACGCGGCGATGCCACGGTGCTGGTGGTTGGCGCTGATAACAAAGTGGAAACCCGCCAAATCGTCGCAAGCCAGGCGATCGGCGATAAGTGGCTGGTGACTGACGGGTTGAAAGCGGGCGACCGCGTAGTCGTCAGCGGGCTGCAAAAAGTACGTCCTGGCGCACAGGTTAAAGTGCAGGAAATTACCGCGGATAACAAACAGCAAGCCGCAAGCGGTGATCAACCTGCTCAGCCCAGGTCTTAACTTAAACAGGAGCCGTTAAGACATGCCTAATTTCTTTATCGATCGCCCTATATTTGCGTGGGTGATCGCCATCATCATCATGTTGGCAGGGGGGCTCGCGATCCTCAAATTGCCGGTAGCGCAATATCCGACGATTGCGCCACCAGCAGTGACGATCTCCGCAACCTACCCTGGCGCTGATGCGAAAACGGTACAGGATACCGTCACGCAGGTTATCGAACAGAATATGAACGGTATCGATAACCTGATGTATATGTCCTCCAACAGTGACTCCACGGGGACCGTGCAGATCACGCTGACCTTTGAATCCGGCACCGATGCGGACATCGCGCAGGTTCAGGTTCAGAACAAGTTGCAACTGGCAATGCCGTTACTTCCCCAGGAAGTACAGCAACAGGGCGTGAGCGTTGAGAAGTCCTCAAGTAGCTTCCTGATGGTAGTGGGCGTCATTAACACCGACGGCACCATGACCCAGGAGGATATTTCGGATTACGTTGCCGCCAATATGAAAGATCCGATCAGCCGTACTTCTGGGGTGGGCGACGTTCAGCTGTTTGGTTCGCAGTATGCGATGCGTATCTGGATGAATCCGACAGAGCTAACCAAATACCAACTGACGCCGGTCGACGTGATTAACGCGATCAAAGCGCAGAACGCCCAGGTCGCGGCAGGTCAGCTCGGTGGTACGCCGCCGGTAAAAGGCCAGCAGCTTAACGCATCGATTATTGCCCAAACGCGTCTGACCTCAACGGATGAGTTTGGCAAAATCCTGCTGAAGGTGAATCAGGATGGCTCTCAGGTTCGTCTGCGGGATGTAGCGAAAATTGAGCTTGGCGGCGAAAACTACGACGTCATCGCGAAATTTAACGGTCAGCCAGCGTCAGGTCTTGGCATCAAACTGGCTACCGGCGCCAACGCGCTGGATACCGCTACCGCTATTCGCGCCGAACTGAAAAAAATGGAACCGTTCTTCCCGCCAGGGATGAAAATCGTCTACCCGTATGACACCACGCCGTTCGTGAAGATCTCTATTCATGAAGTGGTAAAAACGCTGGTCGAAGCGATTATCCTCGTGTTCCTGGTGATGTACCTGTTCCTGCAGAACTTCCGCGCGACGTTGATTCCGACTATTGCGGTTCCGGTGGTGTTGTTGGGAACCTTTGCCGTGCTTGCGGCATTCGGTTTCTCGATAAACACGCTGACGATGTTCGGGATGGTGCTCGCCATCGGCTTGCTGGTGGATGACGCCATCGTGGTGGTCGAGAACGTCGAACGTGTTATGACGGAAGAAGGCCTTCCGCCGAAGGAAGCGACGCGCAAATCCATGGGCCAGATTCAGGGCGCATTGGTGGGTATCGCGATGGTACTGTCGGCGGTATTTATTCCGATGGCCTTCTTTGGCGGCTCAACCGGGGCAATTTATCGTCAGTTCTCTATCACCATCGTATCGGCGATGGCGCTGTCGGTGCTGGTCGCGCTGATCCTGACGCCCGCGCTGTGCGCGACGATGCTCAAACCCGTCGCCAAAGGCGATCATGGCGAAGGGAAAAAAGGCTTTTTCGGCTGGTTTAACCGCCTGTTTGATAAGAGCACGCATCACTACACCGATAGCGTAGGGAATATTCTGCGCAGCACCGGGCGTTATCTGCTGCTCTATCTCATTATCGTCGTCGGTATGGCTTATCTGTTCGTTCGTCTGCCAAGCTCTTTCTTGCCGGATGAAGACCAGGGCGTATTCCTGACAATGGTCCAGCTCCCCGCCGGCGCGACGCAAGAGCGCACGCAAAAAGTGCTGGATGAGGTCACGGATTACTATCTGAACAAAGAGAAAGCCAACGTTGAATCGGTATTCGCCGTCAACGGCTTCGGTTTTGCAGGGCGCGGTCAGAATACCGGTATTGCATTCGTGTCGTTGAAAGACTGGGCCGATCGTCCAGGCGAAAAAAACAAGGTTGAAGCGATTACCCAGCGGGCAACCGCAGCGTTTTCACAAATTAAAGATGCGATGGTCTTCGCCTTTAACCTGCCGGCGATTGTTGAACTGGGCACCGCAACCGGGTTTGACTTCGAGTTGATTGACCAGGCGGGACTTGGTCATGAAAAACTCACCCAGGCACGTAATCAGTTGTTCGGCGAGGTGGCGAAATATCCTGATCTGCTGGTCGGCGTTCGACCTAACGGTCTGGAAGATACGCCACAGTTTAAAATCGATATCGACCAGGAAAAAGCTCAGGCGCTGGGCGTGTCTATTAGCGACATTAATACCACGCTGGGCGCAGCATGGGGCGGCAGCTATGTAAACGACTTTATCGATCGCGGTCGTGTGAAGAAAGTTTACGTGATGTCCGAAGCGAAATACCGCATGTTGCCGGATGATATTAACGACTGGTACGTTCGTGGTAGCGATGGTCAGATGGTGCCGTTCTCCGCATTCTCCTCTTCCCGCTGGGAATATGGTTCGCCACGTCTGGAACGCTATAACGGTCTGCCTTCGATGGAAATTCTGGGTCAGGCGGCGCCAGGCAAGAGTACTGGTGAAGCGATGGCGATGATGGAGGAACTGGCCAGCAAGCTGCCGTCAGGCATTGGGTATGACTGGACCGGGATGTCCTACCAGGAACGGTTGTCCGGCAACCAGGCCCCTGCCCTGTATGCTATCTCGCTGATCGTCGTCTTCCTGTGTCTGGCGGCATTGTATGAGAGCTGGTCTATCCCGTTCTCCGTAATGCTGGTTGTTCCGCTTGGGGTTATCGGCGCGCTGCTGGCTGCGACCTTCCGCGGACTGACTAACGACGTTTACTTCCAGGTGGGCCTGCTCACAACCATTGGGTTGTCGGCGAAGAACGCGATACTTATCGTCGAATTCGCCAAAGACTTAATGGATAAAGAAGGGAAAGGTCTGGTAGAAGCGACGCTGGAGGCCGTCCGGATGCGTTTGCGCCCGATTCTGATGACCTCGTTAGCGTTCATGCTGGGGGTTATGCCGCTGGTTATCAGTTCCGGCGCGGGTTCCGGCGCGCAGAATGCGGTAGGTACTGGCGTACTGGGCGGGATGGTAACGGCAACCGTACTGGCTATTTTCTTCGTACCGGTCTTCTTCGTGGTGGTACGCCGCCGCTTTAGCCGTAAAAGCGAAGATATTGAGCATAGTCATTCGACAGAACATCGCTGATTTGCTCACTGTTGATAAGGCCGCGCAAGCGGCCTTTTTTACGCAAAAATCATAAAATACGCTTATTGTTAGATTGATTATTTTTTGCCATATTAATAAAAGGTATAATCCTTACTGCGTTAAAGGCTTTTCTTAGGAAAGTTGGCCATTTCTTAATTCAGCCATTAATTAAGAAATATTAAGAATATTCCTGGCTATTTTCTCCTGTCAGAGTCTATTGTTTTAGCCTGAAAAGCTAAAAAACGTTAACCCAATGATTACACAAACAATAAAACTGGTTCCTTTTTAGGCGACCGACGATCACTGTTAAAATTCGAAAAAGTATGGCAACACGCGGCTTTCACGCAATTGTAATTTTTCGTAATATGACGATGAAAAGTTTTTTAGAGTAGATTATAGTTAAATCATAAGGTGACGTGGGAAGTACCAGGTTAGTTAGTTGTATCCATCCCGAAGGTGTTCGGTTAGTTTAAGCCACTAAAAAGGGGATGCATTATGGACGAATACTCACCCAAAAGACATGATATAGCACAGCTTAAATTTCTTTGCGAAACCCTGTATCATGACTGTCTTGCAAACCTTGAAGAAAGCAACCATGGCTGGGTTAATGACCCGACCTCAGCAGTCAACCTGCAGCTCAATGAGCTGATAGAGCATATTGCAACTTTCGCGCTTAATTATAAAATTAAGTACAATGAAGACAATAAATTGATTGCGCAGATAGATGAATACCTGGACGACACCTTTATGTTGTTCAGCAGCTATGGTATTAATACGCAGGATTTGCAAAAATGGCGTAAATCGGGCAACCGCCTGTTCCGTTGTTTCGTCAACGCCACCAGGGCTAATCCTGTTAGTTTGTCTTGTTAAAAATTATTACAATCATAGGTAGAATTTATGTCTGATAAACCATTAACTAAAACTGATTATTTGATGCGTTTACGGCGCTGTCAGACAATTGACACTCTGGAGCGCGTCATTGAGAAAAATAAATATGAATTGTCCGACAATGAGCTGGCTGTATTTTACTCAGCTGCGGATCACCGTCTTGCAGAATTGACGATGAACAAACTCTACGACAAGATCCCCTCTTCAGTATGGAAATTCATTCGTTAATCACGCTACATTACTTTTTAGAGAACACGCAGGTGTTATCTGCCTCCTCGTTCAGGCTAATAACACAACGGGCTATTATAGAACAGTGATATAGATCACATACCAATAGCAGGGAACGTTCCCTCTAATACTTTATTATTGCTTCTATTGCGATAATATCCACCAAGGGGAGCGCGCGATGAGTGACGAAAAACAAAAAATGATCGCTGGGGCACTGTATTGCCCGACCGATGAAACTTTATGCCAGGATCGACTGCGGGCGCGTCAACTCATCCATCAATACAATTATACTACGCCTGATGAAATAAATAAGCGTCAGGCGATTTTACGCGACCTGTTGGGTCGATGCGAAGACGCCTATATTGAACCTTCCTTTCGTTGCGACTACGGCTATAATATTTTTCTTGGTCACTCCTTTTACGCTAACTTCGACTGCGTCATGCTTGATGTTTGCCCAATTCATATTGGCGATAATTGTATGCTCGCGCCAGGGGTACATATCTATACCGCCACGCACCCGCTGGACGCCGTCGAACGCAACAGCGGCAGAGAATTAGGTAAACCCGTCACTATCGGAAATAACGTCTGGATAGGCGGACGAGCCGTCGTTAATCCTGGCGTAACCATCGGCGATAACGTCGTCGTCGCTTCAGGCGCTGTGGTGACAAAAAACGTACCGCCAGACGTCGTGGTAGGTGGAAACCCGGCGCGAATCATTAAAAAATTGTAGTTAAAATGATAACTGTTATGCTAATTCGTGGTTAATCTGTTACTTTTTTCACGTTACACCTCCCTTTAAAATGGGCCGGTATTACCCCCTATGTCGCAGAAATCATGAAGGCAAAAGATGACAGAGATACAGCGCCTGCTTAGCGAAACTATTGATGACTTAAACGTCCGTGAAAAACGCGATAACAGGCCGCGTTTTAGTATCAGTTTTATCCGCAAGCATCCTGGGTTATTTATCGCGATGTATGCAGCCTGGTTTGCGACGCTGGCGGTCATGCTGCAATCAGAAACGCTGGTGGGGTCAGTGTGGCTGTTAGTGGTGTTATTTATCGCATTTAATGGCTTCTTCTTTTTCGACATCGCCCCGCGTTATCACTATAACGACATTGATGTGCTGGACCTCCGGGTCTGTTACAACGGCGAATGGTACAACACCCGCTTTGTTCCCCCCACGCTCATTGAGACGATTCTTCAGTCTCCACAGGTGGATAATGAACATAAAGTCCAGCTGCAAAAAATGGTTGCCCGTAAGGGCGAACTTTCCTTCTACGATATTTTTACGCTGGCCCGCGCAGAAGCCAGCCGGTAATAAAAAAGTGCGCACCCTCCCTGGTACGCACTGCTTTCCCTGAACCGTTGGTTTTTTAACGTCTTTTTTTACGCCCCTGAACCGCCTTAAAACGCGGATTTGTTTTACAAATCACGTATAAGCGTCCTTTGCGTTTGACTATCTGGCAATCCGGATGCCGTTGTTTTGCATTGCGAAGTGAGTTTAACACCTGCATTTCATTTACCCCTTTTAGCGCCGATAAAATGACCAAAACGTTTCTGGAAGCGTGCGGCGCTACTTTCGCTATCAAACGTTTTCTGTCTACCGGTATAAAAAGGATGCGATTTTGATGACACATCAATAGTGACATACGGATATGTCACGCCGTCCAGTTCGATTTCACGTTCAGTTTTGATAGTTGATCCCACTTTCACATATTCATTTGCGCTGGTGTCGTGAAATACGACGGTGCGGTATACAGGATGAATATCAGGTTTCATTGCGCCCTCCCAATTATGTTATAACATAACAATAAAATACGCTATCAACGCTCCTTTTTCAACCGGTAAACATTCACGATCTCTTCCTGGCGGCAAAAGCAACGTGGCGTAACGCGTTAGTCTGGCCCCTGTATCTGTAAAATCGATAAAATAGCTTTATCATTCAAGGGCGCGATTTACGATCGGATATACTTTCTCTACGCTGTGTTTATAAGGACATCACTGTGACAACACGACATCTGGTCAGCCTGGTAACGGGAGTGCTTATCCTGTCTGTCCTTTTCCCGATAGGATTGAGCCTGTGGCTGGCGCACCGTCAAGTTGAAAAAAGGTTTAACGAAGAGCTGGATATCTTCTCGTCCCGGGTGGCGCTACGTACAGAAAGGGTCAGTGACCAGGCAAAAGCCGCGTTAACGCATATTGCCTCCTTTAAAGGCGAGCCCTGCAGCAGCGCCCATTTACTCGCCATGCGCCGCGTGTCTTATAGCTTTCGGTATGTCCAGGAAGTTCTGTATCTTAAAAATTCGATTCCCGTTTGCTCCTCACTTGAAAAAGAGAGCCATATTCCCGCTTTCCCTCCACCCATGAAAATCACTCGCGACGGTTATCGCGCCTGGTTTACGGCGCAAAACGATCTGGGTATAAAACGCTATATGGCGGCACTCGGGAGCGACAGCTATATCGTGATGATCGACCCGGCGTCCTTTATCGATGTGATTCCGTTTGGCGCATGGCCGATTGACGTCGCTATTATTGGCCGGGAACGCAATACTGTGGTTGCCAGCAGCGGTAACCTTGACCCCGCTATTCTTCCGCTCATTCACCATGAGACGCCCCTGCGGCTGGAAAACCGAGGCATTCAGTATGCTATCCACCCCTTTCCGGAAATGGGCATAACTATCGTAAGCTGGGCACCGACCGCTCCGCTGGAAAGGAGCTGGTATCGACAGGCGTTTATCTGGCTACCGGCGGGCATCGTAACGGGTCTGCTGGCCGCGGCCTTTATTCTGCGTATTTTGCGTCGGCTACAGTCGCCCCGCCACCGTCTCCAGGATGCGATAGACAATCGCGAAATTAACGTACACTATCAGCCTATTGTCTCCCTGAGCAGCGGAAAAATTGTCGGTGCCGAAGCTTTAGCTCGCTGGCAACAGGCGGACGGCACCTTCCTTTCGCCGGAAATTTTTATCGCACTGGCTGAACAAACCGGGCTCACGGAGCCGCTAACCCGGCTAATCATCGAAACCGTTTTTGAAGACATGGGGAGTTGGTTAAAGTCCCATCCCGAACAACATATTTCAATCAATCTTGAGGCATCCGATCTGGCGTCGGAAACGTTGCCGACGCTGTTAAGCACGCTGCTGAACCGTAGCCAAATTTCTCCGTCGCAAATCGCGCTTGAATTAACAGAACGCGAGTTCGCCGATCCGAAAACCAGCGCGCCAATTGTCGCCAGATACCGTAACGTGGGACATTCAATTTATATTGATGACTTTGGCACCGGCTATTCCAGCCTCAGCTACTTACAAAATCTGGATGTAGATGTCCTTAAAATTGATAAATCTTTTGTCGATGCGCTGGAATATAAAAACGTCACGCCGCATATTATTGAAATGGCGAAAACGCTCAAACTTAAGATGGTCGCAGAAGGCATCGAAACGATCAGGCAAGAACAGTGGCTACGCCAGCATGGCGTACATTATGGTCAGGGCTGGTTATACAGTAAACCCCTACCCGCTACGGCATTTATTCTTTGGGCGGAACAGCGGCTATAACGTCGCACAGCAGAAAAGAACAGTATGGAGAGGCACAAATGGGTGGGGGCCCTGCCAGCTACATCCCGGCACACGCGTCATCTGCCTTGGCTGCTTCCTTCCGGACCTGACCTGGTAAACAGAGTAGCGTTGCGGGAGAACCAACAGAGCCCCCATTGAGAGCGTTGTGAACCAACGCGCAGGCGCATTATCACTGCTATATCGTGCAATTGCAACCCATCAGGCATCGGATGCTGGTTTCTTGCGCATCCGGGCTTTCCTCCCCCCTTATTCCAGATTATCCTGAAGCATTAACGCAGGATTCTATTATGGATATTCAGGACACATTTCCTCAACGCGTCTGGCAAATCGTCGCCTCGATCCCGGAAGGATTTGTCACGACCTACGGTGATGTCGCCCGGCTTGCCGGTTCGCCTCGGGCGGCGCGTCAGGTCGGCGGAGTTTTAAAACGTCTGCCGGAAGGCAGCACTTTACCATGGCATCGGGTGGTGAACCGCCACGGCGCAATATCACTTACCGGGCCGGATCTACAGCGGCAACGTCAGGCATTACTGGCGGAAGGCGTGGTGGTGTCGGGAAGCGGACAAATCGATTTACAACGCTATCGCTGGGTGTATTAACCCTCTCCGTAACGGAGAGGGTTGGCGCAGGATTAATACTGGGTAGGCGCAGGAACGGCAGAAGACGGATTGACCTGGGTCGGTGAGGTCGATGGAACCGTCGTCGTCGCACCGCCGCTGGCCTGCACAGGCACCGCCGTTTGCTGTACCGGTACCAGCGTCAGATCCGCTTTAGTGCCGCCATTGTTAATCACCGGTTTCACGCTATCGGTAATAAATACCAGCTTATTGTCAACGGTGATGGCCGCGCTCAGGAGAATACGCGCGTTAGGTTGAATATCTGATGGGTTAAACGGCAACACAAAACTGAAAGGCGCCTGTTTACCTTCGGTACGTACCGCTTTTTGCGACAGCACCTTAGACGGCGCATCAGCCAGCGAAGCATCTGAAAGCGTCACGGTCAGCACCGCATCTGGCGGCAGAGCGACCTTCTGGCGGATCCAGACGGTACCGGAAACATTGGGTTGCTGAATAGTAGACTGGTTAGCTGTAATCGACATGTTAGGGTTTGGCGCAGGCGTCTGGATATCAGCGCTTTTATCAGCGCAGGCCGCCAGAGATATCGCAACCGCTAAACCACTTACGATGTGCACGAGTTTCATTCAATTCTCCTTATCATCAATGCACCAGCAGGCCTTTCCCCCCGCCGGAAGAGTGGTTAACAGAAACATAACGTGATTAAGTGTGGCACATGTCACTCATTTTTGCCTGGAATTGGTCTGTTATTCAGACTTTTGTACCCATCGGACCACTTGCAAAATTGCGTTATACTCTGCCCTACCTCGCTTCGGCATCGTTGTCACCTGGAGAGTATGTATGAGTCAGACACTGAATAATTTGCTGACATTATTGAATCTGGAAAAAATTGAAGAAGGACTCTTTCGGGGCCAAAGTGAAGACTTAGGGCTGCGCCAGGTATTTGGCGGTCAGGTGGTGGGCCAGGCGCTCTATGCCGCCAAAGAAACGGTGCCGGAAGCGCGACTGGTACATTCATTCCACAGTTATTTTCTGCGGCCAGGCGATAGCCAAAAACCCATTATCTATGACGTAGAAGTGCTGCGCGATGGGAATAGCTTCAGCGCCCGCCGCGTTGCCGCTATTCAGAACGGGAAACCCATCTTTTACATGACCGCCTCATTCCAGGCGCCGGAACCGGGTTTTGAACATCAAAAAACCATGCCGACAGCAGTCGGGCCGGAAGGACTACCGTCAGAAACGGAAATCGCGCAATCGCTGGCGCATTTACTGCCGCCGATTCTGAAAGAAAAGTTTCTCTGCGATCGCCCGCTGGAAATTCGTCCCGTCGAATTTCACAATCCGTTGAAAGGTCACGTCGCCGCGCCTGTGCGTCAGGTATGGATTCGCGCCAACGGCACCGTTCCGGATGACATTCGCGTCCATCAATATTTACTGGGATACGCCTCGGATCTGAATTTCCTTCCCGTCGCGCTTCAGCCTCACGGCATCGGTTTTCTGGAAAAGGGCATTCAGATCGCCACTATCGATCACTCTATGTGGTTCCATCGCCCGTTCAATTTTAATGAATGGCTACTTTATAGCGTGGAGAGCACTTCCGCCTCCAGCGCCCGGGGCTTTGTTCGCGGCGAGTTTTATACTCAGGATGGCGCGCTGGTCGCTTCAACCGTGCAGGAAGGGGTAATGCGTAATCACAATTAAAAAACATGCCGCTATGCGGCGTTAATGGCCTGATGACGCTGCGCTTATCCGGCCTACGGTAAACTGGATAAGCGCAGCGCCATCAGGCATGTTGCGCAATCACGCGTTATACGCATTCTCGCCGTGACTGTTCACATCCAGCCCCTCGCGCTCCTGCTCTTCCGGTACACGCAGTCCAACAAGGATATCCGCCAGTTTGTAACCAACAAACGCGACAACGCCGGACCAGACGACCGTAATAGCAATACTTTCCAGCTGTACCATCACCTGATGTCCCATCGTAACGCCGTCGACAAAGCCAACGCCGCCCAGCGAACTGGCGGCAAAAACGCCGGTCAGGATACAGCCGACTATTCCGCAAACGCCGTGAACGCCAAATACGTCGCACGGATCATCTACCCGTAGCAGACGTTTAAGCATGGTGACTCCCCACAATCCCGCCAGACCCGCAATAACGCCGATAACCAGCGCGCCGCCAACGCCAACATAGCCACAGGCTGGCGTCACGCCGACCAGACCGGCAATCGCGCCGGAACAGGCTCCCAGCAGGGAAGGCTTACCGCGTAGCGTCCACTCGCCGATAATCCACCCCAGAATCGCGGCGGCGGTCGCCACCACGGTGTTCACAAAGGCCAGCGCTGCTATCTCGTTTGCGCTACCAGCAGAACCCGCGTTAAATCCAAACCAGCCGATATACAGAATCGCAGTACCGGTAAAGACCATCGGCAGGTTATGGGGTTTAAATGCTTCTTTCCCAAAGCCGACGCGTTTGCCAATTAAATAAGCCCCTACCAGCCCGGCGATAGCGGCGTTAATATGCACCACCGTACCACCGGCAAAATCCAGCGCGCCGTGAGCAGCCAGCAGGCCGCCGCCCCACACCATGTGCGCAATCGGAATATAAGAGAGCGTGAACCACACCACGACAAAAATCAGTACCGCCGAAAAACGAATACGCTCCGCCAGCGCGCCGACAATCAGCCCGACGGTAATACAGGCGAAAGATCCCTGAAACGCGACATGAATATACTGATAAATCGTACCCGTTACCGCCGTCAACGCGATATTCTTCAACATCGCCCCATCGGCATTACCGAAGAAATGATTCCCTTCGCCAAAAGCCAGCGAATAGCCGTACACCACCCATAAAATACAGACCAGCGCAAAGGTGACGGTCACTTGCGTTAACATTGACAGCACGTTCTTGGCGCGAATTAATCCGCCGTAAAACAGCGCGATACCCGGTATCGTCATGAACAGCACCAGCGCGGTGCAAATCATCATAAAAGCACTATCCGCTTTATCGGCAACCGCCGGCGCGGCTATCGTTAGCCCAGGCAGCAGCGCCAGTGAAGCCAGTGTGGTTTTTATCATCGCTATCTTCATTTTTTCATTTCCTGTTGCTGTGTGGCGGGTCTTACAGCGCTGCTTCGTCAGCTTCGCCGGTACGAATCCGAATAACGCGCATGAGCTCCGCGACGAAAATTTTGCCGTCGCCAATTTTTCCGGTGTAAGCCGCTTTACTGATGATATCGATCACCTCTTCCAGTTGGTCGTCGGCGATAGCCACATCAATTTTGACCTTCGGCAGGAAATTCACGCTGTACTCCGCGCCGCGATACAGTTCGGCGTGTCCTTTCTGACGGCCAAACCCTTTCACTTCGGTGACGGTCAGTCCCTGAATGCCAATGGAAGAAAGCGCCTCCCGCACGTCCTCCAGCTTGAACGGTTTGATAATCACGGTAACCAGCTTCATAGAACCCTCCAGTCAGAATTAGGTAACGGCTGCCGCCGCGCATGGACTCTTCAGGATGGATATTGCAAAGGATGTGCCAGAAGCTGGCGAGCGAGGAAAAGCGCGGTTAGCGGCGCGTCTTTATATTGACGCGCCCCAAAATCGAAGCAGGGAAAGAAAAACGCACCACAACGGTGCATAATGGGCGAGGCTTTGCCCTGTGGCGCAAAACCTTATGCCGCAGGGCCGGGTTCTTCGTGTACGCTGGCGGCTAACTCCTCGCCAACTAACTGTAATTGATACATTTGCCAGTAGCGCCCTTGCGACGCCAGCAATTGTTGATGCGTCCCGCGCTCCACCGCCTGGCCGCGATGGAGAACCAGAATGGTATCTGCCTCCACGATTGTCGATAGCCGATGGGCAATAACCACCAACGTGGTGCGCTCGCGAATCGCCGCCAGCGCCTGCTGTATCGCCTGTTCAGTGCCGGAATCGATGCTGGCCGTCGCCTCATCAAGAATTAATATTTGCGGGGCGTCAACCAGCACGCGCGCCAGCGCCAATAGCTGTTTTTGCCCGACGGACAGCGTATTTCCCTGCTCGCCGAGATGCGTATGCAGCCCGTCGCTCAGGCCGCGCGCCAGATCTGCCAGTTGTACCGTTTCCAGCGCCTGCCACACCTGCGCCTCGGAGACATCGCGCCCCAGCGTCACATTAGCCAGAAAGGTATCCGCAATCACTACCGGGTCCTGTTGAACCATCGCCACGCCCTGGCGTAAAACGCGATGATTAAGAGAGGAGATCTCTCGCCCATCCAGCCGAATTTCGCCTTGTGTCAGGGGGTAATACCCCATTAATAAGCTGGCGAGCGTGCTCTTCCCGCTGCCGGTGTGCCCCACCAGCGCCACAAAGCTACGGGACGGTACTGAGAGCGTAATGTCCTGTAAAACAAGATTATCGTCGCGGTAAGCAAACGACAGATGATCAATATCAATCGCCCCGCTTTGTAACGGCCTGTCGTCGCTGCCATAGCGCTGGCGCGGGCGATCCATCAGTTCAAAAACACGTTCTCCCGCCACAACCGCCTGCTGTAGCATGGATTGCTGGGTGGTCAGTTCAATGAGCGGCTCGTTCAGACGTGACAAATAGCTAATGAACGCATACAGCACTCCGACCTCAATCGTGCCGGCAGACGTAAAGCTGAAAAGCATCAACAAACCGCATAAAATGAGCGCGGAAAAGAGGCTAAGCAGCGGACGCAATAAAAAGCCGTCCAAGCGCAGCGTCTGCATCCGCGCCATGTAGTGCGAGCGGCTGGCCTCGCCCATGCGTTCGCCGAAGCGCGCCTGCTGGCGAAACTGCTGGATTACGCTCATCCCGTTGATGATTTCGTTAAAGCCGTCGTTAATATCCGCCAGGTATGCCCGCACGCGGCGTACAATCGGCGTGCTGTAGCGCTGATAAATGATCATCACGGTCAATACCGCCGGAAAAATCAAAATCGCCACCAGCGCCATCCGCCAGTCAAGGCTGAACATAGCGACCAGCATGGCGCCGATCAACGCCGCGCTACGTAATACCGTTGCGACGACCGTGACGTACAGATCGCGGATGACTTCCGTATCGTTGGTCACACGTGAAATTAATTGTCCGACAGGCTGCGTGTCGAAGGCGCTTAGCGGCTGACGCAAGGCGGCATCCATGACGTCCGTGCGCAAGGACTGAACCACGCCAACGGCCGCCCGGTTAAATAATAAAGACTGGGCGTAATGGAGACCCGCCGCCAGAAACTGTAGCCCCACATAGGCGGCCGCCAGCCCCGCGACCTTGCCCAACGGTAAATGGTGGCGGGCCACCATGTTATCAATGAAATAGCTGATCAGCAGCGGACCGCTAACCTCCGCCGCTGCCGCAATCCACAGCATCATCACCGCGACAGAGAGCGGTTTTCGCCATGGCGAGCCATACGCCAGCAACCGTTTCAGCGTCGGCCATAGCTGTCCAAAACTACGCATTCGCCGCCTCCTCGCCGCGTTCTGGCGCGTCATCCAGAGCGGCCTCCAGTTGCTGATAGCGATACATATCGCGATACCAGCCAATCTGCTGCGCCAGTTGATCGTGATCGCCGCGCTGAACAACATGACCATGTTGCATAACGATAATTTCATTGGCGTCGGTCAGCGCGGATAAACGATGCGCGCTGATGATGACCGTACGCCCTTCGCCCCACTGGCGCAAATTATGCAAAATCTGATGCTCCGTGCGACCATCTACTGCTGAGAGCGCATCATCAAGAAGCAGAATTTCCGCATTCAACAGCAGCGCTCTGGCAATCGAGATACGCTGTTTTTGCCCTCCCGATAACATGACGCCACGTTCACCTACCTGCGTGTCGTAGCCCTGAGGCAAGCGGAGAATATCCTCATGTACGCTGGCTAAACGCGCCACCTGTTCAATCTCCTCCTGAGTCGCCTCCGGGCGTCCGAGCGCAATATTATTGGCAATAGAGTCCGAGAACAAAAACGGCGTCTGGCTGACGACCGCCAGTCGGCTACGCCAGCTATCCAGTTGCAGATGCGTCAACGGCATGTCATGGAATCGGATCTCTCCCTGCGTCACATCAAAATGGCGCTGGATAAGCGACAAGATTGTGCTTTTCCCCGCGCCGGTCGGACCGCATATCCCCAGCATCTGACCCGGTTTAAGACGAAAGTTCACATTCTCCAGCGCCGGATGCGTCGTTTGCGGATAGCAAAACTCACGAATGGCCGCCGTCAGTTCGCCGCGCCCCGCCGGGACCGGCTCTTCGCCATCCTTAACTACCGGCGCTTCCGCCAGCATGGCGCGGATGCGGCTGTATGCGGCGCTACCCCGCTCCACGATATTAAACATCCAGGCCAGCGCCAGCATCGGCCAAATCATCAACCCCAGATACATCATAAAGCTGGTGAGTTCGCCCAGCGTCAGGCTGCCGTTAACCACCATCCAGCTTCCGCCGCTAATCGCGAGCAGGTTCGCCATGCCAATGGCGATGTAAATGGTTGGATCAAAACGCGCGTCAATACGCGCCACGCGCATATTTTTCTTGCCGGTATCTTCGGCATCCGCCGCAAACAGCGAAGACTGGCGGTCCTCCAGACCAAACGCTTTGATCATGCGGATGCTGGTCAGACTCTCCTGCGTGCGGTCGTTCAGGCTGGAGAAGGCGGCCTGCGCCAGTTTGAAATAGTCATGCAGCCGATCGCCGTAACGTTTGATCATCAGCGCCATAATCGGCATCGGCAACAGCGCTAATAGCGTTAGCTGCCAGCTAATTTGCGTCGACATGACAATCAGTACCGCACAGCCCATTACCAGCGAGTCAACCAGCGTCAGAACGCCCTCGCCCGCCGCAAATACGACGCGATCCACATCATTCGTCGCACGCGCGATAAGATCGCCCGTCCGATGGCGCTGATAAAATTCAGGATGCTGACGACTCAGCTGGCGATAATAATCTTCACGCAGTTCGACGGCTAATTGATAAGAAGCGCCAAATAGCAGCACGCGCCAGACATAGCGCAACAAATAGACCACTACGGCGATCAGGGCAATGGTGCCAATCCACATCGCTATTCGGCCTGGAGTAAACTGCTGTGCGGTTACGCCATCCACGACAATCCCCACCACTTTGGGCGGGATCAGCTGAAGCATCGCAATAAGCATAAGCAGGGCCACCGCGCCAAGATAGCGACGCCATTCCCGGCGAAAGTACCAGCTTAATTGAGCAAATAATCGCACGCGTTATTTCCTGATATGATTTCCGGCAATACCGGGAGAATTATTCAATGGGCAGAGAGGTGGTGTACTTAATCTGTTCCATCGCAAAACTGGAGGTGACGTCTGACAGTCCTGGGACGCTATTGACCAGACGTTTATAGAAGTCGTCATACCGCTTCATGTCGGCCACCTGAACTCGCATCAGATAGTCGTATTCCCCCGCCATCCGCCAGAAGCCAAGCACTTCCGGCATCTCAGAGACGACGGTCACGAACCGACAGTACCATTCACTGCTGTGGTGCTGCGTTTTTATCAACACAAAAGCGGTTAATCCCAGACCCAGTTTTTCCGGGTCCAGCAGCGCGACCCTGCCAAGCAGGATACCGTCATCTTCCAGGCGTTTAAGCCGCTTCCAGCAAGGCGTTGTCGTCAGATTAACGGCATCCGCCAGCGCCTGCAAAGAGAGGGTACAATCCTGCTGCAATAAGCAAAGCAGCTTACGGTCAATTTTATCTAACATACCCACTCCATAGAGAATATTTTTCTCCTTACATTGTAATTTAAAGGTCAAATAGCAACAATTTTTTCCGTACTTTTCGCTACTCTTGGCACAAAATGATAAATGGATATTAATGATGAGTAGCAATTGGGTTAAAAATGCCATTAATGAAATTAACGCTGACCACCAGCGCTCGGCGGATACGCATCTTATTCGTTTGCCCCTGTCGGCATTTCCAGGTATCCAGCTTTACCTGAAAGATGAAAGCACGCATCCCACCGGTAGCCTCAAGCATCGCCTGGCGCGCTCGCTGTTCCTTTATGGGCTGTGCAATGGCTGGATTAAAGAAGGCACTCCGATTATTGAAGCGTCATCAGGCTCAACGGCGATTTCCGAAGCCTGGTTCGCGCGTTTACTGGGACTGCCGTTCATCGCCGTCATGCCCGCCTGTACCGCAAAACGTAAAATCGAACAGATTCAATTTTACGGCGGCCACTGTCATTTTGTGGAGAGCGCCTGCGAAATTTATGCCGCCTCCGAGCGGCTGGCGCATGAACTGAACGGTCACTATATGGACCAGTTTACCTACGCAGAACGAGCTACCGACTGGCGGGGCAACAATAATATTGCCGACAGTATTTTCCGCCAGATGCGCAACGAACCCCATCCAGTACCGCGATTTATCGTCATGAGCGCCGGAACGGGCGGAACCTCTGCGACGATTGGGCGCTATATTCGCTGCCAGGGCTATGATACTCAGCTCATGGTGGTGGATCCGGAAAATTCCGTCTTTTTACCTTACTGGCAGGATCGCGACGCTTCATTACGCAGCCCGGTAGGCAGTAAAATTGAAGGAATTGGTCGTCCGCGAGTAGAGCCTTCTTTTATTCCGGATGTCGTGGATGAGATGCTGCGCGTGCCGGACGCCGCCAGCGTTGCCACCGCACACTGGCTGGAAACGCAGCTAGGCCGTAAAGTCGGCGCCTCTACCGGCACGAATATGTGGGGAGCGCTGCAGCTTGCGGCCCGGATGCGCGAGGCTGGAGAAACCGGCGCTATCGTGACGTTATTGTGCGATAGCGGCGATCGCTATCTGGATACCTATTACCATCCGGCCTGGGTTAGCGACCATATCGGCGATTTGACGCCGTGGTCAGCGGCCATCGAAAAATTACTTACCGGCGACTAGAAACAAAAAAAAGCCAGACTGAATGTCTGGCTTGCTGGAAGAGATCTCTCATTCGGGGGAATAAGGTAGATGCGGATTGTCCAGCCAATGCGTCAAAAAGTGTGATACCGCTTGATTACCACAATGTCCGATAACCGAAAGGTGTGGCAGCGCGGCGATAAGCTGCGGCATGGCATTGCCCATAATGAGCCCCCGCCCGACGCTGCCCAGCATTTCCCGATCGTTCATCGCGTCGCCAAACGCCATGCAATCTGCCAGTGAAAGCCCTAAATGGTTGCTCAATACCGCCAGCGCCGATCCTTTATTGCACCCCAGCGGTAGCACTTCCAGGCAGTCGACGGCAGAGAAACAGAGGTGCGCGCGTTCTTCCAGCGCCTCATTGAGCTGAATGCGCAAACGGATCAGATCGTCATGATCGCCGCAAAAACAGATCTTCGTCACCTGATGGGCCGGAATGCTTTTTATATCGATAACCTGATAACGAAAGCCGCTGTAGACGTGCGCCTGGAGTAGCGCGGGGATCTCCTGGCCTGTAAACCAGCCGTTGTCATTAAACACATGCATACTGGCTCGGGTATCCCAGGCATGGTGCATCACCGTATCGGCAACCTGAGGATCGAGATCCTGACGATGCAGCACGTCGCCTTCCAGTGAGTGAATTCGCGTCCCGTTACCGGTAATAAGATAAGCATCCAGTGAAAGCGTCCCCAGAATATGCCGCATCTCCAGCACGTGACGACCCGTAGCGAATGTCAGGGTGATATCGCGTTCGCGCAGACGCGCCAGCGTGGCGATCGTTTCTCTACCCAAATGGTGATCGGGCATTAATAACGTGCCATCCATATCAAATGCTGCCAGACGGGCCATCTCTTTCTCCACACTGTGACGCGGTTAACTTGTTGTTCAGTATTACCTGAGATATACGGAAGTAATAGTGAACAGATAAAAGGAAGTGTTCCGGGTTTCTATGAGGCTACTGAATCGGCTTAATCAATATCAACGCCTCTGGCAGCCTTCCGCCGGGGAAACGCAACATGTCACCGTTAGCGAACTGGCCGAACGCTGTTTTTGTAGCGAGCGCCATCTGCGAACGCTGCTGCGTCAGGCCCAGCAGGCGGGTTGGCTAAGATGGGAGGCGCAGTCCGGACGCGGGAAACGTGGACGGCTCCAGTTTCTGGTCACGCCGGAATCGCTCCGCACCGCCATGATGGAACAGGCGCTGGAAAAAGGGCAGCAGCTCAACGTACTGGAACTGGCGCAACTGGCGCCGGGCGAGTTACGGGCGATGCTCCAGCCTTTTATGGGCGGCCAATGGCAAAACGATACGCCGACATTGCGTATTCCCTACTATCGTCCGCTTGATCCGCTGCAGCCGGGTTTTCTGCCAGGACGCGCGGAACAGCATCTCGCAGGGCAAGTTTTTTCCGGGTTAACGCGCTTCGACCGCGACAGTCAATATCCTTGCGGGGATTTGGCGCATCACTGGGAGGTTTCCGCCGACGGTTTACGCTGGGATTTTTATATTCGCTCCACGCTGCACTGGCATAATGGCGATACGGTGGACACCGCGCAGCTACACGAACGCCTGGAAAGGCTGCTTACCCTACCGGCGCTAAGCAAATTGTTTATTAGCGTCGCACGGATCGAAGTAACGCATCCTCAGTGCCTGACCTTTCTCCTTCACCGACCTGATTACTGGCTGGCGCATCGTCTGGCGAGCTATTGTAGCGGTCTGGCGCATCCTGACCTGCCGCTTATCGGCACCGGTCCTTTTCGCCTGGCGTTGTTCACGCCGGAACTGGTGCGTCTGGAAAGTCATGACCATTATCACCTCAGCCATCCGCTGCTGAAAGCGATTGAATTCTGGATCACCCCGCAACTGTTTGCCCAGGATCTGGGCACCAGTTGCCGCCATCCGGTGCAGATTGCCATCGGCAAACCGGAAGAGCTGGCGACGCTGAGTCAGGTAAGTAGTGGTATCAGTCTTGGCTTTTGTTATTTAACCCTCAAAAAGGGCTCACGGCTCAACGTACAGCAGGCGCGGCGTCTGATACATATTATCCATCATACTTCGCTGCTGAAAACCTTACCGGTAGATGAGAACTTGATTATGCCAAGTCAGGGGCTGCTACCCGGCTGGACAATCCCGCAATGGCAGGACGTTGATGAAACGCCATTGCCGAAAAAACTTACCCTGGCGTATCACCTTCCCGTAGAGCTGCATACGATGGCGGAACAGCTTCGACATTACCTGGCGACGCTCGGCTGTGAGTTAACGTTGATTTTTCATAATGCCAAAAACTGGGATAACTGCCCTGCGTTGGCGCAAGCGGATCTGATGATGGGCGACAGGCTGATCGGCGAAGCGCCGGAATATACGCTGGAGCAGTGGCTACGTTGCGATCAGATCTGGTCACATGTCCTGGACGCGCCTGCGTTTTCCCATCTGCAGGCTACGCTTGACGCTCTGCAAATTCAGCCCAATGAAAAAGATCGCCGCGCCGCGCTACAACAAGTTTTTGCCAACCTGATGGATGACGCCACACTTACGCCGCTGTTTAATTATCACTATCGCATCAGCGCCCCACCGGGCGTTAACGGCGTTCGACTCACCCCTCGCGGCTGGTTTGAATTTAGCGAAGCCTGGCTTCCGCCGCCTTCGCCGTGAAGAAGCTGGTCGGGATTATCCGTACGCGTTACCATATTGGCTTTCGTCATTGATCAGGATAACTATGAAACGCGCCGTTGTTGTATTTAGTGGAGGTCAGGACTCCACCACTTGCCTGGCGCAAGCGCGGCATCAGTATGATGAAGTGCATTGTGTCACGTTTGATTATGGTCAGCGTCACCGCGCAGAGATTGATGTCGCGCGCGCACTGGCGTTAAAACTTGGCGCACGCGCGCATAAAGTGCTGGATGTCACTTTACTGAACGAACTGGCGGTCAGCAGCCTGACGCGGGATAGCATTCCGGTGCCGGACTATGAACCGAACGCTGACGGTATCCCCAATACTTTCGTACCGGGACGCAATATTCTCTTTCTGACGCTGGCGGCGATTTACGCTTATCAGGTTAAAGCCGAAGCGGTGATCACTGGCGTTTGCGAGACCGATTTTTCCGGCTATCCAGACTGTCGCGATGAGTTCGTCAAAGCGCTGAATCACGCGGTGAATCTGGGCATGGCGAAAGATATCCGTTTCGAAACGCCCTTAATGTGGATTGATAAAGCTGAAACCTGGGCGCTGGCCGATTATTGGGGCCAACTGGATTTGGTTCGCGAAGAGACGCTGACCTGCTATAACGGCATTAAAGGCGATGGCTGTGGTCATTGCGCGGCCTGTAATCTGCGCGCTAACGGCCTGAATCATTATCTGTCGAATAAAGCGGCGGTGATGGCGGCAATGAAGCAAAAAACCGGGTTAAGGTGATTGTTTTGCCGGATGGCGGCGCACGCACCTTATCCGTGCCTGGCGATATGCACCATGGTCAATATCGCCAGGCCGGACAAGTTCAACGCCATCAGACAGCGAGGCGTTATTGCACCATCTGTTCCAGCTTTTCACGCAATTCGCCTTCCAGCGGCAGCGCTTTTTGCGTTTTTAAATCAATACAAACAAACGTGATGAGCGCATCGGCCACCACCTGCCCTTCTGGCTCCAGCGTAATCGTCTGGCTTAATACGCCGCTTTTACCGTTAAGCTGTTGTACCTGGCTGGTCACGGTCAGTAGATCGCTCAATACCGCCGGGCGACGGTAATTTATATTGATGTTTACCACCACAAAGGCAATATTGCGGGCCGTCATCCACTGAAAGCTGTCGCTGTTTTCCAGCCCATCCCAACGGGCCTCTTCCAGAAATTCCAGATAGCGGGCATTATTAACATGTTGATAAACATCAAGATGATATCCACGAACTTTGATTTGTGTTTGCATAGCGCAATAACCTTACGTTGTTGTTATAAGTAAACGACAAGTACAGAGGTCATAACTGGTATGACCTCTACAGTCTGGCAAATTTTTGCCACTGTGCAAGTGATTACAATGTTAAAACTGCCAGATTACGCTCCACCAGCGCGCTTCCCATTCCCGGCACCTGCTTTAAATCATCCACCGTTTTAAAAGGACCATACTCCTCCCGATAGCTCACAATAGCCTGCGCTTTTTTCAGCCCAACGCCGTTCATCACCCGCGCCAGATCCTCCGCAGACGCGGTATTAATGCTCACCCTGGTACCTTCATCATCGCTGGCTTTAGCAGGTAATGCCGCTTTGGCGGAGGATGAAGAAGGCGTATCCGCTTTTGTTTCCACCGCTGCATTTTTTGCGACAGGCGTCGCCGCCAGCGCGCTATGGGCCATGCCCGCGCAGGTTAAAGAAAGCGTAATAAGCAGTGCTTTAATTCCGTGTTTCATACTGTTTTCTCCTTGTTTGTTAACAGTGCAGCCACGATAGCGGGGCGGAGAAAAACGAACAAACGGCAATTCTCAGAAATGGAAAAGGCCGCGAAAGCGGCCTTTGTGGGATACAACGTTTTGCAATTTTTTGCGAAGCGCCTCGACGATTACTGCTGTTCCAGAGCGTCGCCGATTTTGATTTTCGCCTCTTTACGCAGATTACTCATCAGCGCTTCAAAGACAATTTGCGCATTGTTCTGCGTGATGCCCTGCACCATCGCTTTTTTCTGCGCTTCCGGCATGGCGCCCGCTTTCACCTCGTCAAACGCCAGCAGAACGACGTTACCCTGCATATCGTTCGCCACGCCATAAACTGGCTTATCTTTCGTCGGAAGGCTTAACGCAAAGGCCGCCTGACTCACCGGATCCTGACTGGTACGACTTAACGTTTTAGGCTCGCCAAAACTCAGACCCGCCGCTTTCATCGCTTCCGCGCCTTTGCCCGCTTTCAGCTCGACCAGCAGTTTTTCCGCATCCAGCTTCGCCTGTTGTTCCGCTTTGTTATGCTTCACCAGGGCAGTGACCTGTTCTTTCACTTCTGCCAACGGCTTCACGGCTTCAGGTTTATGTTCGCTCACGCGCACGACAAAAGCCCGGTCGCCATCCACGGTGATAATGTCTGAATTCGGCCCCGGCGTACCGTTTTCGCCCACCAGACCGCCATTAAAGATAGCATCGGCTACCGGTTTGAAGTTCAGCTCTTCCGGTAAGGTGTCACGGCTAAACCAGCCGGTTTCAACCGCTTTTACGCCAGCGACCTGTTCAGCGCCTGCTAACGACTCATTGTCGTTGCTTGCCGCATCGCTCACCTTCTGCTGCAACGCATAGTAAGCATCCAGCGCTTTTTCTTGTTTCACTTTCGCGGCAATGTCGTCGCGAACCTCGCTTAACGGTTTCACTTTGGCAGGCTGAATATCATCCAGACGCGCCACCAGAAAACCGACAGACGACTTAATCACGCCAGATATCTGGCCTTTTTCTTTTAATCCGGCGTTTTTCAGTTCCGGCACCGTGGCAGACTCTTCCAGCCAGCCCATATCGCCGCCATTACGCGCAGAGATGATATCGGTAGATTTCTCTTTCGCCAGCGTGGCGAAATCTTCGCCCTTGTTCAGCGCATCCAGTACCGCTTTCGCATCATCTTCCGTTTTGGTCTGAATAATGCTGTAACGAATACGCTCCGGCTGAGTAAACTGATCTACATGCTGGTCATAATAGGCCTGAATATCCGCATCGCTGACCGGCGCCTGTATCGTCGCGGCATCCAGCTTGATATAGCTTACGCGGAACTGTTCCGGCGTCATAAAGCGGACTTTATTCTGATCGTAGTAGCTGGACACTTCCTGATCGGTTACCTGCTGCTTCGCCGCCAGCGCGTTGACATCAATAACGGCTTCACGCACCACGCGCTGTTGAGAGACTAATGCCGCCAGTTCGTCGGTTTCCCCTTTCAGCATAAAATCAGTACCGGCCACGCCGTTGATCAGTTGCTGAGTGGTAAGCTGGTTACGCAGCGCCTGAGCGTACTGATCGGCGGTCATTCCCATCTGATTCACAATCGCGTTATAGCGGTTGTTGTCAAACTTACCGTCCACCTGAAAAGCGGGAGTGGCGAAAATCGCCTGCTTTACCTGCTCATCGCTGATGCCCAGTTTCAGTTCGCGGGAATATTGATCCAACAGCGCTTCATCTATCAGACGATTCAGCACCTGCTGGCGCAGGCTTTTCATATAACCTTCGTTGGCCGCCAGTTCAGAATACCTGTCGCCCAACTGCTGCTGCATACGGTTACGTTCGTTATTAAACGCATTCTCAAACTGTGCCCGGCTGATTTCCTGGCCATTCACTTTTGCGGCGTAGTTATTGCTTCCGCCAATCAGGTAACCACTAACGCCGGTCAAAATGAACGACACGATAATGATAACGAAAATAATCTTGAGCACGAGACTGTTTGCAGCCGTGCGTAAGCTGTCCATCATGGTGTAACCACACTCCGCTGTAGGTGACTTTACACTTTATCTTTCAGGCGGCTTCTCCGCTGGCTACCGAGTGATTCGCTCAGTCGCCGCGTCGACGCAACCTGAATGATTTGCGTATAGAGACTTCACGCGCATCGCATTTTCTGAACGCGGCGCACAAAAGCCTATTGTGACAAGAAACGAGGGCAATTGTCAGCCCGCAACGCACAGAAAGTCCCGAATCGCCAATAAAAAAGGCACATCAGTTGATGCGCCCTTGTACTTTGTCACATCCCCCGAGGGGATCACGCTTAGTTTACCGCGTCTTTCAGCGCTTTACCTGCACGGAAACTCGGCACTTTGGCAGCGGCGATGGTGATCTCTTTACCTGTTTGCGGGTTGCGACCAGTACGGGCAGCACGCTCTTTAACAGCAAAAGTACCAAAGCCTACCAGTGCAACGTCATCCCCTTCTTTCAGAGATTCGGTAACAGAAGCAATAATCGCATCTAACGCACGTCCAGCCGCAGCCTTAGAGATATCAGCCCCTGCAGCAATTTTTTCGATCAGTTGAGATTTATTCACTCTTCTCTTCCTCTTTATAATTTATATCGCACCTGAATCCTTCGAAGTACGACCGCGCAGCAGTTATATCAGGCCTGCCACGCCCTTACAACACCCGTTAATGGTGGCAGACCCAATCAACCATCTAAATTAGCTATACAAAAAAAGGCTGGCAAGTCCGAAATAGCCTGCCAGCCCTGTTTTTATTAGCGCTATTTGCGCGAGGTCACTATTTTGCGGTTACAACCTGCATTCCAGACGGTTCGTTTTGCAGAGCAAGCGTCAGAACTTCCTCAATACGCTTAACCGGATGAATATCCAGATCGGCAATGACGTTGTCCGGAATTTCCTCCAGGTCACGTTTATTTTCGAATGGAATTAAGACCGTTTTAATCCCGCCGCGATGCGCCGCCAACAGTTTTTCTTTCAGGCCGCCGATCGGCAACACCTGACCACGCAGCGTTATCTCACCGGTCATTGCCACATCTGCGCGCACCGGATTACCGGTCAGGCAGGAAACCAGCGCGGTACACATCGCGATACCGGCACTTGGACCGTCTTTCGGCGTTGCGCCTTCCGGCACGTGAACGTGGATATCGCGTTTTTCGTAAAAGTCCGGATTAATACCCAGTTTTTCCGCGCGCGCGCGCACCACGGTCAGCGCCGCCTGAATAGATTCCTGCATCACTTCACCGAGCGAGCCGGTGTAGGTCAACTTGCCTTTGCCCGGTACGCAGGCGGTTTCGATGGTCAACAGATCGCCGCCCACTTCCGTCCACGCCAGGCCCGTCACCTGACCTACGCGGTTTTCGCTATCCGCGCGGCCATAATCAAAGCGCTGCACACCGAGGTAGTCGTGCAGATTATCGCCGTTAATTTCGATATGTTTTAACGACTTATCGAGCAACAGTTGTTTAACCGCTTTGCGGCACAGTTTGGAGATTTCACGCTCCAGACTACGAACGCCCGCTTCACGCGTGTAATAACGGATAATACCGATAATCGCGCTATCGTCGACCGTCAGTTCGCCTTTCTTCAGCGCGTTACGCTCGATCTGCTTCGGCAGCAGGTGACGTTTAGCAATATTCAGCTTCTCGTCTTCGGTATAACCGGACAGACGGATCACTTCCATACGATCCAGCAGCGGCGCCGGAATGTTCATGGAGTTGGAAGTGGCGACAAACATCACATCGCTGAGATCGTAATCCACTTCCAGGTAATGATCGCTGAACGCCACGTTCTGCTCTGGATCCAGCACTTCCAGCAGTGCGGAAGCCGGATCGCCGCGCATGTCAGAAGACATTTTGTCGATCTCATCGAGCAGGAACAGTGGGTTTTTAACCCCCACTTTGGCCATTTTTTGGATCAGTTTACCCGGCATAGAGCCAATGTAAGTCCGGCGATGACCGCGGATTTCCGCTTCATCACGCACGCCGCCCAGCGCCATACGGATGTATTTACGCCCTGTTGCTTTAGCGATGGACTGGCCCAACGAGGTTTTACCTACCCCCGGCGGCCCCACCAGACACAGGATCGGCCCCTTGATTTTATTTACACGGCTTTGTACTGCGAGATACTCAAGGATGCGGTCTTTCACGCGCTCCAGACCATAATGGTCAGTATCGAGGATTTCCTGCGCCTGACGCAGGTCTTTTTTGACCTTGCTACGCGCATTCCACGGCACCTGCACCATCCAGTCGATGTAGCCGCGCACCACGGTCGCTTCCGCCGACATCGGAGACATCATTTTCAGCTTCTGCAGTTCCGCTTCCGCTTTCTCTTTCGCCTCTTTCGGCATTTTCGCCGCGTCGATCTTACGCTTCAGCGCTTCGTTTTCGTCCGGCGCGTCGTCCATCTCGCCAAGCTCTTTCTGAATCGCTTTCATTTGCTCGTTCAGATAGTACTCGCGCTGGGATTTCTCCATCTGCTTTTTCACGCGGTTGCGAATGCGTTTCTCAACCTGCAGCAGATCGATTTCAGATTCCATCATCGCCATCAGATATTCCAGACGTTCGTTAACGTCGGACATCTCCAGTACGGACTGTTTATCCGCCAGTTTCAGCGGCATATGCGCGGCGATGGTGTCAGCCAGACGTGCAGGGTCGTCAATGCTATTGAGTGACGTCAGCACTTCCGGCGGAATTTTTTTGTTCAGCTTGATGTAGCCTTCGAACTGGCTGATAGCGGTACGCACCAGCACTTCTTGTTCACGCTCATCAATGGCTGGCGAATCAAGGTACTCCGCCTTCGCGGAGAAATGTTCGCCGTTGTCAGACAGCGCGGAAATACGCGCGCGCTGTAACCCCTCGACCAGCACTTTTACGGTGCCGTCAGGCAGTTTCAGCATCTGCAAAATAGAGGCCACGGTCCCGACGGTGAAAAGATCGTTTACACCCGGCTCATCCGTTGATGCTTCCTTCTGGGCGACCAGCATGATTTTTTTATCATGGTCCATAGCCGCTTCCAGACAACGGATAGATTTTTCCCGCCCTACAAATAAGGGTATGACCATGTGCGGATAAACCACCACATCGCGCAAGGGCAATACGGGGATTTCAATGCGTTCAGAACGCTCAGGATTCATAGAGCTCTCTCTTAGTTTAGTGTCCGCCAGGTAATCAGATAGTATAGCTGTGCTCCATACCACCTATAACATGTACGTCAGTATATGGGGATGTTTCCCACACATTCAACGGCGTGTTTACAGGAAAAACGAAAGGGGAGATAAAATCCCCCCTTTTTTGGCTAACTGATTGTATGAATGTTTAATTATTCGCCAGAAGCCTGCGCTTCCGGTTTGCCGTAAATCAGCAACGGCTTACTCTGACCGGCAATAACGGACTCGTCGATCACCACTTTTTCGACGTCTTCCATGGATGGCAAATCGTACATGGTATCCAGCAGCGCCGCTTCGACGATAGAACGCAGGCCACGGGCACCGGTTTTACGCGCCATTGCTTTCCTGGCGATAGCGTCCAGCGCTTCGTCACGGAATTCCAGATCGACGCCTTCCAGGTTAAACAGCGCCTGATACTGCTTGGTCAGCGCATTTTTCGGCTCTTTCAGGATTTGAATCAGCGCTTCTTCGCTGAGTTCGTTCAACGTCGCCACCACTGGCAGACGACCGATAAACTCAGGAATCAGACCAAATTTGATCAAATCTTCCGGTTCAACCTGCGACAACAGCTCGCCTTCGCTGGCTTTGTCGGACTTCGCTTTCACCGTCGCGCCAAAACCAATGCCGGAGCCGGTTTCAACACGGTTAGCGATCACTTTATCCAGACCGGCAAACGCGCCGCCGCAGATAAACAGAATCTTAGAGGTATCTACCTGTAAGAACTCCTGCTGCGGATGTTTGCGACCGCCCTGCGGTGGAACCGCGGCGACGGTGCCTTCGATCAGTTTCAGCAACGCCTGCTGTACGCCTTCGCCGGAAACATCGCGGGTAATGGACGGATTGTCTGATTTACGCGAAATCTTATCGATTTCATCAATGTAGACAATCCCACGCTGCGCTTTTTGCACGTCGTAGTCGCATTTCTGCAACAGTTTCTGAATGATATTCTCGACGTCTTCCCCCACGTAACCCGCTTCGGTCAGCGTGGTCGCATCCGCCATAGTGAACGGCACATCCAGCAAGCGCGCCAGCGTTTCCGCCAGCAGCGTTTTACCGGAACCGGTCGGTCCAATCAGCAGAATGTTGCTTTTGCCTAACTCGACGCCATTGCTGGTATCGCCGTTACGCAGACGCTTGTAGTGGTTATAGACCGCCACCGCCAGCACTTTTTTCGCCTGCTCCTGGCCGATAACGTAATCGTCCAGGTGAGTACGAATTTCATGCGGCGTCGGCAGCGCACTACGTTCACGGTGCGGAGCAACTTCTTTAATTTCTTCGCGAATAATGTCGTTACATAAATCGACGCATTCGTCGCAGATATACACGGATGGACCGGCAATCAGCTTGCGCACTTCATGCTGGCTTTTGCCGCAAAAAGAGCAGTACAACAATTTGCCCGAGCCATCTTTGCGTTTATCTGTCATGAGTCAAAACCTCTTCTTTGTTCTTTGTGCCGCACACGACGACGCAAATGCCATTCTCAGGCGCAAGCCGCTAATCAGCGTTGTGCCGCCCTTCATTAGTATATACACAAAATCATTCGAGCTACATCAAGGCGGCAACTCGGCGACTCCGCAGGCGCTTACATAAGTAAGTCACTGGGAGGCGCGCTGGCAACCAACACCGAGGTAGCGTGAAGGATGAAGTGTATAGCGGCACACTTGCGTCCAGGGCATCAATTACGATGGGTCAAAATTGAGTCAACCAAACCGTACTCTACCGCTTCAGGCGCGGAGAGGAAGCGATCGCGCTCAGTATCACGTTCAATCTGCTCAAGAGATTGACCCGTATGATGCGCCATAAGTTCATTCATGCGCCCTTTTACTTTCAAAATTTCGCGGGCGTGAATTTCAATATCCGTCGCCTGGCCCTGGTAGCCGCCCAGCGGCTGGTGGATCATGACGCGAGAGTTCGGCAAGCAGAAACGTTTGCCTTTCGCCCCGGCAGTCAGCAGAAACGCCCCCATAGAGGCCGCCTGTCCCATACAAATGGTGCTGACGTCTGGCTTAATAAACTGCATGGTGTCATAGATGGACATCCCCGCAGTAATTACGCCGCCAGGAGAATTAATGTACAGATAGATATCTTTTTCCGGGTTTTCCGCTTCCAGGAACAGCATCTGCGCCACGATCAGGTTAGCCATATGGTCTTCGACCTGGCCGGTCAGAAATATGACGCGTTCCTTAAGTAGACGAGAATAGATATCAAAAGAGCGCTCACCGCGTGAGGTCTGTTCAATGACCATCGGCACCAGCGCCATATGAGGGGCCAAATTATCTCGTTCTCCGCTGTATGACATTTCCGTCTCCTGGATAAAAATTGAAAAAATCTGCTGTACTGATTGTAACCTGATGGACGGATTATCAGCCAGTCCCTCTGTAATGGGTACGGCATCGCCATAATTCAAGCATAACAATCTTTTGCTCTAACGCTAACACTGAAACGCGGTTTTCGCACCCTTACCATGCAAAATGCGTGACAAAAAAAACCCGTCACTGAAAGGTGACGGGTTTTTGTGCAAATTTCGTGCTTTTAACGCGAAAAATTACGCCTGCTGGTTCATCAGCTCATTGAAGGAAGTGGCTTTTTCAGACACTTTCGCTTTTGCCAGAACCGCTTCAACAGCCTGTTCTTCCAGAGCGACGTTACGCATATTGTCCATCAGCTCTTTATTTTTGCTGTAGAACTCAATCACTTCTTTCGGATCTTCGTAAGCAGACGCCATCTCTTCGATCAGGCCTTTAACGCGTTCTTCGTCCGCTTTCAGCTCGTTGGTACGAATGACTTCGCCGAGCAGCAGACCGACAACTACACGACGCTTAGCCTGTTCTTCGAACAGTTCGCGCGGCAGCTCCAGAGCCTGTTTCTCGTTACCACCAAAACGCTGCGCAGCCTGACGACGCAGAACGTCGATTTCGCTGTCGATCAGCGCAGACGGTACGTCGATGTCGTTAGCTTTTACCAGACCTTCGATCGCCTGAGACTTAACGCGGTTACGCACCGCGCCTTTCAGCTCGCGTTCCATGTTTTTACGTACTTCAGCGCGCAGACCGGCTACGGAACCATCTTCAACGCCGAAACGTTTGATGAATTCTTCGGTCAGTTCCGGCAGTTCGCGTTCTTCAACTTTCTTCAGGTTGATAACGAACTTAGCCGCTTTACCTTTCAGGTTTTCAGCGTGGTACTCTTCCGGGAAAGTCACATCGATAGTGAACTCTTCGCCAGCTTTGTGGCCTTTAACGCCGTCTTCAAAGCCCGGAATCATACGACCCTGGCCCATCGCCAGAACGAAATCGGTCGCTTTGCCGCCTTCGAACTCTTCGCCGTCTACAGAGCCGGTGAAGTCGATGGTCACGCGGTCTTCCGCATCAGCAGCGCCGTCTTTTTCTTTCCAGGTCGCCTGCTGCTTACGCAGGGTGTCCAGCATCACATCAACGTCAGCGTCGGTGACTTCAACAACCGGCTTTTCAACTTCGATAGACTCGAGGCCAGTCAGCTCAACTTCCGGATAGACTTCAAACTCGACGGAGTAAGTGAAATCTTCACCCACTTTGTATTCGCCCGGAACATAGTTCGGCGCGCCTGCCGGGTTAATTTTTTCTTTGATGATCGCGTCAACGAAGTTGCGGCTCATCAGATCGCCCAGCACGTCCTGGCGAACAGAAGCGCCATAACGCTGAGCGACGATATTCATCGGTACTTTGCCTTTACGGAAGCCGTCAATACGTACTTTTTTCGCTACGTTGACCAGCTCGCTTTTTACAGCGGTCTCGATGCTGTCAGCAGCGATTGTAATCGTTACACGGCGGCCAAGGCCCTGAGTGGTTTCAACTGAAACTTGCATCTTGTTACCTCAAAAAATCACAGTGCTCGGTCAACTCTACTCCGCAAGCACGTGCTATTTGCTTCGCGGAACCGGGATGTTCTCATAATCAATCACATTCCCTGTCGTCAGAATCATCCCGAAGACGTTCATATATAAGACGGCGCATTATAGCGGCATCACTTTTGTGAGTCGAGAACGGTGATTGTGCGATGCTGCGGCGGTTTTCACAATTCTCGGCTAATTTTTGTCTGAATACTGTACGACACGCTCAAAATTCAGACAAAACAAAACGGCCCGCAGGCCGTTTTCACATAATTCTGTAGCAACATACTGGAAAAGCGGAGGTAGTTGCAAATCCGTTTTGCTACGCGATGCTTCCCGCGCCGCGACAAGGAGGCGACGCGAAGATAGTATCCTGCAACCCTTCCCACTCTTTGAGGGTATAAGTATGCAGTGCCAGCGCATGTACGGTTGTGGAGAGTTCCGCCGTTAACGTACCGTAAATCATCCGATGACGATTAAGAAAACGTTCGCCTGTAAAGCGATCGCTCACCAGCACGACCTTAAAATGGCTTTCCGATCCTGCAGGAACATTGTGACGATAGCTTTCATCCACAACTTCGAGAAACACGGGGTCGAACGCTGTCCTTAATTTTTCTTCTATTTGCTCACGTATCATCATGAAAATCTCCTCCGACAACGCTGTGATGTCACCCATCCCTTTAAATACTAGCCGCTTTTACCGTTTCCATTACAGCATGACAACAAAAATTTAGCTTTCGTCTGATTATTTCAGCCAAACGTATGAAGTTTACTGCCTTAATCATTCTTTTAGCGCTCAAAATCCCCGCTCGCGCCGTTATCAATACCAAATCGGACATTACGACGAATTTACCTGCGTTGACCACTTCCCCTCGCCGTTAGCGGTGTTATGATGGCGGGAATTTTTACCTATCACGTTTTAAGCGTCATTGAGAGCCTGAATATGTTAAAAAAACTTCTCTTTCCGTTAGTCGCTCTGTTTATGCTGGCAGGATGCGCCACACCGCCGACGACCATTGACGTCGCGCCGAAGATCACCTTGCCACAGCAGGACCCGAGCCTGATGGGCGTCACCGTTAGCATTACCGGCGCGGACCAGCGCCAGGATCAGGCGTTAGCGAAAGTCACGCGTAACAACCAGCTGGTAACGTTAACAGCCTCCCGCGATTTACGCTTCCTGTTACAAGAAGTCCTGGAAAAACAGATGACGGCACGGGGCTATATGATCGGGCCTAACGGCGCGGTTAATCTGCAGATTATTGTTAACCAACTGTATGCTGATGTTTCCCAGGGCAGCGTGCGCTACAACATCGCGACCAAAGCGGATATCGCGATTATTGCGACCGCGGCAAATGGCAGCAAGATGACCAAAAACTATCGCGCCAACTACTCTATTGAAGGGGCGTTCCAGGCCTCTAACCAGAATATTGCCGACGCGGTAAACAGCGTTCTGACCGATACCATTGCTGATATGTCTCAGGACACCAGTATTCACGATTTTATCAAGCAAAACGCCCGTTAATAGCAACAACAAGACCCGGCAGAAGCCGGGTCTGTAGATGCCTATGTCAAGTCAATATTTACGTATTTTCCAGCAACCGCGTTCAGCCATTCTGCTGATATTGGGTTTTGCCTCCGGCCTCCCGCTGGCGCTCACCTCCGGTACGCTACAGGCGTGGATGACCGTCGAGAATATCGATCTTAAAACGATTGGCTTCTTCTCGCTGGTTGGTCAGGCCTATGTGTTTAAGTTTCTCTGGTCCCCGCTGATGGACCGCTACACGCCGCCTTTTTTAGGTCGTCGTCGCGGTTGGTTACTCGCCACCCAACTGTTGTTACTGGCGGCGATTGCGGCGATGGGCTTTCTTGAACCCGGCACGCAGCTACGCTGGATGGCGGCGCTGGCGGTGGTGATTGCTTTTTGCTCCGCCTCGCAGGATATCGTGTTCGACGCCTGGAAAACCGATGTTTTACCCGCAGAAGAACGCGGCGCTGGCGCGGCAATCAGCGTGCTTGGCTACCGGTTGGGGATGCTGGTTTCCGGCGGACTGGCGCTATGGCTGGCCGATCGCTGGCTCGGCTGGCAGGGCATGTACTGGCTGATGGCGGCATTGCTGATCCCCTGCATTATCGCCACCTTACTGGCGCCGGAACCGACCGATACTATCCCGTCCCCGAAATCGCTGGAACAGGCCGTCGTCGCGCCGCTACGCGATTTCTTTGGCCGTAACAACGCCTGGCTGATTTTACTGCTCATTGTGCTTTATAAACTGGGTGACGCCTTCGCCATGAGCCTGACCACCACCTTTTTGATTCGCGGCGTCGGCTTTGACGCCGGCGAAGTCGGCGTGGTCAATAAAACGCTGGGCCTGTTGGCGACGATCGTCGGCGCGTTATACGGCGGCATATTAATGCAGCGTCTTTCGCTGTTTCGTGCGCTGCTGATTTTCGGCATTTTGCAAGGCGCGTCCAACGCCGGTTACTGGTTGCTCTCCATTACCGATAAAAACATGTTCAGCATGGGCGCGGCGGTCTTTTTCGAAAATCTGTGCGGCGGGATGGGTACTGCCGCCTTTGTCGCCTTATTAATGACGCTATGTAATAAGTCGTTTTCCGCAACACAGTTTGCCCTACTGTCGGCCCTCTCCGCAGTAGGCCGCGTTTATGTTGGTCCTGTAGCGGGCTGGTTCGTTGAAGCGCACGGCTGGCCGACATTCTACCTCTTCTCGGTTGTTGCCGCCGTTCCCGGGCTGTTACTGTTGCTGGTCTGTCGGCAAACGCTGGAATATAGCTGGCAGAGCGAGCGTTTCATTCCCCGCACGCAATACCGTGGCGCCTACAATTTCGCGCTTTCAATCCTGCTCGCGGGCGTCGCTTTGCTGGCGGTATGGGTACTCCTGCTGACCATGAACGCGTTGGATTACACTAACTTCTCATTCCTGTCCGGATTGCTTGAGACTGCGGTAGCGGTTGCCGTGTGCGGCATTGTCTTTGGCGGGTTGCTGGACTACCTGGCGCTACGAAAAACACGCCTGCTGTAAAACATTATTTGCCGTTGTAATAACGACCCGGAATTATAACGGCTAAATAACCATCAATTGATAAAAAATATATTTGTCTTTTTGTGCGCAACAGAATTTTGGAAATTATTGGTAATTTCTACGCCACCTATTTTCTTTACACGATTCAGCCGATTAAATTTAAATTTCTGCCGTTGATTGTCCTTTTATTGATAATAAATTGTTAAGTAATTGTTTTATTTTTACATTGGTTATACCAATTACCCCTCAACATCCCACTTACAGACCTCATCCGTTATAACGCAAAGTTTCAACAGTGTCTTAAAGTTATTTCGACATACTTGGCAACATATGTGACATGCGCGGCAGAACTTGGTAACACAGAACCAATCATGTTTACAGTAATGTAACCTTACCGTAAAATGCCCCTACACTTTAAACGCCACCAGGTCCCGTGGAATTGAGGTCGTTAAATGAGACTCAGGAAATACAATAAAAGTTTGGGATGGTTGTCATTAATTGCAGGCACTGCATTACTCAGTGGCTGTAATTCTGCGCTGCTGGATCCCAAAGGACAGATTGGACTGGAGCAACGTTCGCTGATACTGACGGCATTTGGCCTGATGTTGATCGTCGTTATTCCCGCCATCTTGATGGCTGTTGGTTTCGCCTGGAAGTATCGTGCGAGTAATAAGGATGCGAAGTATAGCCCGAACTGGTCACACTCCAATAAAGTGGAAGCCGTGGTCTGGACGGTGCCTATCTTAATCATCATTTTCCTTGCCGTACTGACCTGGAAAACCACGCACGCGCTTGAACCAAGCAAGCCGCTGGCGCATGACGAAAAACCGATCACCATCGAAGTGGTTTCCATGGACTGGAAATGGTTCTTCATCTATCCGGAGCAGGGTATCGCCACCGTCAACGAGATCGCCTTCCCGGCGAACACGCCGGTTTATTTCAAAGTGACCTCCAACTCCGTGATGAACTCCTTCTTTATCCCGCGTCTGGGTAGCCAGATTTATGCCATGGCCGGTATGCAAACACGTTTGCATCTGATCGCCAACGAACCCGGAACCTACGATGGCATCTCCGCCAGCTATAGCGGCCCGGGCTTCTCTGGTATGAAGTTTAAAGCTATCGCCACCAAAGACCGCGCAGAATTCGACCAATGGGTCGCAAAAGCGAAGCAGTCTCCGAACACCATGAATGATATGGCGGCGTTCGAGAAAGTGGCTATGCCAAGCGAGTACAACAAGGTGGAATATTTCTCCAGCGTGAAACCAGATTTGTTCAAGGACGTTATTAACAAATTCATGGACCACGGTAAGAGCATGGACATGACCCAACCTGAAGGTGAGCACAGCTCGCATGAAGGAATGGAAGGTATGGACATGAGCCACGCGGAATCCGCCAACTCCAAGGGTTGAGGAAGATAAGATGTTCGGAAAATTATCACTGGATGCAGTACCGTTCCATGAACCTATCGTCATGGTAACGATCGCTGCAATTATCGTCGGGGGACTGGCGATACTGGCAGCGATTACTTACTTCGGTAAGTGGACCTACCTATGGAAAGAGTGGTTAACGTCGGTTGACCATAAACGCCTCGGCATCATGTATATCATCGTCGCGATTGTGATGCTGTTACGTGGTTTCGCCGATGCCATCATGATGCGTAGCCAGCAGGCGCTTGCCTCCGCCGGCGAAGCGGGTTTTCTACCGCCGCACCACTACGATCAGATCTTTACCGCTCACGGCGTAATCATGATCTTCTTCGTGGCGATGCCCTTCGTTATCGGTCTGATGAACCTGGTGGTTCCGCTGCAGATCGGCGCGCGCGACGTTGCGTTCCCTTTCCTGAACAACCTGAGCTTCTGGTTCACCGTTGTCGGCGTTATCCTGGTTAACCTCTCGCTGGGCGTGGGTGAATTCGCGCAGACAGGGTGGCTGGCTTATCCGCCGCTATCGGGAATAGAGTACAGTCCCAGCGTCGGGGTCGATTACTGGATATGGGCGTTGCAACTCTCGGGTATTGGTACGACGTTAACCGGTATCAACTTCTTCGTGACGATCCTGAAGATGCGTGCGCCGGGTATGACAATGTTCAAGATGCCGGTCTTTACCTGGGCCTCTTTGTGCGCCAACGTACTGATCATCGCCTCTTTCCCGATTCTGACGGTTACCGTCGCGTTGCTGACCCTGGATCGCTATCTGGGCACCCATTTCTTTACCAACGATATGGGCGGCAACATGATGATGTACATCAACCTGATTTGGGCCTGGGGCCATCCGGAAGTGTACATTCTGATTCTGCCGGTCTTCGGGGTATTCTCCGAAATCGCAGCGACCTTCTCGCGTAAACGTCTGTTCGGCTATACCTCGCTGGTTTGGGCGACCGTCTGTATTACCGTACTGTCGTTTATCGTTTGGCTGCACCACTTCTTCACGATGGGCGCGGGCGCGAACGTTAACGCCTTCTTCGGTATCACCACCATGATTATCGCCATCCCGACCGGGGTGAAGATCTTCAACTGGTTGTTCACCATGTATCAGGGCCGTATCGTCTTCCATTCCGCAATGATGTGGACCATCGGCTTTATCGTGACCTTCTCGGTCGGCGGTATGACCGGCGTGCTGCTGGCGGTACCGGGCGCGGACTTCGTCCTGCACAACAGTCTGTTCCTGATTGCGCACTTCCATAACGTGATCATCGGCGGCGTGGTGTTTGGCTGCTTCGCGGGTATGACCTACTGGTGGCCGAAGGCGTTTGGCTTCAAGCTGAACGAAACCTGGGGTAAACGCGCCTTCTGGTTCTGGATTATCGGTTTCTTTGTAGCCTTTATGCCGCTGTACGTACTGGGCTTCATGGGCATGACCCGTCGCCTCAGCCAGCAAATTGATCCGCAGTTCCATACGATGCTGATGGTTGCCGCCGCCGGTGCCGCGCTGATTGCGCTGGGTATCCTGTGCCAACTGATTCAGATCTTCGTTTCTATTCGCGACCGCGATCAGAACCGCGATCTGACCGGCGACCCATGGGGTGGCCGTACGCTGGAGTGGTCAACCTCGTCTCCGCCGCCGTTCTATAACTTTGCCGTTGTGCCGCACGTTCACGAACGTGACGCCTTCTGGGAAATGAAAGAAAAAGGCGAAGCGTACCAACAGCCTGGACAGTATGAAGAGATTCATATGCCGAAAAATAGCGGTGCCGGTATTGTTATCGCCGCCTTCGCGACGGTATTTGGCTTCGCCATGATCTGGCATATCTGGTGGCTGGCGATAGTGGGTTTCGCAGGCATGATCATCAGCTGGATTGTAAAAAGCTTTGATGAAGATGTGGATTACTACGTGCCGGTCCCGGAAGTCGAAAAACTGGAAAACCAGCATTTCGATGAGATTACTAAGGCAGGGCTGAAAAATGGCAACTGATACTTTAACGCACGCGACTGCCCACGCGCACGAACACGGGCACCATGACGCAGGCCAGAACAAAATCTTCGGATTTTGGGTCTACCTGATGAGCGACTGCATTCTGTTCTCTATTCTGTTTGCTACCTATGCCGTTCTGGTGAACGGCACCGCTGGCGGCCCGACAGGTAAGGACATTTTCGAACTGCCGTTCGTTCTGGTTGAAACCTTCCTGCTGTTATTTAGCTCCATTACCTACGGCATGGCGGCGATCGCCATGCACAAGAACAACAAGAGCCAGGTTATCTCCTGGCTGGCGTTGACCTTCTTGTTCGGTGCCGGATTTATCGGGATGGAACTCTATGAATTCCATCACCTGATTGTTAACGGTATGGGCCCGGATCGCAGCGGCTTCCTGTCTGCGTTCTTCGCGCTGGTCGGCACGCACGGTCTGCACGTCACTTCCGGTTTGATCTGGATGGCGGTGCTGATGGTGCAAGTTGCCCGTCGCGGTCTGACCAGCACTAACCGTACCCGCATCATGTGCCTGAGCCTGTTCTGGCACTTCCTGGATGTGATTTGGATTTGCGTATTCACTGTTGTTTATCTGATGGGGGCGATGTAATGAGTCATTCTACCGAGAGCGGCGGCGCATCCCACGGCAGCGTAAAAACGTACATGACCGGCTTTATCCTGTCGGTCATCCTGACGGTTATTCCATTCTGGATGGTGATGACCGGCGCTGCCTCTCCGGCCGTTATTCTGGGATCTATCCTGGCAATGGCAGTGGTGCAGATTTTGGTGCATCTGGTGTGTTTCCTGCACATGAACACCAAATCTGATGAAGGCTGGAACATGACGGCCTTCATCTTTACCGTGCTGATCATCGCCATCCTGGTTGTGGGCTCCATCTGGATTATGTGGAACCTCAACTACAACATGATGATGCACTAAGAGCGGCGAGTATGATGTTTAAGCAATACCTGCAAGTAACGAAACCAGGCATCATCTTTGGCAACCTGATCTCGGTGATCGGGGGATTTCTGCTGGCCTCAAAGGGCAGCATTGACTATCCCCTGTTCATTTATACGCTGGTCGGGGTGTCACTGGTTGTGGCGTCGGGTTGTGTATTTAACAACTACATCGACAGGGATATCGACAGGAAGATGGAAAGGACCAAGAATCGGGTGCTGGTCAAAGGCCTGATTTCTCCTGGCGTCTCGCTGGTATACGCCACCCTGCTGGGTATTGCTGGCTTTATGCTGTTGTGGTTTGGCGCCAATCCTCTGGCCTGCTGGCTGGGGGTGATGGGCTTCGTGGTCTACGTTGGCGTGTACAGCTTGTACATGAAGCGTCACTCCGTTTACGGCACGCTGATTGGTTCTCTCTCCGGCGCAGCGCCGCCGGTGATTGGCTACTGCGCCGTAACGGGCGACTTTGACAGCGGCGCGGCGATTCTGTTGGCTATTTTCAGCCTCTGGCAGATGCCGCACTCTTACGCCATCGCCATTTTCCGCTTTAAGGACTATCAGGCGGCCAATATCCCGGTTCTGCCGGTGGTAAAAGGAATCTCAGTCGCTAAAAACCACATCACGCTGTACATCATTGCGTTTGCCGTTGCAACGCTAATGCTCACGTTGGGCGGTTATGCCGGTTACAAATACCTGGTGGTCGCCGCGGCGGTCAGCGTTTGGTGGCTCGGCATGGCGCTACGCGGTTACAAAGTGGAAGATGATAAGGTCTGGGCGCGCAAGCTGTTCGGCTTCTCTATCATTGCGATTACCGCGCTGAGTATCATGATGTCCGTTGATTTTATGGTGCCGAATTCGCAGAATCTGCTGACTTACGTCTGGTAAGACTTTTGATGGCGTATCGCTTGATACGCCATTATTTTCGCTCGCAGTTACAGAAAAACGCCTGCCTTAAGCATATCCATCTCTTTACCGTTAACCATTCCCGTCACAGCAGTCACGCTATAGCTATCAACATCGCAAAATTCCGGCTGATAGACAGGTTGTAATGTCGATTCACGGAGCGTATCAGACTTATACCCTTGTAAATTGCGGTTCTGCGTATTTAGCCCAAAAGGCTCAAATGCGATAACCTGCTGTGACATCGCCCCGGCCTTATTTTTCAGCGCCAGTGAGACGCGTAAATTCTCTATACTGCTGATTCTGTCCGTTTTGACGACAAACTCCAGCTCGCATGCATAGCCGCTGCCCTGGCTCGCACCGAAAACACGATCACGATTGAAGGTTAACTTCGGCAAATTCTTTTCACGCATTGCCACAGCCTCAGCGCGGGCCTGTCGGTCTTTTTCGCAGGTCACCTGAAAATGGGGATCGTCTGCAAAACTTGTTCGCCCCTGAGCAAACAACTCCGCTGCCTTCCGGCAATCCGTGTCGACAAACTGACCGTTGGTATACATCCAGGCAAGATAGTTTAAAGCGCGAGACTTGCCCATCTTCGCCGCCCGATCAAAGAATTCAAACGCCCGAGCGTAATCAAGCGGAACCTGCGTCCCGGAGTAATAGATCTCACCAAGATTTATGAGCGCATCGGCATTACCCTGCGCAGCCGCCAACTCATACCACTGCACCCCCTTCTGCAGATCGCGCTTAATCCCTCGTTTTCCATTCAAGTAGAAGTAACCGAGTATATTCTGCGCATCAGCCTGGCCCAATTCAGCAGCCTTGCGGAACCATTGCAACGAACGCGCCTCTTTATCGTCGACCTCAACAAAACCAGAGTCATAGAGGCTACCAACGATAAAGTTAAGTTCAGGGTCTCTCTCCTGCGCCCACAGCTCCGCAAGGTGCAGGATATCCGCCTTTGAATAACCCAGGCGCGTGATGAGCGCGGCCATCGCGCTCCTGCCGCCGGCATACTGGCGTAATGTTTCAATAAACCGGGAACGCTGAGTAATATCGCTTTCCGCGGCTTGCTTTGCCGTATCTATTTCGTCGGCTATCAGGCGCGTCACCGTCTGCGCATCAGTATCGATGTCTGCTTTACTGGTTTTACCCGCAAGCTCTTTTGCCAAAACGTCATCCTGCATCACCCCCAGGCCATGCAGATAAAAATAACGAGCGTTGTAGCAGCCATAGGGTTCTTCAACATGACAAGCCTGCTCATAATACTTGATAGCCTGTATCGTATCTTTCGGCACGGCAACACCGTACTCATAAATAAATCCCAACTCCGCCAGCGCTTGAGCATTATTATCTTTGGCTAACGCTTTTAGCTCATTTAGCGCCTGAATATCTTTCTGCGCAATACGGCTATACAACGCGTCAATATCATCACCTGCCTGGCATACCGATGCGAAAGAAAGCCCAAGCAGAAGCAAAAGATTCCATTTCCGTTTTATCATTTTTCATTCCCTTATTCTTTATCTAAAAAGCGCACACTGTCAGCTTTCAGTAAATCGACATTCTTACCGTTAATCGTTGCCGTAGCGGATTTCAGCGTAAAATGGATATCGCCGATCCCGTGACAAAAATCTTGCGTATACAGCGGGAGATCGTATGGGGTAACGAGAGGATCAACATCATGATTTTGCATATCTATCCCCAGAGTATTCAAACCGAATGGCGGAATCATTAACGTTTCCTCAGTTGCCACTCCATCATCATTTTTCAGCTCAAGCGTAATATGCAAATTCGCCATGTTACGGATTTTATCTGTGCCAATCTGAAAAATTAGTGCGCATTCTTTCGGTTTAGCCGTTATCCCGCGAGAGAAAATACTCTCTTTTTTTAGGGTTACTTTGGGTAAAGCATCCGCGTTGTTTTTTCGACTCTGAATATCCGCTGCGCATTTACTCAAAAATATTTTTTCCTCAACTTTCTTACCTACATATCGAGATGCTTTCTTGTAATACGACCAGGCTTTATCACAATCAGGTGCAGTACCTAAACCGTTATAATACATCCAACTCAACGGCATCGTTGAGCGCGAATTAGTACCATCATTTTCAACCTGCGTAAATAATACCAGCGCTTTAGCGTAATCAGTGCGCCCTGTTGCGCCAGAATAATAGATTTTACCTAACGCAATCTGTGCATCGCTGTCACCCTGTTCAGCCGCCTGCCCATACCATTTTTGTGCTTCCTGAATGTCTGGCTTAATCCCCCACTCATCGCCCTCTCCCCCCGAATAAATACCCCCCAAGAGAGATTGGGCCTCAACGACGCCTTTTTCCGCAGCGGCGCGAAACCATTTCAACGAGGCTGGCCTGGCCTTATAAGGCTCATCCACATAATGACCAGAGAAATCATTAAGGGTGAGTAACCCCAGTTGATAATCCATTTGTGGATCGCCGTCCTGTACCCATAGCGTAGCAAGGCGGAACGTTTTTTCCTGATTAAATCCGATACGACTAAAAAAAAGCGCATCGCTCTCTGGCCTATTATTTAGGAGATTAAATAGTGCATTAATAAATTCTGGCCGCTGCGATTTATCCGTATCGGCCAATGCTTTTGCCGTGTAAATTTCTTGCGAAAACTTATCGATATACTCTTGCTCAATCAATAAATTATCCAGATTCATTTTCTTAGCATACATATTGGCCTGAGCGCTATCTTTCGCCACTCCGTCGCCATACTGATAAGCATACTTCACATTATAACAGCCGTAGTTACCGCCAAGTTCACAGGCCTGCTTGTAATACTGCAACGCCCGTTCGCGATTCATCGGCACACCAATACCGTATTCATGGATAAACCCCAGTTTATCCAGAACCGAGGCTCTTTTCTCTACGGGCAAAGCATCAAGATCCTTCTGGGTAAGCGCAGCATATTTTACATCATCTTTACCGTTGTTCTCTGATGCATTTACCTGGCTAACAAATAAAATACCCACCAAAATACATAATGATAAATATTTAATTTCCATAACGAATTCACTCCTTGAATAATATAATAAATGCGACTGCTGACGAACCTTCTGCCTGATAAACGCGCGCCATCACGCAGAAAGTTTGCTATCAGTCTCGGCGTTGTTGAATAAATCAAATTTTCAGAAGATGGGCGGATCTGATCATCGCAGTCGTTTCAGAATCGGGTTCCTATGGCAAAGCAAAAGTTTAAAATCACCCACCGGCCAGCCACACTCAGGCAGCGCGGTTCGCTGACAGTCTGGCTTGACGAGTTCTGCTATTGCAACATGGAGCAACAGCGCACACCGCCTGAAGGCCGTGGCTAACCGCTACACTATACTGATATGGCTCAGATAGCCACTACAGCTCAAGGAGATCGGAATATGAATGAGCACAAGGCTATGCTGACTCTCCCGATCGCCCCTATCGTGTTAACAATTTATCTCTTTTTTAGCTCAACTGTTTCAAAAACATAATATTTGCTAATTAACCCTCTATTTACCCGGCACACTCCCCGCACTACACTACTCCCAGCTTTTATACAGAGGTGGCAATGAACGATTATAAAATGACGCCAGGGGAGCTGCGCGCCACATGGGGTTTAGGGACCGTCTTTTCGTTGCGTATGCTGGGTATGTTTATGGTTCTACCAGTACTGACCACATACGGTATGGCGCTACAGGGCGCCAGCGAAGCATTAATCGGCATTGCGATCGGCATTTACGGGCTGGCGCAGGCTATCTTTCAAATTCCCTTTGGGCTGCTGTCCGACCGCATTGGCCGCAAACCGCTGATTGTCGGCGGACTGGCGGTATTTGTCGCGGGTAGCATCATTGCCGCGCTCTCTCACTCAATCTGGGGCATTATTCTGGGGCGAGCGCTACAAGGGTCCGGCGCTATTGCCGCCGCCGTCATGGCGCTCCTGTCTGATCTCACCCGAGAACAAAACCGCACCAAAGCGATGGCGTTTATCGGCGTCAGCTTTGGTATCACTTTCGCGATTGCGATGGTATTAGGGCCGATTGTTACCCATAGTCTGGGATTGAACGCGTTGTTCTGGATGATCGCCGCCCTCGCCACTCTGGGCATTCTTCTGACAATCTGGGTGGTTCCCAACAGTACCAACCATGTGCTGAATCGCGAATCCGGGATGGTCAAAGGCAGCTTCAGTAAAGTGCTGGCGGAGCCGAGGCTGCTCAAGCTCAATTTCGGCATTATGTGTCTGCATATTTTATTGATGTCCACCTTTGTCGCCCTGCCCGGCCAGCTTGCCGATGCCGGTTTCCCTGCCGCCGAACACTGGAAGGTGTATCTGGCAACCATGGTGATCGCCTTTGCCGCCGTCGTGCCTTTTATCATCTATGCTGAAGTCAAACGGCGGATGAAGCAGGTATTCCTGTTCTGCGTGGGGCTCATTATCGTCGCGGAAATCGTGTTGTGGGGAGCGGGCCAGCATTTCTGGGAGCTGGTGATTGGCGTACAACTCTTTTTCCTCGCCTTTAATCTGATGGAGGCGCTACTGCCTTCGCTTATTAGCAAAGAGTCGCCCGCGGGGTATAAAGGAACGGCGATGGGCGTCTATTCTACCAGTCAGTTTCTTGGCGTGGCGCTTGGCGGTTCGCTGGGCGGCTGGATAGACGGCACGTTTGATGGGCAAACCGTTTTCCTTGCCGGGGCCGTACTGGCGATGGTATGGCTGGCGGTGGCAAGTACCATGAAAGAGCCGCCCTATGTCAGCAGCCTGCGCGTGGAAATTCCAGCGGATATCGTTGCTGACGACAGGCTAAAACAGCGACTGTTGGCAATGAAAGGCGTAAGCGAAGCGCTGATCGTGGCGGAAGAGCATTCCGCTTACGTCAAAATCGACAGCAAAGTGACCAATCGCTTTGAAGTTGAACAGCTTATCAGCAAAGGATGAATGCTGCATTGCCGGATGGCGGCGAGGCTCTATCCGGCATAACAACTTAATCGCGGAAGTTTTTGAACTGGAACGGCTGGCCCAAATCGCCGCCGCGAACCAGCGCCATTACCGATTGCAGATCGTCACGTGATTTGCCCGTCACGCGAATCTCTTCCCCCTGAATTTGCGCCTGCACCTTCAGTTTGCTGTCTTTAATCAGCTTGACGATTTTCTTCTGCACGGCGCTTTCAATGCCCTGCTTCAGCTTCGCTTCCACATACCAGGTTTTACCGCTATGCACGAACTCGTCCGGTACATCCAGCGAAGCGCCTTCAATACCGCGTTTAAGCAGCTTGGCGCGCAGAATATCGAGCAACTGATTGACCTGGAAATCGGACTCGCTCAGCACCTTGATGGTTTTATTGGCATCGTTCAGTTCAATAGTCGCCTCTACGCCACGGAAGTCAAAACGAGACTCAACCTCGCGAACCGCGTTATCCACGCCGTTACGCGCTTCCTGCAGATCAACTTCAGAAACAATATCGAAAGATGGCATCTTTTCTTCTCCCTTCATTTTCGTTGCGTTGCATAATACCTGCAACGAGGCTTAACGAGAAGCTTAGCTGATGACGCTATAATTAGCGCCATAACACCTGGCGCTGTTGCAGGTGAGGAGGAACAATGAAAATTACTGTACTGGGATGCGGAGCCTTAGGACAACTTTGGCTTTCGGCACTGTGCAAACACGGACATGACGTACAGGGCTGGCTACGGGTGCCACAACCTTATTGCAGCGTAAATCTGATCGATACCGATGGTTCCTTTTTCAACGAATCACTGACGGCAAACGATCCGGATTTTTTGGCGAAGAGCGAACTGTTGTTAGTCACGCTGAAAGCGTGGCAGGTTTCCGACGCAGTACGAACCCTGGCGTCAACCCTACCGGTGACGTCGCCTATCCTGCTCATTCATAATGGAATGGGAACCATAGAAGAACTGCAAAATATCCAACAGCCGATGTTGATGGGGACTATCACCCATGCTGCGCGCCGCGACGGTAATATCATTATTCATGTCGCTAACGGTACTACGCATATTGGCCCGGCGCGCGAGCAAGACGGCGATTACAGTTATCTCGCCGATATCCTGCAGGGGGTACTGCCCGATGTCGCCTGGCATAACAATATCCGCGCAGAGATGTGGCGCAAACTGGCGGTCAACTGTGTTATCAACCCGCTCACCGCGCTTTGGAACTGCCCGAACGGCGAGCTGCGCCATCATACTGATGAAATTAACGCAATTTGCGAAGAGGTCGCCGCCGTGATTGAACGTGAAGGCTACCACACATCGGCAGACGATTTACGCTATTATGTTGAGCAAGTGATTGACAGTACGGCAGAAAACATCTCATCCATGTTGCAGGACGTGCGTGCCATGCGCCATACCGAAATTGACTACATCACCGGTTATTTACTCAAGCGCGCCCGCGTGCACGGTCTCGCCGTTCCGGAAAATAGCCGCCTGTTTGAAATGGTAAAGCGAAAGGAGAGTGAGTATGAGCGCTCAGGCACTGGTATGCCTCGCCCCTGGTAGTGAAGAGACCGAAGCGGTCACCACTATCGATCTGCTGGTTCGCGGCGGAATCCACGTCACTACCGCCAGCGTCGCCAGTGATGGCAACCTGACTATTGTCTGCTCGCGCGGTGTAAAGCTACTGGCGGATGCGCCGCTGGTTGAAGTTGCCGACGGCGATTATGACATCATCGTGTTGCCCGGCGGAATTAAAGGCGCCGAGTGCTTTCGCGACAGCCCGTTGCTGGTCGAAACCGTAAAACAGTTTCACCGCTCCGGGCGCATTGTCGCAGCCATTTGCGCCGCAGCCGCTACAGTGCTCGTGCCGCACGATATCTTCCCTATCGGCAATATGACCGGTTTTCCGGCGCTGAAAGATAAGATCCCCGCCGAACAGTGGCAGGATAAGCGTGTGGTGTGGGATGCGCGGGTAAAATTATTAACCAGCCAGGGTCCGGGTACCGCTATCGATTTTGGTTTGAAAATCATCGACCTGTTGGTTGGTCGTGAAAAAGCGCATGAAGTGGCTTCGCAACTGGTGATGGCGGCGGGGATTTATAACTACTACGAATAAGAATGATTGCCGGATGGAGGCGTAAACACCTTATCCGGCCTACAAAACGGTACAGTCTGTAGGCCGAATAAGCGGCAGCACCATCCGGCAGTTATTTTACGGACGTTCGCCCTGCGCCAGACGCGCATTAATATGCGCAATCACCCCAGGTAAATCCGCCAGTGAATCCACCACGTAATGCGCCCCGGCGGCGTACAGCTTGCTGGCCGCGTGCTCGCGGCGGACCGCAACGTCCTCTTTCGACATTGTCTGATAGGCGTCCCATGTTGCGCCGAATTCGTTACCCGATACCGCCAGCCCCACCGTCCACATCCCCGCGTTAAGCCCCTCGTTAATGCCCGGCGCGGCATCATCTACCTTCACGCAGTGCGCGACCGCATCAATGCCCAGCGCAATCACGTTTTGCAGCGCCATCCACGGCCCCGGGCGGCCACCCGCGACCAGGTCGTCCGTTGCCACCCAATGATCCGGACGATAACCATGCTCAGCGGCGGCGGGAACCAGGCGCTCCATCACCGCTCGTGGGTAACCGGAGCAGGAGCCTATCTTAATGCCCTCGGCTCGTAGCGCCGCGATCGTGTCGATAACTCCGGCAATAGGAGAAGAAAAATCGACAACTTTAGCAATCTGTAACGGCATGAAGGCGGCATAGATGGCATCAATATCTGCTGCGCTCATGGAGCGGCCAAACTTTGCCTGCCAGCGCGCGTCAACAGCAGGTAATTTTCCCAGCGCTTCAATGTGTTGCCATTTACCCAGCCCCATTGGCACGCGTGCTTCGGCGAGGGTGATCTCCACATCAAATGCCTGACGGAACGCCTCGACGAAAATTTGCGTCGGCGCGAAGGAGCCAAAATCGACGGTGGTGCCCGCCCAGTCGAGAATAACAGCGTGAATACGGTTCATCATGGTTCCTTATTTCGTCCAGTACATGGCGGTACGAATGGCGGTCAGCAGGGCAGTGATATCGGCGGCATATACTTCGCCAATGTTGCCGATGCGAAAGCAGTCGCTTTGCGACACTTTGCCAGGATAGATAACAAAGCCCTGCTCTTTGAGGCGGCGATAAAATTCGCTAAAGCGATACTGCGGGTCTTCCGGTGAATAAAAGGCGGTGATAATGGGCGAATGAAGTTCGTCATCCAGCAGCGTGTTAAAGCCCAGCGCCCGCATTCCGGCCACCAGGCTGCGCTGATTTTGCTGATAGCGTTGATGACGTGCCGCCACGCCACCTTCTTTCGCCAGCTCTTTCAGCGCCTGGGCAAACGCGAGGACGGTATGAGTGGGCGAAGTAAAACGCCATTTGCCGTGGTTATCCTCCATGCAACGCCACTGGGCGTAGAGATCTAACGACAGCGAGCGGGAATGCCCTTTGCACGCGGCCAGTTTTTGCTCGCGGGCAATCACGAAGGCAAAACCCGGCACGCCCTGAATGCATTTATTGGCGGAGCTGATCAGATAGTCGATGTGTAATGCTGCAATATCCATGGGGATGCCGCCGAAGCTGCTCATGGCGTCAACAATGTAGGTTTTGCCATAGCGATGCGCCAGAGCGCCCACCTCATCAATGGGGTTGAGCATCCCGGTGGTCGTTTCGCTATGCACCATGGCGATATGGCTGATCGTCGGGTCGGCGTTGAGGATCGCGTCGATCGCCTGCACGTCCGGGCGCGCAACTTCGCCGCAGTCGTAAGCGTGATGGGCGATACCCATAAGGCCGGCCATCTCGACCATTCGTGCGCCGTATGCACCGTTGCTGACGATCAGCACCTTATCCTGCGGCCCCAATGCGCTACCCAGTACGGCTTCCACAGCATAGCTGCCGCTGCCTTGCAGCAGTACGGAGGTGTAGCCTTCGGAGGCCGTTGCCAGTGCGGTCAACTGCTGGCGGATCTGTTCTACCACGCCGATATTGTAATCATCATCCCAGGTACAGCTATCGAACAACATCGCTTCTTTCACGGTACGAGAGGTGGTGAGCGGGCCAGGAGTCAGCAGCAGATAGTTACGCGAAGTCATGTTATTTACCTTTGGTCTATACCAGATTGCATTTATCATGACGATCTTTGCCGCGACGGGTCAAAGAGAAAATCGCGCTGCAACAAAAAATTCATCTCTGCTTGTATAATGGCGGCAGGCAAAACGGAAGCGAGTAAGCATGAAATCTATCCCGGGCGATATCCCGCAGTACCTGTTGATCAAGGCGCAGCTTCAGGCGCGTATTCAGAGCGGTGCGTTGAAAAGCGGTGATAAACTGCCGTCTGAACGCGAACTGTGCGCGATCTTCAACACCACGCGCATTACTATTCGCGAAAGTCTGGCGCAGCTGGAGTCCAGTGGGCTTATCTGGCGCGCCGATCGTCGCGGTTGGTTCGTTACGCCGGAACGCCTGTGGCTGGATCCGACCCAGAACACCAACTTCCATAAGCTTTGCCGCGAGCAGGGGCGGGAGCCAAAAACCGCGCTACTGAGCGGCGTGTTAACCACCGTGCCTGTCGAGGTCATGGAGCCCCTCCAGCTCCAGCCGTTTGATCAAATCTATCTGCTGACCCGTCTGCGTTACGCCGATGGCCGCGCCGTGTGCTACTGCGAAAACCATTGTTTGCCCGCCCGCGTGCCTGAGCTGCTGCAGTACGATCTCAACGGCAGCCTGACCGAGGTATACGAGTCGCACTACAACCTCGTCTATACCAGCATGCATCTGTCGTTCTACCCCACCGCCATGCCTGCGCAGGCCGCACAGGCGCTGGGAGTTATGGAAGGACGCCCGGCGCTGTTGCTGCGCCGTCTGAACTACGATCAACTCGGGCGAGTGCTGGATCTGGATATCGAATACTGGCGTCACGACAGCCTGCGTATTGAGGTAGATACCCACTAGCGGATGCGCCGGATGTTGGCTGCGGGCCTTATCCGGCCTACCAATCGTATCGTCTCACGGCTATCCGGATAAGCGCAGCATCCTCCAGCGTGGACTGATTTATTTCTCTTTCATCGTTTTGTCACATAAGCCGTTTAGCGTAAAAAGCAAACCTGGTATAGGCCAGAAAATGCAACGTACGCTATGAGGCTATTACGATGAAACTTTCCCGACTTGCTCTGCTGTCTGTCTTCGCTCTCGCCAGCGCCCCGTCATGGGCGGAATCGGTGGTCACGGTGTACTCCATCGACGGGCTGCACGATGGCGATAACAGCTGGTACCAGGTGCAGTTTGACGCATTCACTAAAGCGACCGGCATTACCGTACGCTATGTTGAAGGCGGTGGTGGCGTGGTAGTGGAACGTCTGGCAAAAGAGCGTACGAATCCGCAGGCCGACGTGCTGGTAACCGCGCCGCCATTCATTCAGCGCGCCGCCGCCGAAAAGCTGCTGGCGAACTTTAACACCGACGCCGCCTCGGCTATCCCCGATGCCAACAACCTTTATTCGCCGCTGGTAAAGAATTATCTGAGCTTTATCTACAACAGCAAGCTGCTGAAAACTGCCCCGGCGAGCTGGCAGGATCTGCTTGACGGTAAATTCAAAAATAAACTCCAGTATTCCACGCCAGGTCAGGCCGCTGACGGCACGGCGGTGATGCTGCAGGCTTTCCACAGCTTCGGCAGTAAAGATGCCGGTTTTGCGTATCTCGGCAAGCTGCAGGCCAATAACGTCGGGCCATCTGCCTCTACCGGCAAGCTAACCGCGCTGGTTAATAAAGGTGAAATCTACGTCGCTAACGGCGACCTGCAAATGAACCTCGCGCAGATGGAACGTAACCCGAACGTGAAAATCTTCTGGCCGGCCAACGACAAAGGCGAGCGCAGCGCGCTGGCCATCCCTTATGTCATTGGCCTGGTCCAGGGGGCGCCGCAGAGTGAAAATGGTAAAAAGCTGATTAACTTCCTGCTGAGTAAAGAAGCGCAGACTCGCGTCAGCGAACTCTCCTGGGGAATGCCGGTACGCAGTGACGTGACGCCGAGCGACGAACATTACAAGGCCGCCACTGCCGCGTTGGAAGGCGTGCAGAGCTGGCAGCCAAATTGGGATGACGTAGCCGTTTCGCTGTCGGGAGATATTAGCCGTTGGCACAAAGTGACCGAAAGCGAGTAAGCCTGATGCTGATGAAAACGACCGCCGTTCACGCCCCTGCATCGCAGGGGACATCGGGGATAGTCCTCGACTCGCTGCGCGTTGCGTATCACGGCAACGTGGTGCTTAAACCGCTCTCTTTGACGATTGAACCTGGCGAAGTGCTGGCGCTGATTGGCCCATCAGGATCTGGAAAAACGACGGTGCTGCGTGCGGTTGCGGGCTTTGTGCAACCTGCAGGCGGTCGTATTCTGATTGGCGATACGGACGTCACCCATCTGCCACCCTATAAACGCGGGTTGGCGATGGTGGTGCAGAACTACGCCTTGTTCCCGCATCTGAAAGTGGAAGACAACGTCGCTTTTGGCCTGCGTGCGCAGAAGCAGCCAAAGGCGCTAATTAATGAGCGTGTGACGCAGGCGCTGAAAACGGTTGGCATGAGTGATTACGCCGCCCGTTATCCGCATCAACTTTCCGGCGGCCAGCAGCAACGCGTGGCCATCGCCCGCGCGATTGCCGTGCGCCCGCGCGTGCTGTTGCTGGATGAACCACTGTCAGCGCTGGACGCACAGATTCGTCATAATATGGTGGAAGAAATCGCCCGTCTTCACCGTGAGCTGCCGGAACTCACTATTCTCTACGTCACCCACGATCAAACGGAAGCGCTCACCCTGGCCGATAAAATCGGCATTATGAAGGATGGCTCGCTGATTGCTCACGGCGAAACCCGCGCGCTATATCAGCATCCGCCCAATCGTTTTGCCGCCGAATTCTTAGGTCGCGCCAATATTCTCTCCGCCATCGCGCTGGGGATAACGGAGGTTCCGGGGCTGGTGGACGTCAGCTGCGGCGGTGCGGTGATTCGCGCGTTCAGCCGGGGCAGCCACCACGGTTACAACAAACTGCTGTGCATTCGTCCTCAGCACCTCAGCCTGACGCCGCGTTCGGCCTACAGCAACCGCTTCAACGCCACACTGCAATCGGTGCACTGGCAGGGCGATTTAACCCATCTGTTGTGTGACGTTGCTGGCGAAACGGTGCGGATGGTGTTGACGCATGTCAATCCGCTGCCGCGCGTGGGCGACAAGCTGGCGCTGTGGTTCGAACCGGATGATGCGGTCCTGATTGAGGTATAACCATGTCACTCATTTTACCACTGGAAAAACCGGCGCTTAACCTACACCCGCTGCTGTGGCTGCTGCTCCCGTTGCTGGTGCTGGCGACGCTGTTTTTCTGGCCTCTGTCGCTCATCGTTGAACAGGCGCTACGCGGTGCCAATGGCGAGATCGGGCTCGAGACCTTCCGCCAGGTGGTCGACTCGAAACGCTTTGTCGGCGCGTTGCTGAACACGTTGCAAATCGCCTTTTTCGCCACCGCCGGTTGCCTGCTGCTGGGCAGCGTGATGTCGCTGATTCTGGTGTTTATTCCTTTCCCCGGCAGCGAGTTGATTGGTCGGGTCGTCGATACTTTTATTGCGCTGCCGACCTTCCTGATTACGCTGGCGTTCACCTTTATTTATGGGTCAGCGGGTCTGCTCAACGGTACGCTGATGAGCCTGTTTGCCTTTGAGCTACCGCCGGTGGATTTTCTCTACTCGATGCAGGGGGTCATTCTGGCGGAGATCACGGTGTTCACTCCGCTGGTGATGCGGCCACTGATGGCCGCGCTGCGGCAAATTGATAAAAGCCAGCTAGAGGCAGCCAGCATTCTGGGGGCGCACCCGTTACGGGTGATTGGGCAGGTGATTTTCCCGGCGGCGCTACCGGCGCTGATGGCTGGTGGCAGCCTGTGCCTGCTGTTGACCACTAACGAGTTTGGCATCGTACTGTTTATTGGCGCGAAAGGGGTTAACACCCTGCCGATGATGGTTTACAGCAAAGCGATTCTGGAGTCCGACTATACGGTCGCCTGCATGATTGCGTTGATTAACATTGTCTTGTCGCTGGGGCTGTTCTCCCTCTATCGCCTGGCGGCATCGCGTACCGGCGTAAGGAGCCAGCCATGCTAATTTGGTCACCTAAAGGACGCGCAGCGGCGGGCGTTGTGGCTAGCGTACTGTTTATCGTGTTCTTTTTCCTGCCGCTGGCGGTGATTCTGATGTCCAGCCTTAGCCAGCAGTGGAACGGTATTCTGCCGAGTGGCTTCACGCTGAACCACTTTGTTAACGCTCTGCACGGTGCGGCATGGGATGCCCTACTTGCCAGCCTCACGATTGGCTTTTGCGCCAGCCTGTTTGCGCTGCTTTGCGGCGTTTGGGCGGCGCTGGCGCTGCGTCAATATGGGGTGAAAACGCAGAAATGGTTAAGTATGGTGTTCTATCTGCCGAGTGCGATTCCGTCTGTATCCGTGGGCCTGGGCATTCTGGTTGCTTTCAGCCAGGGGCCATTGCAAATGAACGGCACCCTATGGATTGTGCTGACAGCGCACTTTGTGCTGATTTCCGCCTTTACCTTCAGTAACGTGTCGACCGGACTGGCGCGAATTTCCGCCGATATTGAAAACGTCGCGTCGAGTCTGGGGGCATCGCCCTGGTATCGTATGCGTCACGTGACGTTACCGTTATTGATGCCGTGGATGATGTCAGCGCTGGCGCTGAGTTTATCGCTCTCCATGGGGGAGTTGGGCGCGACGATGATGATTTATCCGCCGGGCTGGACGACGCTGCCGGTGGCTATCTTTAGCCTGACCGACCGTGGAAATATCGCCGACGGCGCGGCGCTGACCATTGTGCTGGTGGCCATTACGCTGCTGCTGATGATGAAGCTGGAGCGCATTGCAAAACGGTTGGGGCAGAAATAAAACGGTAGGCCGGGTAGGACATAGCCGCCACCCGGCAAAGGAATTACGGGCGATACACCTTCACATTGGCAAACCCCTGCTCGCGCAGATAGAGCGCCTGCAGGCGACTCATTACGCCGCGTTCGCACCATAGCAGCCAGGTTTTGCTCTGATCGAGGTCGCCAAATTTAGTACTCAGCTTGTAGAAAGGCAGCGAAACCACGTCCACACCTTCCACTTTCAGCGGCTTGTCATCCTGCTCATCGACAGAACGGATATCCAGAATCACATCGTTGGCGCCAAAACCGCTAACGGTTTCTACTTCCACCACCTCCTGCTGGGTCTGCTGGGCGATTTCACGAATATCGACGTTGCTCGCTTCTTCTACCACCTTATCGAGAATACTGAAGTCGAAATTTTCTTCTTCGGCTTCAATTTTCGCTTTAATGGCTTTCACCGTCGGACTTTTTGAAATCACGCCACAGTATTCCGGCATCGTACGGGCAAAATCTTCCGTACCAATCTGGCGCGCCAGGTTGATAATGTGCTCTTTATCGTAAGAGATCAGCGGGCGCAAGATCAGCGTGTCAGACACGTTATCGATCAAGCGCAAATTGGTTAGCGTCTGGCTGGACACCTGGCCCAGCGCTTCGCCGGTCACCAGCGCCTGTACGCCGTAACGTTCCGCCACTTTCGACGCCGCGCGTACCATCATACGTTTGAGCACCACGCCCATCTGGCCGTCGTCAACTTTCTCCAGAATCTCGCCGACCACCGGTTCGAAGTTAATCGCCACAAAACGCACGCGATGGGAGCTGCCAAAGCGGTTCCACAGGTAATGCGCCACCTGGCGAACGCCGATTTCATGCGCCGCGCCGCCAAGGTTAAAGAAGCAGTAGTGTACGCGACAGCCGCGACGCATCAGCATATAGCTGGAGACGCCGGAGTCAAAACCGCCGGAGATCAGCGACAGCACATCTTCCTGGGTGCCAATCGGGAAACCGCCAATACCTTCATAACGCCCTTTGATCAACAGCAGGCGATCATCTTCCACTTCCAGATGCACCGTCACATCCGGGTTAGTGAGCTTCACGCGCGCCGATTCAATATGCTGATTTAATCCGCCGCCGACATAGCGCTCCACCTCAATGGAGCTAAACTCATGCTTACCGCGACGTTTTACGCGCACGCAGAAGGTTTTGCCTTCAAGCTGCTCGCGATACTGCGCCAACGCTTTCTCGAAAATGTCGTGCATATCGGTGAACGGCACATCTTCGACTTCAAGAATATGGTGGATCCCCGGAATGCGGGTCAGCGCGTCGCGAATCGCCAGACGCTGATTTTCATCTTTGGCGCGAACTTCAATGTTATCCCAGTGACGGACAACCGCGAGGGTCTCATCGTAGTGCTTTAAAACGTTACGGATGTTCCCGGTTAAAATTTTTATAAAGCGCAAACGCACAGATTGGCTTTTGATAGTGATTTCCGGGAACAATTTAATGATAAACTTCATGGCGGCAATGGTTCTTTAGCAAGCTATCTAAGGCTTGTCGTGGAGAAATAGTACAGCAGCCCATACCTACGGCTGCATCCAGGCGCGGAAGTATATCACTATCACGGACATCTTGCGCATTTCCCCTTACCATTGCGCGTTATTTGCTTATCAGTGTGAGTCCGTTACCATAGACTTGTACTGCCATTACAGAGAGTCAAACAGTCATCATGCCGAAGAAAAATGAGGCGCCCGCCAGCTTTGAAACTGCGCTGAGCGAGCTGGAACATATTGTTACCCGCCTGGAAAGCGGCGATTTGCCGCTGGAAGACGCGCTGAATGAATTCGAGCGCGGCGTACAACTGGCGCGTCAGGGGCAGGCAAAACTGCAGCAGGCGGAACAGCGCGTGCAAATTTTGCTGTCTGATAATGAAGAGGCTTCACCTGAGCCTTTTATCGCGGATAATGAGTAAATGGACTTTACGCAGCAGCTACAGGCTTGCGTAACGCAAGCGAATCAGGCGCTGAGCCGTTTTATCGCGCCACTGCCCTTTCAGAACACTCCCGTGGTCGAAGCCATGCAGTATGGCGCATTATTAGGCGGTAAACGCCTGCGGCCATTTCTGGTTTACGCCACCGGTCAAATGTTTGGCGTCAGTACGGCAACGCTGGATGCGCCAGCTGCGGCGGTCGAATGCATTCATGCCTATTCGCTGATCCATGACGACCTACCAGCAATGGACGATGACGATTTGCGTCGCGGCCTGCCGACTTGCCATATTAAATTTGGCGAAGCCAACGCAATCCTGGCGGGAGACGCGTTGCAAACGCTGGCGTTTGCCATTATCAGCGACGCGCCGATGCCGGAAGTCGCCGATCGCGATCGTATCGCGATGATCGCCGAACTGGCAAATGCCAGCGGTATCGCCGGTATGTGCGGCGGTCAGGCATTGGATCTGGCGGCAGAAGGCCAGCGGATCACTCTGGACGCGCTGGAACGCATTCATCGCCATAAGACCGGCGCGCTCATTCGCGCCGCCGTTAGACTTGGCGCGTTGAGCGCGGGCGATAAAGGACGGAATACTCTGCCGATACTTGACCGCTATGCAGAGAGTATCGGCCTTGCCTTCCAGGTTCAGGATGACATTCTGGATGTGGTGGGCGATACTGCAACGTTAGGTAAACGTCAGGGCGCAGACCAGCAGCTTGGCAAAAGTACCTATCCTGCACTTCTGGGTCTTGAGCAAGCCCGGAATAAAGCCCGGGACCTGATAGAGGACGCCCGTCAGTCGTTACATCAGCTGGCCGCGCAATCACTGGACACCTCGGCACTGGAAGCGCTAGCGAACTACATAATCCAGCGTGATAAATAAACCCCATATCCAATGAGCTTGCGATGAGTTTTGATATAGCCAAATACCCTACCCTGGCATTGGTCGACTCCACCCAGGAGTTACGACTGTTACCGAAAGAGAGTCTGCCGAAACTCTGCGACGAGCTACGCCGCTACTTACTCGACAGCGTAAGCCGTTCCAGCGGGCACTTCGCTTCCGGGCTGGGCACGGTAGAACTTACCGTGGCGCTGCATTATGTCTACAACACCCCGTTTGACCAGCTAATCTGGGATGTTGGACACCAGGCTTATCCACATAAAATCCTTACCGGTCGTCGCGACAAAATCGGCACCATTCGCCAGAAAGGCGGTCTGCACCCGTTCCCGTGGCGCGGAGAAAGCGAATACGATGTGCTGAGCGTTGGGCATTCCTCCACCTCCATCAGCGCCGGTATCGGCATTGCCGTGGCGGCGGAGAAAGAAGGCAAAGATCGCCGCACCGTCTGTGTGATTGGCGACGGCGCCATCACCGCCGGTATGGCGTTTGAAGCAATGAATCACGCAGGCGATATCCGGCCCGACATGCTGGTCATTCTGAACGACAATGAAATGTCAATTTCGGAAAACGTCGGCGCGCTCAACAACCATCTGGCGCAGCTACTTTCCGGTAAGCTTTACTCTTCTCTGCGCGAAGGCGGAAAAAAGGTCTTCTCCGGCGTACCGCCAATTAAAGAACTGCTCAAGCGTACCGAAGAACATATTAAAGGCATGGTTGTGCCGGGAACACTGTTCGAAGAGCTGGGCTTTAACTACATCGGGCCGGTCGATGGTCACGATGTCATGGGGCTTATCAGCACATTGAAGAACATGCGCGACCTGAAAGGCCCGCAGTTCCTGCATATCATGACCAAGAAAGGCCGCGGCTATGAGCCCGCGGAAAAAGATCCGATCACTTTCCATGCGGTGCCTAAATTTGATCCTTCCAGCGGATGTTTGCCGAAAAGCAGCGGCGGTCTGCCAGGTTATTCAAAAATCTTCGGTGACTGGCTGTGTGAAACCGCCGCCAAAGACAGCAAGCTGATGGCGATCACCCCAGCAATGCGCGAAGGTTCCGGCATGGTGGAATTTTCACGTAAATTCCCGGATCGCTATTTTGACGTCGCCATCGCCGAGCAGCATGCCGTCACCTTCGCCGCAGGCCTGGCGATTGGCGGCTATAAGCCCGTCGTGGCGATCTACTCTACTTTCCTGCAACGCGCCTACGATCAGGTTATCCATGACGTCGCTATCCAGAAACTGCCGGTCATGTTCGCCATCGATCGCGCCGGTATCGTTGGCGCGGATGGACAAACGCACCAGGGCGCGTTCGATCTCTCCTATCTGCGCTGCATCCCGGATATGGTGATCATGACGCCAAGCGACGAAAACGAATGTCGCCAGATGTTATTTACCGGGTATCACTATAACGACGGCCCGACGGCAGTACGTTATCCACGCGGTAATGCACAGGGCGTGGCGCTAACCCCGCTGGAAAAACTGCCTATTGGTAAAGGCGTTGTGAAGCGTCATGGCGAAAAACTGGCGATTCTGAACTTTGGCACCTTAATGCCTGAGGCGGCGAAAGTCGCCGAAGCGCTGAACGCCACGCTGGTCGACATGCGCTTTGTTAAGCCGCTGGACGACACGTTAATTCTGGAGATGGCCGCGCAGCATGACGCGCTGGTGACGCTGGAAGAAAACGCCATTATAGGCGGCGCTGGCAGCGGCGTAAACGAAGTGCTAATGGCCCATCGTAAACCTGTACCTGTGCTGAATATCGGTCTTCCGGATTTCTTTATCCCGCAAGGAACGCAGGAAGAAGCCCGCGCGGAACTGGGGCTCGACGCCGCAGGCATTGAAGCCAAAATCAAGGCCTGGCAGGCATAATCCCCTCTTTGCTCCTGCTATGCTTGAAGAGTGACGGGTATAACAGGAGCGGAGTCATGCAATACAACACGTTAGGAAATACAGATCTTCGGGTGTCCCGCCTTTGTCTGGGCTGTATGACATTCGGCGAGCCGAGTCGCGGCAATCACGCCTGGACGCTTCCCGAAGAGAGCAGCCGTCCCATCATCAAGCGCGCCCTTGAGGGCGGCATTAACTTTTTTGATACAGCCAACAGCTATTCCGACGGCAGCAGCGAAGAGATTGTCGGCCGCGCGCTGCGTGATTTCGCCCGGCGCGACGAGGTGGTGGTAGCGACGAAAGTCTTCCATCGCGTCGGCGATCTGCGGGAAGGATTGTCCCGCGCGCAAATCCTGCGCTCTATTGACGATAGCCTCACCCGTCTGGGAATGGAGTATGTCGATATCCTGCAAATCCACCGCTGGGATTACACCACGCCGATAGAAGAAACTCTGGAAGCGCTAAACGACGTGGTGAAGGCGGGTAAAGCCCGCTATATCGGCGCTTCCTCAATGCACGCCTCACAATTTGCCCAGGCGCTGGCGCTACAAAAACAACACGGCTGGGCGCCGTTTGTCACCATGCAGGATCACTATAACCTGATCTACCGCGAGGAAGAGCGAGAGATGCTACCGCTGTGCTGGCAGGAAGGCGTTGCCGTGATTCCGTGGAGTCCGCTGGCGCGCGGACGCTTAACTCGCCCTTGGGGAGAAACCACGGCCCGGCTGGTCTCGGATGACGTGGGCAAAAATTTATACGCTGAAAGCGATAAAAATGATGCGCAAATAGCGGAACGGCTGGCTGGCGTCAGCGAGGCGCTTGGCGCAACGCGAGCGCAGGTCGCGCTGGCCTGGCTACTCAGTAAACGAGGCGTCGCCGCGCCGATTATCGGCGCTTCGCGTGAAGAGCAGTTAGATGAGTTGCTGAATGCCGTTGATTTAACGCTCAAACCGGAGCAGATTGCTGAACTCGAAACGCCGTACAAACAGCATCCGGTGGTGGGATTTAAATAATCTGCCATTGCCCGATGGCGCGGCGCTTATCGGGCCTGTGAAATCGACATATTGTTCGGGGGTAGGCCGGATAAGGCGTTTACGCCGCCATCCGGCAACCCCTTTAAATAATACCGAGCGGCCAGTGATGACCGATAAAATACAGTATGCCGGCGGATATCACGCCGGCGACGATATCATCGATCATAATCCCCATGCCGCCGTGCACGTTGCGATCAAACCAACGGATCGGCCAGGGTTTCCACATATCCAGAATGCGGAAAATAACGAACCCGGCAGCCACCCACTGCCAGTCCGTCGTCGGCAACGCCATTAGCGTTATCCACATACCGATAAATTCATCCCAGACAATACTGCCGTGGTCGTGTACGCCCATATCTTTCGCCGTCTGATGGCAAAGATAAACGCCAATGCAGATCCCAAACATCACGACCAGCGAATAAAGCTGCCACGGCAGAAACGTCATCAAATACCAGAAGGGGATCGCCGCCAGCGAGCCCATCGTGCCCGGCACCACGGGGCTCAACCCGCTGCCAAAGCCGGTAGCGAGCAGGTGCCACGGATTGCGCAAATTCAGGCGGCTTTTCGCAACATCTTTATGGCGTGGCAAAATGGTCATATCCTTTCCAGTCAAAAGTGACAGGTTCTCCGTCACGCACAAAGGCGATCCCTTCGATATCCGCCGTCATTTGCCCGATACAGGTAAACGGCACGCCCAGATGACCAAGCGCGACATCCAGCGCGCCACGGTTCAGCTCCGGGACGGTAAAGCACAGTTCATAATCTTCGCCGCCGGATAACATCCAGCGAAGCTTTTGTTCGGGATCATTGGCATGTCCCCACAGTTCTTCGGAGTCAGGCAGCGCCTCCAAATCGATTCGCGCGCCGCAGTTGCTGGCTTGAAGAATGTGACCAAGATCGGAGATCAAACCGTCGGAAAGATCGATCGCCGAACTGGCGAGATCGCGTAGCGCCTGTCCTTGTAAAATACGCGGCGTCGGGCGCAGATGGCGTTTGACCAGATAGTCGGCATCCCCCCAGCTTCCCACGCGAAAATCACCCCGTAGAATCGCCAGCCCGGCAGCGCTATCGCCCAACGTGCCAGTAACATAAATCCAGTCGCCCGGTTTTGCGCCAGAACGTTTCAGCGCCCGGCCGGCTGGCACAAGGCCATGAATACCGAGCGTCATCGACAGCGGGCCGCGCGTGGTATCGCCGCCAATGAGCTGCATGTCGTAGTAATCCAGTTGTTCAAACAGGCTGTCGCTGAACGCGGCAAGCCACGCCTCATCGACGTCAGGAAGCGTGAGCGCCAGCGTTAACCATGCCGGATCGGCGCCCATCGCCGCCAGATCGCTTAAATTCACCGCCAGCGCTTTATACGCCAGATCGGCAGGATCGATATCGGGTAAGAAATGGATGCCCGCCACCAGCGTATCGGTACTGATCGCCAGGGTCTGTTTTTCAGGAATATTCAGGAGCGCGCAATCGTCGCCAATACCGGTTTCAACATCAAGACGAGAGCTTCTTACACGGTCAAAATAACGGGCAATCAGGGAAAACTCGCCACATGCCATACGTTATGCCTCAGCAGAAAAAAAGAAAAGGCCGGAGACGGCGGGTATCATCCATCGCCCGCTATCTTTCCGGCCTGTGAATCACTTTTTGTTGGGACGAATCACCGGAGCTGCTTTATCCAGTACGCCGTTGACGAATTTGTGGCTGTCTTCAGCGCCAAAGGTTTTCGCCAGTTCAATCGCTTCGTTGATGGCCACTTTATAAGGCACATCGCTGCGTTTTGACAGCTCAAACAACGCAATACGCAGCACGGCTTTTTCAACCTGTCCCAGCTCTTCAAGCAGGCGGGACAGATACGGTTTCATTAAACCATCCAGGTACGCGCTGTTAGTCGCCACCCCGGATAGCAGTTCACGGAAATAGAGAACGTCGACGTCTTTTACGTCCTGTTCCGCCAGGAACTGGTATTCAACATCAGCGATGTCGTTCTGGGACAACTGCCAGGAGTAAAGCGCCTGGACGGCACACTCACGGGCGCGGCGACGAGCAGCAGGTTTCACGGAATTCCCCTTACAAAAAATCAGGCCTTAATGGCTTTCAATACATTAATCATTTCAAGCGCGGTCAGCGCAGCTTCTGCGCCTTTATTACCGGCTTTTGTACCAGCACGTTCGATGGCTTGTTCAATACTCTCGGTGGTCAGAACACCAAAGGCTACCGGCACGCCGCTGTCCTGGGCAACGCTTGCCAGGCCATTGCTGGCGCCGCCTGCCACATATTCAAAGTGCGCAGTCCCCCCGCGAATCACGGTTCCCAGCGCAACCACGGCGTCATATTTACCGCTTTTCGCCAGCGCTTCGGTCGCCAGCGGCAGTTCATAGGCGCCAGGCACCCACACTACGGTAATATTATCATCTTTTACCTGACCAATACGCGTCAGGGCATCAACCGCGCCATCCAGCAGGCTGTCGTTGATAAACTGATTGAAACGCGCAATAGTGATGGCGACACGAGCGTCAGGGGCTGCAACGTTAGCTTTAATAATGTTCATATTCTCTCTTCCAGGGTTCATTTGGCCCCGCAGGGGGGCGGATTTTATCATAATAATTTGAGCGCTGCTCCCCTTTCGACGGGAGAACTCATGCGCTCACCATATGCAGGCAAACATCCGGGCCGACATGACGTATTTCGCTGAAGGTAAATTGCGGCGCGTCGGCGAGCTTCTCAAGCCCCGGCAATTCGCATAATCCCCGCGCCTGGGTTCCCAACAATTTAGGCGCGACATAGACAATCAGTTCATCCACCAGCCCGGCTTGCAGCAACGCGCCCGCCAGTCCCGGTCCGGCTTCAACCCATATGCTATTAATCTGCTGCCTGCCTAACTGCATCATCAGCACAACCAGATCCAAATGTCCGTTGTGCGCCGGCACGCTGATAGTACGAACCGAATCGGGCCACGCGCGGCTATCTTCCTGGGTACGCGCAATCCACGTTTCGCCAGGCTGCTGCACAATACGATGCGCAGGCGTTACCCGGTTTTGGCTGTCGATAACAATTCGCACCGGCTGGCGCAGATTTTCCTGCGGGTAAGACGCCTGCGTAGAGGCGTCTAACTCCGCCCAACGCACCGTCAAGGCCGGATCGTCAGCCAATACCGTCGCGCTACTGGTTAAGATAGCGTGACTTTGCGCACGCAAGCGCTGAACGTCGCGCCGGGCCTGCGGCGAGGTGATCCACTGGCTTTCGCCGCTGGCCATCGCCGTCCGTCCGTCGACGGAGGCGCCCAGTTTAAGCTGAAGATAAGGGAATCCGGTACGCATCCGTTTGAGGAAGCCTTTATTGAGCGCCTCCGCTTCACTCATCATTAACCCGTGGCTGACCGCAATACCCGCCTGTTGCAGGCGATACAGCCCACGCCCGGCGACCTGTGGGTTCGGGTCCTGCATCGCGGCGACCACGCGCGCGACGCCGGCCGCAATCAGCGCATCACAACATGGCGGCGTTCGCCCATGATGGCTACAGGGTTCAAGCGTGACATAGGCGGTTGCGCCTTTGGCTTTTGCGCCCGCCATCCGCAGCGCATGGACCTCGGCGTGCGGCTCTCCGGCGCGATGGTGATAACCTTCGCCGACGATATCGCCATTGTTAACAATGACACAGCCGACATTAGGGTTCGGGTGAGTGGTGAAACGTCCACGCTGCGCCAGTTTTAGCGCTCGCGCCATGTAAAACTCATCCTGCATGGCTTAGTCCTGTAGGCGAGCGATTTCTTCGCCAAAGTCTTTGATATCTTCGAAACTGCGATAGACGGAGGCAAAGCGAATATACGCGACTTTATCGAGTTTTTTCAGCTGCTCCATGACCAGGTTGCCAATCATCTTGCTGGGAACTTCACGCTCCCCAGTGGCTCGTAATTGTGACTTAATATGGTTCAATGCCATTTCAACATCATCTGCGCTGACGGGTCTTTTTTCCAGCGCTCTCAACATGCCGCTACGCAGCTTATCCTCATTAAAGGGTTCGCGCACATCGTTGCTTTTTATCACGCGCGGCATGACCAGTTCAGCCACTTCAAAGGTCGTAAAGCGTTCATTACACACCAGACACTGCCGACGGCGGCGCACGGACGAGCCCTCGCCTACAAGACGAGAGTCAATGACTTTGGTATCTACGGCGAAACAAAATGGGCAATGCATACGGCGTCCTGACCAGATGATTTAGAAAACACTATTTTACCCTGAACTGGCGCGACAACAAAGGCGGAGCGCTTTTGAGATAAAGGATCGGTGCCTTTGTGCGTATAGCGCACTACCATTACGCTATCGGACCACGAAGGAAATGATCGACATGACAAGACGTTACCTAAGAATTCTCCTGGTGGGAAGTCTCTTGAGCCTGACCGCCTGCGCGCCGCAGAGCGAAGTTCGCCAGATGCATCAAAGCATTAGCACCCTGAATAAAGAGATGACCCAACTGAATCAGGAAACGGTAAAAATTACCCAACAAAATAAGCTGAATGCGGATTCAACCCGCGGCGTCTATTTGTTGCCTGGCGCCAATACGCCTGCCCGGCTGGAGAGTCAGATCGGTACGCTACGTATGACATTGCTGGAAATTACGCCTGTCGCAGACGGCGCTCACGCAACGTTACGCATTCAGGGCGAGTCCCGCGATCCGCTGCCGGCATTCAGCGCTACCGTAGAGTACGGGCAAATTCAGGGCACTACGGAGAACTATCAGGAGGTGAATGCACAGAGCCTTCTGGTAAATGCCCCTGCCAGTTTGCTGGCGCCCAGTGATGTCAATATTTCGTTACCGTTGAAGGGGATCACACCGGCGCAGTTAGGCTTCATTCGCATCCATGATATTCAGCCTGTTAATCAATAAACGTTCTGGCGGAGCGTTTTGTGCGTTCCGCAACATCCCCCGCACGACTTTTGTTGCCCTACTGACATTTCCGTCATTTATGACATGGATTGGTAATATTCATGAAAGATAGTACTGTCGCCTCGCCTAAAGTGCGCAAACGTGAACGCAATCGATTACGTAAATGATAGATATGTGAAACAAGACATATTTTTGTGAGCAATGATTTTTATAATAGGCTCCGCAGAAACACGAAATATTTAGAAACGCAAATTGCGTTCTTTTCACTCCCGCAAGGGATTTCAAACAGTGGCATACATATGAAAAAAACTTTACTCGCAGTCAGCGCAGCGCTGGCGCTCACCTCATCTTTTACTGCTAACGCAGCAGAAAATGATCAGCCGCAGTATTTGTCCGACTGGTGGCACCAGAGTGTAAACGTAGTAGGCAGCTACCATACCCGCTTCTCGCCGAAGCTGAACAACGACGTCTATCTGGAATATGAAGCATTTGCCAAAAAAGACTGGTTTGATTTCTACGGCTATATCGATATTCCCAAAACCTTTGATTGGGGTAACGGCAACGATAAAGGTATCTGGTCCGACGGTTCTCCGCTGTTCATGGAAATCGAACCGCGTTTCTCGATTGATAAGCTGACCGGCGCAGACCTGAGCTTCGGCCCGTTTAAAGAGTGGTATTTCGCCAACAACTACATCTACGATATGGGCGATAACAAAGCCAGCCGCCAGAGCACGTGGTATATGGGTCTGGGGACCGATATCGACACCGGCCTGCCGATGGGCCTGTCGCTGAACGTGTATGCGAAATATCAGTGGCAAAACTACGGTGCTTCCAATGAAAACGAATGGGACGGCTACCGTTTCAAAGTGAAATACTTCGTCCCCATCACCGATCTGTGGGGCGGTAAACTGAGCTATATCGGCTTTACCAACTTTGACTGGGGATCTGATTTAGGCGACGATCCGAACCGTACCAGCAATTCCATCGCTTCCAGCCATATCCTGGCGCTGAACTACGATCACTGGCACTACTCGGTCGTTGCGCGTTACTTCCATAACGGCGGACAGTGGCAGAATGGCGCAAAACTGAACTGGGGCGACGGCGATTTCAGCGCGAAATCTACCGGCTGGGGCGGCTACCTGGTCGTGGGTTACAACTTCTAAACCTGCAAAAAAGGCCAGAGGTCGCCCTCTGGCCCGTTTCGGGCGCATGCTGCCATGCGGCGGCGAGTCGCGCCCACTTCACATTACTTCCGGCGATGCCACCAGCCTAAAAACAGACCTGTCGCAATCCCGACCAGCGTTGGTGCCGCCAGATCATGCCAGATAGTAATGCTCAACTCTGTGAGCGTCATATTGCCGCCTTTGTTGCAATGGCAACGGTTCGCGGCTATCCTCAACTTGTCTAGGGTCAAGTTAGCCCCCGTAATGTTGCCGGTGAATACCGAACAATGTGCGGGGGTTTTCTCTTTCCAGCGACAAGGCCACCGGGGATCAAGCCCCCGCAACATTGCGCCTCACCGGGTTGCCCCGGCTTACCGCTGATTCTACTCTGCTCGCCAGTATCGGCAGGACTTAAAAACAAAAAAATCCCAACCTTGCGATCGGGATTCCAGTGACAATGTATGCGTTACAGGACGTTTGGGGCTGGCGACAAACTCCGGGGCTGAAAAAATGTTGGATTGCATCCGATCTACGAAAACCAATAGTTCATTTATATTGCGGATTCCGTTGGGTGGAGCGAAGCGTAACCTAACATTCAACAGCACCAACAACTTTGTCAGCAGCCTGCTTATTTCTTTTTGTTCATCATCGCTTTCAGATCGGCAAACGGGTTATAAGTCGCCTCGCCGACATCTTTTTGCGCATCTTCCCCGGCAATGACCGTCGAACCGTACTGATCGGCTTCGGTATATTTGGAATGCTCGTGATCGTGGCAGTAGAGGCACAATAGCTCCCAGTTGCTGCCGTCTTCCGGATTATTGGTGTGGTCATGATCGATATGATGCACCGTCAGCTCACGCAGATTTGAATACACAAACTCACGGGAACAACGTCCGCATACCCACGGAAACAGCTTCAGCGCTTTTTCACGATAGCCGCTTTCCAGGCGCGCATAGTTTTTGGGGATGATAGCCATAATCAACAGGTACCTGAATAATACAAAGGGTTATGCGCAGTTTCCCGCGAAGCCGGGCTTTTAGCAATGATTCTGTGCAACTTATATATCCAGGTAAGGAAGGCTATTTCAGGCAAACTGATGACCAATCAACCCGTTTTACAAGCGTTGGAGTTATCGCTATCACATCTTACGGCATTTTTTCGTGCTCGACTTTACGCAAAAAATCACGCAAAGAACGGTCGATTGTTTCACGAAATCGTCGGTTAAGCGGAGTAATTTGTAAACAGCGATCGAGGCGAAAACACCGATAGTCTTCCCGTCTCTCACACCAGGCAACCAGTAGCCAGTGCTCTCCCCAGAAAAACAATCCCAGCGGTTGTATATCCCGCGAAGAGAGATGCCCCGCTTCATCACGATAATGTAGCGCCAACACCTGCTGCGCCGAAACGGCCTGATGGATAAGATCAAACGCGCTGCGCGAATGTGGAGATGTACCCAAATCCGGAGCGTAAATCCGTGTCTGCTCCGCTTTACGACGGCTCTCTTCCGGTAAAATAGCCAACACTTTTTCCTGGGCGGATTCAAGCTCGCGCGATAGCGAATCGCCGCCCCAGGTTTTCAATAACCGTATAGCCACCATCAGTGCTTCCGATTCACGATGGGTAAGCATCAAGGGCGGCAAATCAAAACCCGCCATTAAACGGTATCCGCTCCCCGCTTCACCTTCGACAGGCACACCGGATAACGACAGATCGCGAATATCGCGATAAATCGTCCGTTCAGAAACCGCAAGCCGCTGTGCCAACAGCGCTGCCGTCGTCAGTCGTCTACCCCGCAAAATTTGCACGATCTGAAACAAACGGTCAGCGCGTCTGGTCATATTGACTCTCTACATTTAGCAAATATCACGCAGGTTGATGTAAACCTATTCGGTTACCTTCGCTGTCAATAAACAACGCGATGGTTCCAATGTCATCTCCGGGAACCATGGGTTCCAGAACACACTTGCCACCGGCAAGGACGACACGTTCAATCGAGGCTAACAAATCGGCGGTATGCAGATAAATAACGACTCCCTGCGCAACTGGAGCGACATCATCCTGCTTTATCAGCGCTCCGCCGGGTCCGGGTTCAACATACGGGAATACGGCCAGGTCCGCCCCATCCATGGTTTCCCGACGTAACGATATCTGCATCACTTGCTCATAAAAGGCGATTGCACGCGCCATATCAGTAACTGGAATTTCAAACCAGTTAATCAAATTTTTCATACATCCTCCTGCGAGTGTGGGTAAATTCATGAGGAGTGTATGACAGGGCTCCTGACAGCATACTGTCAGTAATGTTTATCGTCATGGTACATAAATAAAAAAAATCCCGATCGCATGACCGGGATTCAGATAACACTTAAATACGTGTTTACGGCAGGATGGACGGCTGATCCGCCCCTTCTTTTTCGACTTTCTGCTGCAGCATATGCTCGCGCTTCATACCGAGTTTCAGCGCCAGCGCCGATGCGACATAGATAGAAGATGCCGTACCAATAGAGACACCGATCAGCATCGTCAGCGAGAAGCCTTCCAGTACCGGACCGCCGAAGAGGTACAGCATCAGAATTACCACTAACGTCGTACCGGAGGTAATCAACGTACGGTGTAGCGTCTGGGTCAGCGACACGTTAAAGATTTCGTAAGGCGTCCCGCGACGGATTTTGCGGAAGTTTTCACGAATACGGTCAGAGACCACGATACTGTCGTTCAGCGAGTAACCGATCACCGACATCAATGATGCAACAATGGTCAGGTCAATCTCGATATGGAAAAGCGACAGTATCCCCAGCGTAATGATCACGTCGTGCGCCAGCGCGATGACCACCCCTGCCGCCAGTCGCCACTCAAAGCGGAAACCGACATAAACGAGGATAGAGATCAACGCCACCAGCAGCGCCATAGCGCCGGTTTGCGCCAGATCGGCGCCCACGCTTGGCCCCACGAATTCAATACGCTTCACGGCCGCGTTCTGGTTGGTGGCTTCATTAATGATCGTCACCACTTTGCTACCCAGTACCTGACCGCCGGTTTCACCTTCGGTTGGCGGCATACGCACCATAATGTCGTGACTGCTGCCAAAGTTCTGCAACTGCGGCTCTTCATAGCCCGCTTTTTGCAGCGCTTCGCGCATCACGTCCATTTCAGCCGGTTTTTCCAGCGTGATTTCAATTACCGTACCACCGGTGAAATCCAGCCCCCAGTTAAACCCGCGTACGCCCATAATGACAATGGCCGCGATCAGCAACAGCCCGGAGATGCCGAATGCCCAGAAGTCCCAGCGCATAAAGTCATAGACTTTACGGCCGTGGTTTAGTTGTTCAACAGTGTATTCCTGTGCCACATCGCACTCCTCAGATTGACAGCTTAGTGACGCGCTTGCCGCCATATAGCAGGTTTACGATAGCACGCGTACCGATAATCGCGGTAAACATCGACGTCGCCACACCGATACCGGTCGTAATCGCGAACCCTTTAATTGCCCCGGTACCGACAGCATACAGAATGATGACTTTAATCAGCGTCGTGATGTTCGCATCGAAGATGGAACTGAACGCGCCGGCATAGCCTTCGTTTATCGCCTGCTGTACCGTGCGGCCATTACTCAACTCTTCTTTGATACGTTCGTTAATCAGAACGTTGGCGTCGACCGCCACCGCAAGGGTTAACACGATACCCGCAATCCCCGGCATACTGAGCGTTGCCCCCGGCAACAGCGACATGATACCGACAATCAACACCAGGTTAGCCACTAACGCGCTGGTCGCAATCAGACCAAACTTCTTATAGAAGAAGATCATGAACAGGATGGAGACCACCAGGCCGGCCAGACAGGCTTCCAGGCCCTGCTTGATGTTCTGCATACCCAAAGTCGGGCCAATGGTGCGCTCTTCAACGATCTGAATCGGCGCAATCAGGGCGCCCGCACGCAGCAGCAACGAGAGCTGACGCGCTTCGTTCGGGTTGCTGATACCAGTAATACGGAAGCTGTTACCCAGCCGAGACTGGATGTTGGCAATGTTAATCACCTCTTCCTGTTTCACCAGTACGGCGCGACCGTTAGCGTCTTTCTTACCGCTGTCTTTATACTCCACAAACAGGGTCGCCATCGGTTTGCCGATATTGTCCTTAGTGAAGTTAGACATGATATTGCCGCCTGCGCTATCCAGCGAGATGTTAACCTGCGGTTGGTTATATTCATCCTGGCTGGACGTCGAGTCGGTGATATGGTCGCCGGTGAGGATCACGCGTTTGTACAATACCACCGGCTGACCTTCGCGGGTTTGTTTCACTTCGGAATCGCCCGGTACGCGCCCGGCAGCAGCGGCGGCCTGGTCAACGTTGGTATTCACCAGACGGAATTCCAGCGTCGCGGTCGCGCCGAGAATTTCTTTCGCGCGAGCGGTATCCTGGATACCCGGCAGCTCAACCACAATACGGTCTGCGCCCTGGCGTTGTACGACAGGCTCCGCGACGCCCAGTTGGTTAACACGGTTACGCAGAATATTAATGTTCTGCTGAACGGCGTATTCACGCGCTTCGCTCAGGCGCGCATCGGTCATTACCGCGCGAAGTTGATTGCCGCTCTGGCTGGAAATCACCAGGTCACGATGACGCGGCGTCAGATAGGCGATCGCCTCATCACGCGCTTTGCTGTCACGGAACGTGATGCTCAACCCATAATTATTTTCTTTACGAACGGTGGTATAAGGAATGCCTTTTTCACGCAGATCGCTGCGCAGGCTATCGATATTTTGTTCCTGGAGTTTACCTAACGCGGTATCCATATCCACTTCCATCAGGAAGTGAACGCCGCCGCGCAGATCAAGACCGAGCTTCATCGGATCGGCGTGAATAGCCGCCAACCAGCGCGGCGTAGCCGGCGCAAGGTTAAGCGCCACGACATATTTATCCCCCAGCACGCTCATCAGCGCTTCACGGGCGCGTAGCTGGGTATCGGTGGTGTCGAAGCGCGCAAGAATAGCGCCCTCTTCCAGTGCCACAGACTTAGCGGGAATTTTTTCTTCTTGTAACGTTTTCTGGACCTGGATCAGCGTTTGCTCACTGGCGGCGACGCCGCGCACGCCAGTGATTTGAACAGCCGGATCCTCACCATACAGGTTGGGAAGTGCGTAAAGCAGGCCGACGATAATCACGACGACCAGCATGATGTACTTCCACAAAGGATAACGGTTTAACACGGCAGTTCCCTTTGGGAAAACGAAATATTACAGCGCCTTCATGGTGCCTTTCGGCAGAACGGCAGCTACGAAGTCACGTTTGATAACCACTTCCGTGGTGTCATTCAGCGCGATGGCAATGTAGCCGGCTTCCGCTACTTTGGTCACTCGACCGACCAGACCGCCATTCGTCAGAACTTCATCACCTTTCGCAATGGAGTCCATCAGCTTTTTGTGCTCTTTGGTGCGCTTCTGCTGCGGGCGCAGGATCATGAAATAGAAAATCAGACCAAACACCACCAGCATTAAAATCAGAGACATCGGGCTGCCCTGCGCTGGAGCACCTGTTGCCGCTACCGCATCAGAAATAAAAAAGCTCATTCAAATTCCCTCATTATTAAAATTAATCAACGTTCAAAGGTGGAACGGGTCGCCCCTGACGTTGGTAAAACTCGGTTACGAAGCTCTCTAATTTACCCTCTTCAATAGCCTTGCGTAAACCCGCCATCAAACGCTGGTAGTAACGCAAGTTATGAATGGTATTGAGACGCGCACCTAATATTTCGTTGCAACGGTCGAGATGATGCAAGTAAGCGCGTGAATAATTGCGACAGGTGTAGCAATCGCACTCAGCGTCAAGCGGGCTGGTGTCGCTTTTATGCTTTGCATTACGAATCTTCACCACGCCGTCGGTCACAAACAGATGACCATTGCGGGCATTTCGCGTTGGCATGACACAGTCAAACATATCAATACCGCGACGCACCCCTTCCACCAGATCTTCCGGTTTACCCACGCCCATCAGGTAACGCGGTTTGTCAGCCGGGATCTGCGGGCAAACGTGCTCCAGAATGCGGTGCATATCTGCTTTCGGCTCACCGACAGCCAAACCGCCGACAGCGTAGCCATCAAAGCCAATCTCTACCAGACCTTTCACCGAGATATCGCGTAAATCTTCGTAAACGCTGCCCTGAATGATGCCAAAAAGCGCATTCTTATTGCCAAGGCTATCAAAACGGTCGCGGCTACGCTTCGCCCAACGCAACGACATCTCCATCGAGCGTTTAGCATAGTCCCAGTCTGCCGGGTACGGGGTACATTCATCAAAGATCATCACGATATCGGAACCGAGATCGTACTGGATCTCCATCGACTTTTCCGGATCGAGGAAAATCGGATCGCCGTTGATCGGGTTACGGAAGTGCACGCCTTGCTCGGTAATCTTACGAATATCGCCGAGGCTGAAGACCTGGAAGCCGCCGGAATCGGTGAGAATAGGCCCTTTCCACTGCATAAAATCGTGCAGGTCGCCATGCAGCTTCATGATCTCCTGACCCGGGCGCAGCCACAGGTGGAAAGTGTTGCCGAGAATAATCTGCGCGCCGGTCGCTTCCACTTCTTCCGGCGTCATGCCTTTTACCGTACCGTAAGTACCCACAGGCATAAAGGCTGGCGTTTCCACTACGCCACGATCAAACACCAGACGACCGCGACGCGCGCGACCATCGGTGGTATCTAACTCAAATTTCATTATCACTCCTGCGTCAGAAAAACAGTCCGACGTTTAACGACTCGCTACGGAATGATTCCATAGCTAATAAATTCCCGAAGGCGTCATCGGCGCAGCCAGTTTGGGGTCGACCAGCGCACAACCACCGGAGCGTACACGCAGTACGTGAGGATGGCGAGCACTGCCCGGCGTCAAAATGGCAAGTGAGATAGCCTTCTTACGGACGCTCAGAAATAGCCTGCGGATTGTACGTGATAAACATCGCGTCCCCGTAGCTAAAAAAGCGATATTTTTGTTCTACCGCAGTCTTATAGGCATTCATGGTGTGTTGATAACCGGCAAATGCGGAAACCAGCATAATCAACGTCGATTCCGGCAGATGGAAGTTGGTGATCAGCGCATCAATCACTTTGTATTGATAACCTGGATAAATAAAGATTTGCGTATCGCCGAAGAACGGCTCTATCAAATCGCTTTTTGCCGCCTGCGCCGCGCTTTCCAGTGAGCGTACCGAGGTGGTGCCGACGGCAATAACCCGGTTGCCGCGCGCTTTCGCCGCCAGCACCGCGTCGACCACCTCTTGCGGCACCTCAGCATATTCGGAGTGCATGATGTGATCTTCAATGGTATCGACACGCACCGGCTGGAAAGTGCCCGCGCCGACGTGTAGCGTAACAAACGCCATTTCGATACCTTTCTCACGAAGCGCCGCCAGCAGCGGCTCATCAAAGTGCAGCCCTGCGGTCGGCGCGGCGACGGCGCCCGGTTTTTCACTGTAGACCGTCTGGTACAGTTCGCGGTCGGCGTCTTCGTCCGGACGGTCGATGTACGGCGGCAACGGCATATGGCCGATGGCGTTGAGAATATCCAGCACCGGACGCGGGTCATTAAACTCAACTTCAAACAGAGCGCCATGACGCGCAGTCATGGTCGCGTGAATACTTTCGTCGTCGCCCAGTAGCAGTTCCGTGCCCGGTTTTGGCGCTTTAGAAGCGCGAATATGCGCCAGGATGCGTTTATCATCGAGCATACGTTCGACCAGCACTTCTATCTTGCCGCCGCTGGCTTTACGGCCAAAGAGCCGCGCCGGGATCACGCGGGTATTATTGAAGACCAGCAAATCGCCAGGGTTGAGCTTATCGAGCAGATCGGTGAAAGTACCGTGCGTCAGCGCGCCCGTCGGCCCCTCTAATGACAGCAAACGGCAGCGACTGCGTTCCGGCTGTGGGTAGTGGGCAATCAGGGATTCGGGTAGTTCAAAGGAAAAATCGGTAACGCGCATGACTCTGACTCAGACTAAAATAAGAGGCGGGTAGTCTAGTGCCGGGGCGTTCCCGCTGCAACCGTTACCCGCTTTTTGGACAGAGAATCAATAATGAATTTTCTTGCTCACCTGCATCTGGCGCACCTTGCCGACAGCTCGCTTTCCGGTAATCTTCTGGCCGATTTTGTCCGCGGTAACCCGGCAACGCATTATCCTCCTGACGTGGTAGAGGGTATTTATATGCATCGGCGTATTGACGTCATGACCGACAACCTGCCGGAAGTTCGTGAGGCGCGAGAGTGGTTCCGCCATGAAACGCGGCGCGTGGCGCCCATTACGCTGGACGTCATGTGGGATCATTTTTTATCGCGTCACTGGACGCAAATCTCTCCTGATTTTCCACTTCAGGCGTTTGTCGGCTACGCCCATGCGCAGGTCGCGACGATTCTGCCCGACTCCCCGCCGCGCTTTGTCAACCTGAATGATTATCTTTGGTCAGAAAAATGGTTAGAGCGGTATCGCGATATGGATTTCATTCAAAACGTGCTGAATGGCATGGCGAATCGCCGTCCCCGGCTGGATGCCTTGCGTGATTCCTGGTACGATCTGGACGCGCACTACGACGCGTTAGAAGAGCGCTTCTGGCATTTTTATCCGCGTATGATGGCACAGGCCGCCCGCAAAGCGCTGTGACGGCCTGATAGCGAGGGCGTGCGTCAGATCCGCCGTTGGCAGAAAGATCGTTCGCTGTCATAAAGGGGTCATCATTACGATTTATAATGACCCGATCGATAGGCAAAAGCTGTCTCATTGATTGTCAAGACCGCATTGTTTTGTCGCTTCGCCCTCCCTATACTGCCCGCGTTGCGTTCTAAAACCCTTAATATTGCAGGAGAATTATTATGGTACTGGTTACTCGTCAGGCCCCGGATTTCACCGCTGCGGCGGTACTGGGTAGCGGTGAGATTGTTGATAAATTCAACTTCAAACAGCACACCAATGGTAAAACGACCGTTCTGTTCTTCTGGCCGATGGACTTCACTTTTGTTTGCCCGTCTGAGCTGATCGCCTTCGATAAACGTTATGAAGAATTCCAGAAGCGCGGCGTTGAAGTGGTCGGCGTTTCTTTCGACTCTGAGTTCGTCCACAACGCATGGCGTAACACCCCTGTCGATAAAGGCGGCATTGGCCCGGTGAAATACGCAATGGTCGCCGACGTGAAGCGTGAAATTCAGAAAGCTTACGGTATCGAACATCCGGACGAAGGCGTTGCGCTGCGCGGCTCTTTCCTGATTGACGCTAACGGTATTGTTCGCCACCAGGTCGTAAACGATCTGCCGCTGGGTCGTAACATCGACGAAATGCTGCGTATGGTCGACGCGCTGCAGTTCCACGAAGAGCACGGCGATGTCTGCCCGGCGCAGTGGGAAAAAGGCAAAGAAGGCATGAACGCCTCTCCGGACGGCGTGGCTAAATACCTGGCTGAGAACATTTCCAGCCTGTAAGTCAGTGCATTGATAAAAGGCTCGCGAATGCGAGCCTTTTTTATGCGTGCGGTGTTACGAACCACCTCGCCTCAACGATTCATCCATACGGTCGCGGAAATCGCGGGTAAACTAAGTCTTCCCTCGCGGATGTCACCGCTTCCCGTTTTACATTGCCATCCGGCCACGTTCAGCAACGGCAACGCTTCCAGCGCCACTTCACAGGCCTCGCCCCGGTTAATCGCCACCAGCGCCCGCTGCTGCTGATAAACTCGCACGAATACCACTACGTCACCTTCGGCATACAGCGCCTGGCATCCGCCACGACGCAGCGCCAGACTGCGCTGACGCAGTTTCGCCATACGCTGGTACAGCGCCAGCAAGTTGCCGTCCTGCTTGCGTTCATCCCACGGGAACGGTTTGCGGCACATGGGGTCATTTGCACCGTCCACGCCGACTTCATCGCCGTAATAAATACATGGCACGCCGGGCCAGGTAAACAGCCAGACCACCGCCAGCGGCAGGCGCGCCGCGTCTTTACCCAGCAGGGTTTTAAAGCGTGCAGTATCATGGCTGTCGAGTTGATTAAACATGCGCAGTTGTTGCTGATGTGACAGCCCGGCGCGGTAGTTATCCATCCACGCGATACAGGTCCGGGCATCGATATGCTGTGGTTCGTAAGCGATATCAGTATTGGCGAGAAATCCCCACAGCGGGAAGGTGAAGCCGCGATAATTCATGGCGGCATCTTCCGCATCGGCCTGTAGCCACTGCCGCGCATCGCCGAAATGTTCCCCCACAATATAGGCTTCGGGCTGCGCTTCTTTTGCCGCCCGGGTAATGCCGGCGACGTGCTGCAAATTATGGCGCGCCCCGCCCGCCTCGCCCAGCATATGTACGACATCCAGCCGCCAGCCGTCCATATTCCACGGAGCCTTTAGCCAGTGACGAACGATACTGTCCTCACCGCGATAGATCTCATCGACCAGCGTTTCTGATTGATAATCGAGTTTCGGCAGGCTCGGATAACCCAGCCAGTCCAGCGCCACGCCTTGTGGTGAAAAGGAGTACCAGTCGCGCCACGGCGAGTCCGGGTGATGACACGCGCCGCCAGTGCTGCGGTTATGCCTGTCAAACCACGTATGCGAGTCGCCGCTATGGTTAAACACGCCATCCAGCACCAGCCTCATGCCCTGCGCCTGGGTTTCACGCCGCAGGCGTAGCAGCGCCCGATCGCCGCCAAATTGCGGATCGACATGACGATAATCTTCCGTATCGTACTTATGGACGCTCGGCGCGGTAAATACCGGATTCAGATATAGCGCTGTGACGCCCAGTGTTTTCAGATACGGCAGCTTCTCACAAATGCCATTCAGACAGCCGCCGTAAAAGGTGGAACCGCCCGCCTGGGGGGTTAAAGGATCGTCCCAGTCGCGCAGCACAATCTCCTGACCTGCGGCATGATGGTAGTACACCCGGTCCTGATCGGCTTCACGCGTCGCGCTGCGGGCAAAACGATCCGGGAAGATCTGATAAAAAATTTGATCGGCGACCCACTGCGGGCCGCTGTCCGGAACATCAACGGCAAATTGTTCCAGACGCGCCGGTGGGAAGCGGTTAAATCCCTGCGGCGTAAACCAAAGCTGGCGGTCGTGCCAAAGCAATTTAAAGCTGTAACGGCGACGGGGTTGCCCTAACGCGATATTGAGCGTCGCTCGCCACGCCGTCACGCCCGGCTGCGGCTGGCGGCGCTGTTTGCGCATCGCCAGTGAGATTTCTTCATTATCGAATTCTGAGCGCAACGTCACGCGAGACGGCGGATTTTCTCCGCTCAGCCACAGCGTAATGGTTAATTTATCGTTATGTTGCTTCACAAATGGGGCAACCGGTAAGTGCCAGGCATTCAACATCTCGTATCCCCTCTACTGAAAATGGGGCCACCTTGCCACAGAGATTTAAAGGATAACTCATCATCCAGGGGTTTATTAGGGGAGGAGGCTCCAGGAGGAGAAGCGGCTCCGCTTATCCGGTCTACCGTTGCCTGCAGACCGGATAAGGCAGAGAAAAACGACTACGCCTGCGCCAATTGACGGTCGCGACGGCGTTTAAATATCCAGCCAATCAACAGCAGAACTATCCAGGCGAAGCCCACATACAGTGAGATGCGGGTATCCGGATGGTAGCCGATAAGCGCAATAATGAAGACCAGGAAAATCAGACCCGCTATCGTCGTGACGACACCGCCCGGCACCTTAAATTTCAGCGCTTTTACCTCTTCCGGCGGTAAACGACGACGGAAGGCGATTTGCGACAGCAGGATCATAATCCATACCCATACCGTGGCAAACGTCGCCAGCGAAGCAATCACCAGGAAGACGTTTTCCGGCATGATGTAGTTCAGGTAAACCGCAAACAGCAGCGCAATCGTCATCACCAGCACAGTAACCCACGGAATACCACGGCGTGACGTTTTGGCAAAGACTTTCGGCGCGCTCCCCTGCTCCGCCATACCATGCAGCATACGGCCTACGCCAAACACATCAGAATTGATAGCGGAAAGCGAGGCGGTCAATACCACAAAGTTCAGAATGCTGGCGGCAAAGGTAATCCCCATATGCTGGAACGTCAGCACAAATGGACTGCCGTTTGTGCCGACCTGATTCCACGGATAGATAGACATAATGACGAACAGCGTGCCGACATAAAATACCAGGATACGCATCGGTACTGAGTTAATAGCGCGCGGAATGGATTTCTCCGGGTCTTTCGCTTCCCCGGCGGTGATACCGATAATCTCAATCCCGCCGTAAGCGAACATCACCATTTGCAGCGACATGATCATTCCCAGCCAGCCATTGCTGAAGAAGCCGCCGTTGCTCCACAGGTTATGAATGCCGGTCGGCTGCCCGCCGTTGCCAATTCCCCACACAATGATGCCGATACCCGCGACAATCATGATAATAATGGTGGCGACTTTGAAGAAGGAGAACCAAAACTCCAGCTCGCCGAACACCTTGACGCTCATCAGGTTGATGGCGCAAATGATCAGCACCACGCTAAGTACCCAAATCCAGTGCGGCACGGCGGGGAACCAGACTCCCATGTAAATGCCGAACGCGGTCACGTCGGCAATGGCGACGATCAGGATCTCAAAACAGTAGGTCCAGCCGGTAATGTAGCCCGCAAGCGGGCCGAGGTTTTCCTGCGCATAGCGCGAAAATGAGCTGGCGGCAGGGTTGTGAACGGACATTTCCCCCAATGCGCGCATAATGATATATGCCGCGACCCCGCCAATAATATAGGCCAACAGCACGCTCGGCCCCGCCATTTTGATGGCGTCCGCCGAGCCGTAAAACAGGCCGGTGCCGATTGCCGAACCTAATGCCATAAAGCGAATGTGCCGGGTGCTCAGCCCACGCTTTAGCTTATTATTGCTTTCCATCAATTTCTGACCTATCAACACAATAAAAAACCACGGGGCGTTAAGCCCCGTGGTGTACACATATGTCAGCGATTTTAGTGAGCGCTGGAGGTCACCTGCCGACCCGCCGCGCGATCCCAGATAATCGCCAGGATCACCATCACCACCGTTGGCATCAACCACGCCAGTCCCTGTTCCGCCAGCGGTAAACGCTGACTCCAGGCTGGCAGCATATCGCCAAAGGCAGATGCTTTGATGCCGTCAAGGATACCAAAAAGCAGACTGATAAACATGGCCGGCGCGATGATGCGGGTGGAATTATGCCACCATGAGCGGGTAAAACTTAATACAACCAGTGCGATACACGGCGGATAGATGGCCGTCAGCACCGGAATGGAGATTTGAATCAGATGGCTCAGTCCGAGGTTTGACACCACCATAGAGAAGCCGCCGAGAATAAAGACCAGCGTGCGGTAAGACAGCGGAATATACTGCGCGAAAAACTCAGCGCAGGCGCAGGTCAGCCCCACCGCCGTCACCAGACACGCGATAAAGATCAGCGCCGCCAGCAGGAAGCTTCCCGCGCCGCCAAAGGTATGCTGAACGTAGGCATGAAGAATCGCCGCACCGTTCGCTGACTGATCGACCAGCGTCGCGCTATCAGAACCTAAGCGGAACAAGGCAAGGTAAAGCAGCGTCAGCCCCACACCCGCCATCAGGCCGGCCCAGACCGTATAACGCGTCAACAGGCGCGCTTCGGTCACGCCGCGAGAACGCGCCGCGTTCACAATAACGATACCAAACACCATCGCGCCCAGCGTATCCATCGTCAGATAGCCGTTCACAAATCCGTTAGAAAAGGCCGCATTCTGATAAGCGTCCAGGGCGTTGCTGATTGGACCGGCAGGCCAAACGATAGCCGCTACGGAAAGGATGACCAGCGCAATAATTTTCAACGGCGCCAGGAAATTCCCCACCGTATCCAGCAGCTTACCCGGATAGAGGGAAACCAGAATAACGATAGCGAAATAGACCACGCTGTAAATCAGCAACGGCATTGCAGAATCGCCGGTCAACGGAGCGATACCGACCTCAAACGACACCGTCGCGGTACGCGGCGTCGCAAATAACGGTCCGACGGCCAGATAGCAAACGGTCGCCAGCAGGAGTCCCGCCACTTTACCAATCGGCGTACTGAGGCTGTCTACGCCGCCGCCGACTTTCGCCAGCGCCACAACAGTAAGAACCGGTAGCCCTACGGCGGTAATCAGAAAGCCAATAGCGGCTGTCCAGACGTGTTCACCCGCCTGCAAACCGACCATAGGAGGAAAGATAATATTGCCTGCGCCAACGAACAGCGCAAATGTCATAAAGCCCAGGGCGATGATATCGCGCGATTTTAACTGATGGGTCATAAAGTCTTACTGCCTGTGGATGGTGATGTTGTAAACATTAAAATTTTTGCCTTTCCCGGAGGATTATAAAGCGGCGTTTTTTATCAATTTCAGCGGGAAAAGCTCCCGGACCGATGCGGCGAAGAATTGTTTTTCGATTTACCGCGCAAATGCAGTCGTAATGACAGCACCTGAAGCGCAATTTAAACGCTTATAACGTTTTAAAGCAAGGTGGGATCTAAAAACCAGATGAATATAGCGATATGAAATTTACAGCCAGAATAAAACACCATTCTCATGAAAAAGTTATGGCTAATCATGCGAACAAAAAATCACCAAACGTTGAATGTTTCAACGAGCCCGCCTTAACTGCAAAGAAAATAAGCCAGCATCCGCTGGCTTATGGAAAGTTATACTTACGAAAGGCAATTAATCACTATTTTTGGCAATTAAACGTTCCGGCAGCACAAAGCTAAATCGCGTTCCTTTGCCAGGCGAACTGTCGATTTCAAGGCGGCTTTCATGGTGATTCAACGCATGTTTCACAATCGCCAATCCCAGGCCGCTGCCGCCCGTTTGCCGCGAACGCGCTTTATCGACGCGGTAGAAGCGTTCGGTCAGACGAGGAATATGCTCGGCAGCAATCCCCGGACCGTTATCTTGAATGCAAAATTCAGCGCCATGCGCGGCATGTCGCCAGCTCACCGTAATATGCGTTCCCGCCGGCGTATGGTTTACCGCGTTATACACCAGGTTTGAGATCGCGCTACGTAGCTGCTCTTCATTGCCCAGAACGCTAAGACTATCGTCGACCTCAAACGTAAAGGTATGTTTCTGCTGGCTGAGCGTCTGCGCTTCACGCTCCACGACCCGCAGCATCATCGGTACATCCACTTTTTCATTTAATAACAGCGCCGGGGCCGCCTCAATTTTAGACAGCGTAAGCAGTTGTTTTACCAGCCCTTCCATACGATACGTTTGCTCGCGCATCGTATGCAGCGCTTTCTCTCGCGTCGCCCCTTCCAGCGCCTGTTCCTGCATCATTTCCAGATAGCCTTGCAATACCGTCAAGGGCGTACGCAACTCATGGCTAACGTTGGCGAAAAAGTTACGTCTGGCGCCTTCAAGCTGATGCATTTGCGTCACATCGCGCGCCACCATCAGGAGTTGTTTATCGGTATAAGGCATGACGCGGATCTCCAGATGCCGCCCGGTATTGAGCACCAAATGAAGCGGACGGGTGAAATCACGCGTTTTTAAATACTGGGTAAACTCCGGATAACGCAGTAGATTGAGAATATTCTGCCCGTTGTCATCCGGCCAGCGTAGCCCCAGTATCTGTTGCGCCAAACCGTTACACCAAAAAATGCCGCCCTCTTCTGTGGTCAGTACCACGGCATCAGGCAGCGACTCCGCGCCGCTGCGAAAACGTTTAATCAGGTTCCCCAGCTCGCGGCGACGCTTCTTATTTCGCAACTGCATCTGGTGTAAACCGTATAACAGCGGTTCCCAACTTCCCCGTCCCGGCGGCGGCGTCATACTTCTGTCGACCCAAAGCCACCAGGAGAGGCGTAATAAATTCCAGAAATGCCAGATAAGCAGTCCCGTCACCGCCGCCAGTAAAAACCACGGCAGATAACCAAAAAAAGCGCTAAGGATAAGTGCGGGGATGCAACAGAGCACCAGCTCCAGCACCAGCCTTTTCCATGACAGCCGTTCCAGCACGCGTCATACTCCCTCAAGAATGGAAAGCCTTCTCCGCCAGAAACCTGTGTTCTACTGGCGGAAAAGGCATTAAAAGCGGGTCGAAAAACGATACCCTGTCCCGCGTACCGTTTGCACCATCCGGTCGTGGCCGCTGTGCTCCAGCGCCTTACGCAAACGGCGAATATGCACGTCGACCGTCCGGTCTTCAACGTACACATTGGTGCCCCAGACATGATTGAGTAGCTGCTCGCGACTGTAAACCCGTTCCGGGTGCGTCATAAAGAAATGGAGTAATTTAAATTCGGTCGGCCCCATATCCAGCGGGCTGTCGCCGGTCATCACGCGGTGAGAGCCTGGATCAAGGCTCAGTCCCTGCATCTCGATCACCTCTTCGACCGCCATCGGCGAGATGCGCCGCATAACGGCTTTAATGCGCGCCACCAACTCTTTGGGGGAAAACGGCTTGGTAATGTAATCGTCAGCGCCGGTTTCCAGCCCGCGCACACGATCTTCTTCCTCACCTCTTGAGGTCAGCATAACCACAGGAATATCCCGGGTCATGGCCTCACGTTTGAGATGTTTAATAAACTGTAACCCTGACCCGCCGGGCAACATCCAGTCAAGAAGGATGAGATCCGGCCAGGGTTCATTAAGTTTATTCACCGCACTGTCGTAATCTTCGGCTTCTACGGGCTGAAAGCCATTTTGTTCGAGCACGAAGCACACCATTTCACGGATCGGCGCCTCATCTTCTACGACCAGAATACGTCTCGCCATAATTTGCCCTGTTAGTCGTTAGTTATCAATGCCGCGCCATTATGCGTCAGATTTATGACAGATTTATGAAAAAAAAAGGCGGCATTGACAGCATGTTGATGATTTATGACACCGGTGAAACCGTGCATTACCGTGTACCGGCGGTAAATTGCGCCCAAAAATGGAGGGGATGACGTGTATAATCCCGTTCACGCTTTTTTTGCATGGAACAATTATGCGCATCCTCCACACCTCTGACTGGCATCTGGGACAAAATTTCTACAGTAAAAGCCGCGCCGCGGAGCATCAGGCTTTTCTGGACTGGCTGCTGGAGACCGCGCAGGCCCATCAGGTGGATGCCATTATTGTCGCTGGCGATATTTTTGATACCGGTTCGCCGCCAAGCTATGCCCGAGAACTTTATAACCGTTTCGTCGTTAATTTACAGCAAACGGGCTGTCATCTGGTGGTGCTGGCCGGTAATCATGATTCCGTCGCCACGCTAAACGAGTCGCGCGACATTCTGGCGTTTCTCAATACAACCGTGATCGCCAGCGCGGGCTATGCGCCGCGGCTACTTCATCGTCGCGACGGTTCTCCGGGCGCCGTACTGTGCCCCATTCCCTTTTTGCGCCCGCGCGACATTATTACCAGTCAGGCGGGGTTATCCGGCAGCGAGAAACAGCAGCAACTTCTTCATGCGATTGCCGATTATTATCAACAGCAGTATCAGGAAGCGTGCCTGCTACGCGGCGAACGAAAGCTGCCGGTTATCGCGACGGGACATTTAACCACCGTCGGCGCCAGCAAAAGCGATGCGGTTCGCGACATTTATATCGGTACGCTGGATGCCTTTCCGGCGCAGCATTTCCCCCCAGCGGATTATATCGCATTAGGACACATTCACCGCGCGCAATGTGTCGGCGGCACAGAGCATATCCGCTATTGCGGCTCGCCCATCGCCCTCAGCTTTGATGAGTGCGGCAAAAGCAAATGCGTGCATCTGGTGACCTTCGAGCAGGGAAAATGGCAAAGTACCGAAAGTCTGGCTGTCCCCGTGACTCAACCGTTGGCGGTTTTAAAAGGCGACCTGGCGTCAATTACCGAACAGCTTGAGCAGTGGCGCGGCGTTGAGCAATCGCCCCCCGTCTGGCTGGATATTGAAATCACCACCGATGATTATCTGCACGATATCCAGCGCAGAATACAGACGCTAACGGAGTCGCTACCCGTAGAGGTATTACTGGTGCGCCGTAGCCGCGAACAGCGTGAGCGCTCGCTGGCGAACGAACGGCGGGAAACATTAAGCGAGCTTAGCGTGGAAGAGGTTTTTGCGCGGCGTCTGGCGCTGGAAGCGTTAGATACCCCGCAGCGCGAGCGCCTGAATCAGCTCTTTTTCAGCACGCTCTACGCGTTGAATGAGGAGCACGAGGCATGAAAATTCTCAGTTTGCGTCTGAAAAACCTGAACTCGCTGAAAGGAGAATGGAAGGTCGACTTTACCGCCGAACCGTTTGCCAGTAACGGGTTATTCGCCATTACCGGCCCGACCGGCGCGGGAAAAACCACCTTGCTTGACGCCATCTGCCTGGCGCTGTACCACGAAACGCCGCGCCTGAATACGGTATCGCAGTCGCAAAACGATTTGATGACACGCGATACGGCGGAATGTCTGGCCGAAGTGGAGTTTGAGGTAAAAGGCGAAGCCTGGCGCGCGTTCTGGAGCCAGAACCGAGCCCGAAATCAGCCTGACGGCAATCTCCAGGCCCCACGCGTAGAGCTGGCGCGGTGTTCAGACGGAAAGATCTTTGCCGATAAGGTAAAGGATAAACTGGAGATGATCGCCACGTTGACCGGGCTGGACTACGGGCGCTTCACCCGTTCGATGTTGTTATCGCAGGGGCAGTTCGCCGCCTTTCTTAATGCCAAAGCGAAAGAGCGCGCAGAGCTTCTGGAGGAGCTCACCGGCACTGAGATTTACGGGCAGATCTCCGCACAGGTATTTGAAAAACATAAATCAGCCCGTCTCGAACTGGAAAAGTTACAAGCGCAGGCCAGCGGCGTCGCCCTATTGGCGGACGAACAGTTACAGCAACTGGAAGCCAGTTTGCAGGCGCTTACTGACGAAGAGAAACGCCTGCTGGCCGACCAGCAGGGACAGCAGCAGCACCTTCACTGGCTGACCCGAAAAAACGAGCTCCACACTGAATTACACGCCCGACAGCAGGCGCTGTACGCGGCGCAAGAGGCGCGAGAAAAAGCGCAGCCGCAGCTCGCGGCGTTGACTCTGGCGCAACCCGCTCGCCAGTTGCGCCCGCATTGGGAGCGCATTCAGGAACAAACCCGTGCCGTTGAGCGTGTTCGCCAGCACAGTGATGAAGTGAATGCTCGCTTACAAAGCGCGTATCGCCTGCGCCAGCGTATCCGCGCCTGCGCGCATCGACAATTCACGCAACTGAACGCCACAGGGCAGCGATTGAAGACATGGCTGGCGGAACACGACGGCATCCGCGTCTGGCGCAGCGAACTGGCGGGGTGGCGAGCATTATTAACACAACAATCCCACGATCGGGCGCAACTGAGCCAATGGCAACAGCAGTTGCTGAGCGATACGCGTCAGCGTGATGCGCTACCGCCGCTCACGCTCGACCTCACGCCACAGGCGCTGGCGGAAGCCAGAGCATTGCATACCCGACAGCGTCCGCTACGCCATCGTCTCGCCGCGCTTCAGGGGCAAATTATCCCGAAACAAAAGCGTCAGGCGCAGCTACAGGCAGCTATCGCGCGTCATCATCAGGAGCAGACGCAATACACCCAACGTCTGGCGGATAAACGCCTGAGTTATAAGACTAAAGCGCAGGAGCTTGCGGACGTTCGCACTATTTGCGAGCAGGAGGCGCGCATCAAAGATCTGGAAAGCCAGCGGGCGCACTTACAGTCCGGCCAGCCGTGCCCGCTTTGCGGCTCGACGACACACCCCGCCATCGCCGCCTATCAGGCGCTGGAGCTGAGCGCGAATCAAACCCGCCGCGACGCGCTGGAAAAAGAGGTCAAAACGCTGGCGGAAGAAGGCGCGGCGCTGCGAGGACAGTTAGATGCCTTAACGCAACAATTACAGCGGGATGAAAGCGAGGCGCAGTCGTTGTTGCAGGAGGAGCAAGCGCTTACTGAGGAATGGCAAACGCTGTGCGCTACGCTGAACGTTCAGCTCCAGCCGCAAGAAAACCTCGCTGGCTGGCTGACCGCCGCGGAAGAGCATGAGCAACAGTTGGATCAGCTCAGCCAGCGTCATGCTCTACAAACGCAAATCGCGGCGCATACTGAACAGGTAGCGCGCTTTACCGCGCAGATTGCGCAGCGTCAGGCGTCGCTGACGGCTGATTTGGCGCAGTATAAGCTTTCCCTTCCTGCGCCAGAAGACGAGGCCGCATGGCTGAATGAGCGCGCCGACGAAGCGAAAATATGGCAACAGCGTCAGACAGAGTTCGCGGATTTGCAAACGCAGATCGACAGGCTTGCCCCGTTGCTGGAGACGCTACCGCAAACGGATACCGCGGATTCCGACGACGACGTGCCGCTGGATAACTGGCGGCAGGCGCATGATGAGTGCGTGTCATTACAAAGCCAGTTGCAAACCCTGCAGGAACAGACGACGCAGGAACAGCAGCGCGCCGCCGAGGCGATAGAGCACTTTGATGCGGCGTTAAAAAATAGCCCGTTTGACAGCCAGGCAACGTTCCTGGCGGCGTTGTTGGATGAAGAGACCGTGACCCGTCTGGAAAAACAACAACAAACGCTGGAAAGTCAGCTACAACAAGCGAAGGCGTTAAGCGCGCAGTCCGCGCAGGCGCTGGCTGACCATCAGCAACAGCCGCCCGCCGGTCTGGACCCAACGTGTACGGCGGAGCAGCTCGCGCAGCGGCTGACGCAGTTGGCGCAACAACTGCGCGAGAACACGACACGCCAGGGGGAAATCCGCCAGCAAATTAAACAGGATGCAGATAATCGGCAGCGCCAACGCGCGCTGATGGCGGAAATGAAGCAAGCCTCTCAGCAAGTGGAAGACTGGGGCTATCTCAATGCGCTGATCGGATCTAAAGAAGGTGATAAGTTCCGCAAATTCGCCCAGGGACTGACGCTGGATAATCTGGTCTGGCTGGCGAATCATCAGCTCACCCGCCTGCATGGCCGCTATTTATTGCAGCGCAAAGCCAGCGACGCGCTGGAACTGGAGGTTGTCGATACCTGGCAGGCCGACGCCGTGCGCGATACGCGAACGTTATCAGGCGGCGAAAGTTTCCTGGTCAGCCTGGCGCTGGCGCTGGCGTTATCAGATTTGGTCAGCCATAAAACGCGCATTGATTCTTTGTTCCTCGACGAAGGCTTCGGCACGCTTGATAGCGAAACGCTGGACGCCGCGCTGGATGCGCTCGACGCGCTGAATGCCAGCGGGAAGACCATCGGTGTGATTAGCCACGTGGAAGCCATGAAAGAACGTATCCCCGTGCAGATAAAAGTGAAAAAAATCAATGGGCTTGGTTATAGCAAACTGGACAAAGCGTTTGCCGTGGAGTAACGCGAGTGTCATCCTGGGCACAACATACCGTCATGACATAGCACAATAATGAATACACAAAAACGGATAAGGAATGGTATTACCTCGCGCTTATCTGCAAGCTATATGTTGATTGGCTGTGACAATTCACAGCACAGCGCGCAACATGCGCCTTTATTTTCGGCAGGTGGTATGAAAAAAGTTATTTTTTCTTTGGCGCTGGGTACGTTCGGCCTGGGGATGGCCGAGTTTGGCATTATGGGCGTGCTGACGGAGCTGGCACGCGATGTCGGAATAACGATTCCCGCCGCCGGGCATATGATCTCGTTTTACGCCTTCGGCGTCGTGCTGGGCGCTCCCATTATGGCGCTCTTTTCCAGCCGCTTTTCGCTTAAACATATATTGCTGTTTCTGGTCATGCTGTGCGTGATGGGCAATGCCATATTTACCTTTTCCTCGTCATATCTGATGCTCGCCGTCGGCAGACTGGTTTCCGGCTTTCCGCACGGCGCCTTTTTTGGCGTCGGCGCCATTGTCCTGTCAAAGATTATCCGCCCCGGGAAAGTCACCGCCGCCGTCGCGGGTATGGTTTCAGGGATGACGGTGGCGAATCTGGTGGGCATTCCGGTCGGCACTTACCTGAGCCAGGAATTTAGCTGGCGCTACACCTTTTTATTGATCGCGGTTTTCAACATCGCCGTGCTCACCGCGATTTTCTTCTGGGTGCCGGATATCCGTGACAAAGCCCAAGGCAGCCTGCGCGAGCAGTTCCACTTCTTGCGTAGTCCTGCGCCGTGGCTCATTTTCGCCGCCACGATGTTCGGCAATGCGGGCGTTTTTGCCTGGTTCAGCTATATCAAGCCATTTATGATGTACATCTCCGGTTTTTCGGAGACGAGCATGACGTTTATTATGATGCTGGTCGGGCTGGGGATGGTGTTAGGCAATCTGTTAAGCGGCAAACTCTCCGGCAGATATACGCCGCTGCGCATCGCGGTAGTGACTGACCTCGTTATCGTGCTCTCTCTCATGGCGCTCTTTTTCTTCAGCGGATACAAAACGGCATCGCTGACTTTCGCGTTTATCTGCTGCGCTGGTCTGTTTGCGCTCTCTGCGCCGCTGCAAATCCTGCTGCTGCAAAACGCCAAAGGCGGCGAACTGCTGGGCGCGGCGGGAGGGCAAATCGCGTTTAATCTCGGTAGCGCGATTGGCGCCTGGTGCGGCGGGCTAATGCTGACACTAGGTTTTACCTACCACTATGTGGCGCTTCCCGCCGCCCTGCTCTCGTTTTCCGCCATGTCGTCGTTGCTGGTATACGGACGTCTAAAACACAAGCAGCTATCGGTCACGCCGGTTGCCGGATGACGCGCCATCCGGCTAAAAACGTTACGCCAGCGGCCACAGCCAGGCCGCGCCGCGCACGCCGCTCGAATCGCCATGCCGCGCCTTACGTACCGGCGTCTCGCACTCGCCGCCAAAAACAAACGATTTCATCAGCGACGGAACCGTCTTGTACAGGCGCTCAACATTGCTCATACCGCCGCCCAGCACAATGACATCCGGATCCAGAATATTCACGACATGGGATAATGCTTTCGCCAGCCGCAGCTCATAACGGCTTAACGCCAGTTCCGCCACGGCGTCCTGCGCGTCGACCAGACGAATAATCTCATCGCCTTTTAGCGCTTTACCGCTCAAACGCTGGTAATCCGTGGCAAATCCCGTACCGGAAATAAAGGTTTCGATACAGCCTTGTTTACCGCAATAACAGGGAATTTCTTCGCAGTAACGCAACTCATCGTCATCCATCCACGGCAACGGATTGTGGCCCCATTCACCTGCCGTACCGTTGCCGCCGATGTGCACCCGGCCATTTAGCGCTACGCCCGCGCCGCACCCGGTACCGATAATCACTGCAAATACCGTTTGCGCCCCCGCCGCCGCGCCATCTACCGCCTCTGATACCGCCAGGCAATTGGCATCGTTGGCTAACCGCACTTCACGCTTCAGACGACGGCTCACATCGCTATCGAACGGCTGGCCGTTAAGCCACGTAGAGTTAGCGTTTTTTACCACGCCGGTGTAAGGCGAGAGAGAACCGGGAATGCCAATGCCAACGCTACCGGTCTGGCCGGTCGCCTGTTCCGCCATGTCGACCAGCGTAGCGATGGTTTCTATCGTTTGCTGATAATCCTCCCGCGGCGTAGGCAGACGATGGCGAAACCGCTGCTCTCCTGCATCATCAAGCGCAATGACTTCCGTTTTTGTGCCGCCTAAATCGATACCAATACGCACATACCGCTCCTCATTTTTTGGGAATATCAACAGGGTAGAATTCACCGTTCTGATTGACAATGCAAGCCTGCCGACAATTCGTTACTATACCGCCTGGATTTAACGACAAGGCCGTGGAAATTATCATGCTGTGGTTCAAAAATTTAATGGTTTACCGTCTTAGCCGCGATATCACATTACGCGCCGAAGAGATGGAGAAACAGCTCGCCTCAATGACGTTTACCCCATGCGGTAGCCAGGATATGGCCAAAATGGGCTGGGTTCCGCCGATGGGCTCTCACAGCGATGCGTTAACGCACACCGCCAATGGCCAAATTATTATTTGCGCGCGCAAAGAAGAGAAAATCCTGCCATCGCCAGTGATCAAACAGGCACTGGAGGCGAAAATCCAGAAACTGGAAGCCGATCAGGGACGCAAGCTGAAGAAGACGGAAAAAGATTCCCTGAAGGATGAAGTGTTGCATTCGTTGCTGCCGCGCGCGTTTAGCCGCTTCAGTCAGACAATGATGTGGATTGATACCGTTAACGGCCTGATTATGGTTGACTGCGCCAGCGCGAAAAAAGCGGAAGATACTTTGGCGCTACTGCGTAAAAGTCTTGGCTCGCTGCCGGTCGTCCCGCTGGCGCTGGAAAATCCGATTGAGCTGACGCTCACCGAGTGGGTGCGCTCCGGTACGGTCGCTCAGGGTTTCCAGTTGCTGGACGAAGCCGAATTGAAAGCGATGCTGGAAGATGGCGGCGTGATCCGCGCGAAAAAGCAGGATCTGGTCAGCGACGAGATCGCCGTTCATATTGAAGCGGGTAAAGTGGTCACGAAGCTGGCGCTCGACTGGCAGCAGCGTATTCAATTCGTCATGTGCGACGACGGCTCCATTAAGCGTCTGAAATTCTGCGATGAGCTGCGCGATCAGAACGAAGATATCGACCGGGAAGATTTTGCCCAACGTTTTGACGCGGACTTTATCCTGATGACCGGAGAGCTGGCGGCGCTGATTCAAAGCCTGGTGGAAGGATTAGGCGGCGAAGCGCAGCGCTAACCAGAGGGTCCCTCTCCGCCGGAGAGGGGACTCACCGTTACAAATAGCGGCACAGATACGAGGTGGGCTCAGCAACCTGTAGATGAAACTCACTGTGGCCAGGCACGTTAAACACCTCACCGGCTGTATACACTTTCCATTCGACAGTTCCCGGCAACAGTACCTTCAACGCGCCGCTCACAACCGTCATCTCTTCGGGTTCGGCGGTGCCAAAGGTATACTCCCCTTCCGCCATCACACCAACGCTGGCCCGGCCGGTGCTACTGCTGGTAAATCCAATAGACTTCACTTTCCCGGAAAAGTATTCATTGCTTTGTAGCATAATCAGGCCCCGTCTCATTATTAAATTAACACCCAATATAGAGTCCTGACGTTCGGCCTGTCACGTAAAATTAGACAAGCAGTTCTGAAGCTAACCGCGCAATCAAAACATTAGAGAGTAAAACCGGCACATCCAGCGCCTGCTGTAAAATATCCCGATGACGCTGATGAAAACCCAGACAATCCAGCATAATGACGTCCGCGCCTTGATCCAGTAGCGCCTGCCCGGCATCAATTAACTGTTGCTCAGAACCGTGAACCGGATTCGCCAGCGAATACACCGGCGGCATTTGCAATACCTGCCATTTTTTCTCCTGGGCCGCCAGAAGTTCTGCAACAGGCACAATCACGCCCACCTGATGCCCATCCACAATAGAGGCGACAAGCGGTGGAATAATACGCAGCGGTTCAAGCAAAATAGAATTACGGGCTGCCATACTTTTAATCGCCGCGGTGCTCATCAGTATAATGACGTCATAACCCTGGTTATCCAGCACCTCGACAACGCTTTGTAAATCTCGCTCCACTTTCTGGCGGGAAACATGGGCTATCTGGTTATCATTCAGCAACGTCAAAAGCGGATCGTCGCCAGGCTCTACAGCGTAATCCGCCATAACGTCTTCCCGGCTCATTTTTCCCAGCAGGCTATGATGGGTGATGTGTTGTTCGTCGATGTATTCCGTCAGAAGCGGTAACACTTCGCTCATTGGCACAACGCCGATTGTGAGGATTGCCAACGACGCACTCATTTTTATTCCACCTTATTACTTCGTCGTAATTCCCGGGCAAATATTCACACGCTCACCGCGCTACCTGCCCTACAAATCTCAGAAAGCGTAGCAGCAGATGAGCAACGTATTGTGTAAAGATTCCAAATAACTCCAATATTGTATTGTTATCGCTTAATTTACGGTTTTAGTTGCCAGTATAAATGTTTCAAGAATGTGATGGAGATACAATTTAGGGGTACTCAGAATCCCTTCCGAGTGGTTCATGCGTCTATGATTTATCCGGATCTTCGTAACGTTTTTTCGCATCCATCGCTTCTTCTGCGGTCGGATGCTCGCTGATGAGCGAATCAGGTTTCGGATGGTCAGCCCGTAGCTGATACCACGTCACCGTCTGGCCCGGCGTGCCTTTTTCAATGGTGACGATATAAGCTTCCCGCGGATAAGGTGGTCTGGTTGGCATAGCGTTTCCTTTATTCTGGGTGAGCGTTAAGTATAGACATCTCCCTGTAACCGTTGCGTCGACGGCGGCAGCGCCGCAATAATTTCAGAAACGACCTGGGCCGGCGCTTTCGTCGCGTCAATAATGTAATGCGCCGTTTCGCGATACAACGCGTCACGCTGCTCAAGCACTTCCCGAACCTCTTCGCTCAACGGCTTGCCGGTGAGGGTCGGGCGCAGATCCGCTTCAGGTTCAGCCTCAAGCCGGTTAACCAGCGTGGATACCGGCGCGCACAGATAAATCACTACGCCAACACGGTGCATATAACGTCGGTTATACTCCGTGAGAATAATACCGCCCCCCGTCGCCACGACAGTCGAAGGCGCGCTTACCGCCTCCAGGGCCGCGGTTTCCCGGGCGCGGAACCCTCCCCAGCCTTCTTTTTCAACGATATCAGCGACGCTCATCTGCACGTGCGATTGCAGCCAGCGGTCGGTATCTGCAAACCGAAAACCGGTTGCCTGCGCCAGCGCCATACCGATGGTGGTTTTCCCACAGCCCCGCGGGCCAACAAGATAAAGAGGTTGCATCATAGCAGGCGTTCCCCCAGGAGCTGCGCATACGCAGGATTTGATATCAGCAATGTTATAATCATATCATCTAACTAGTACAACGCATAAATGTAAATAATAATTTACACAAAGATACTAAAGTCACAATATTAGTACTATAGCAAGAATCAGAAATGAATAAACTGTAAATTTTTCATTACAGGATTTATTTTTTACGCTGGCTTTCCAGCCACCACTTATCCAGCTCGGCGGCAAAATGCTGACGATCGCGCGGCGAGAGAGTGTTTGGTCCCCCCGTTTGTACGCCGCTGGCGCGTAGCGTGTCCATAAAGTCACGCATCGTCAGACGTTCGCGAATCGTGGCGTCGCTATAGCGTTCTCCCCGGGGATTAAGAGCCGCAGCGCCTTTTTCCAGCACTTCAGCCGCCAACGGAATATCCGCGGTAATCACCAGATCGCCCGCTTCGCATTGACGCACAATTTCGTTATCCGCCACGTCAAACCCGGCGGCCACGCGGAGCGTGCGGATAAAACGCGAAGGCGGCACGCGCAAGGCCTGATTGGCAACCAGAATAAGCGGCAACTGCATCCGCTCGGCGGCGCGGTACAAAATTTCTTTAATGACATTCGGACACGCATCCGCATCCACCCAGATGGTCATAATGTCTCCCGTACGATATACAATCTTTTATTGTCTCGCGCTTTTGTCTTTCATCAAAGTGCTGTTTCTCCTTCTGCCCGTTTTCAATCCGCGTTAAGCTAACCATTCCCCATAACACACAAACATAGGGAGTGACGAGATGGAGAAGAAAATCGGTTTTATTGGCTGCGGTAATATGGGCAAGGCTATTCTTGGCGGACTGATTGCCAGCGGTCAGGTACTTCCCGGCCAGATCTGGGTCTACACCCCCTCCCCCGATAAAGTCGCCGCCCTGCATGATCAGTACGGCATTAATGCGGCGCAAAGCGCACAGGAGGTCGCTCAGGTCGCGGATATCGTTTTCGGCGCGGTAAAACCGGGCATTATGGTGAAAGTGCTCAGTGAAATCTCCTCCAGCCTGAACAAAGACTCGCTGGTAGTCTCTATCGCCGCAGGCGTAACGCTTGATCAGCTTGCGCGCGCGCTGGGACACGACCGTAAAATCATTCGCGCTATGCCGAATACGCCGTCGCTGGTCAACGCAGGAATGACCTCCGTCACGCCCAACGCGCTGGTCACACCGGAAGATACGGCTGATGTCCTGAATATTTTCCGCTGCTTTGGCGAGGCGGAGGTGATTGCTGAGCCGATGATCCATCCGGTGGTTGGCGTGAGCGGATCTTCGCCGGCCTATGTCTTTATGTTTATCGAGGCGATGGCGGACGCAGCCGTTCTTGGCGGTATGCCTCGCGCTCAGTCTTATAAATTCGCCGCGCAGGCCGTTATGGGATCGGCGAAAATGGTACTCGAAACCGGAAAGCATCCCGGCGAACTGAAAGATATGGTGTGCTCGCCTGGCGGAACGACGATTGAAGCCGTACGCGTTCTGGAAGAACGTGGCTTCCGCGCTGCGGTAATAGAAGCGATGACGAAGTGTATGGAAAAATCAGAGGCGCTCAGTAAATCCTGAAGCCCGGCTGGACGTCATGCCGCCACTTCGGTGCGGTTACGTCCGGCATTCTTTGCTTTGTAAAGCGCCATATCCGCAGACTTTAACCATTCCCGATAATGACCGATTTGTGGCGTTAACGGCGCCACGCCCACGCTGATACGTAACATGACCTGCGGCGCGCCCGGCAAGCGTAAGGTATTTAGCCGTTCATGCACTCGCGACATGGCGGTAATCGCGCTGTCTGCCGGCGTTCCGCACATAATCACCGCAAATTCGTCGCCGCCAAAGCGCCCGATAATATCACTCCCGCGTAGCGTTAACTGTAATTGACGCGTCAGGGCAATAATAGCCTCATCCCCAACATCATGCCCCCAGGTGTCGTTAATGCTCTTAAAATGATCGATGTCGATAATCAACAATGTCGCCTCCCGATGGTGGCGTCGGCTGTGATCGAATTCATTACGTAATAAAATTTCCCAGTGGCGTCGGTTATAGACGCCGGTCATGCCATCCCGCGAGCTCATCGCCTGCAAGCGTCGCTTATGTTCCGCTAATTTAATGGCCGTTTGATAACTTACCCAGGCGAACAGAAGCGGATACAACATAATGACGGGCAAAGAGAGCGTGACTTCCAGCGACGAGCTTCGCATCGCGACGGGTAGCCCGGTAAGCTGCAACGTCACCAGACATGACGCCAGCAAAAGGCCCATTCCGACAGTGAATAGCCGCCGCCCGCCAGCGCCCATCAGATTCATGCTCATCATCATAAACAGCGCGGCGGCAGGCAACATATTGACGCCCATCAACGCGATCCACATGCCGGAGAGGATCGCATCCACTTTCAGGTTGTAAATTTCCTGGCGTAGCGGATCAAGGGCTTTCGCCGCCCACTGCCACGCCAGATGCGGCCAGACAAAAGACCAGCCGACCAGCAATAGCCACCAGCCGCCAAAGACAGGTTGCGACACTAACACGGCGGCCACCGGTAAAAACATCCCCCCTAACCCCACCGCGCGCGGTAGCCTGATGCGCCGGGCGAAGCGCAACCCGGAGCGCTGACGATCATCAGGAGGGTCAGGCGGCGCTACCGCCTGTTCAACCGCTTTTCGGTAAAAATTTTCATCATTCATTATTTTTGGGAACATTTAGAAACAATTTTCCCAAATTATAGAAACAGAGCGCATGGAGGGAGTATGAAATTTCGGGTGAGTGTTTTTCAGGACTCACCCGATAGCACTACGCCGCTTTTTTCAGGCAGGCGCTCATAAACTTGCTACGGTCATCGCCTTTCAGTGATTGTTCCGTCGCCTGAACATTGCATTCACGCATTTTCTGCTGTTGTGGCGTCAGGCTTTTCTCGCCAGGGGCTGACTGACTGTTTTTCAGGCAGTCGCTAAGGTAGGTTTTACGCGCATCGCCTTTCAACGCTTGCGCTGTCGCCTGCTGATTACAGGTCGTCATGCGCTGCTGTTGCGGCGTTAACGGTTTTTCGGTTGCACCAACGGTCGTTAAAAAGACCAGGCCAAAAAGTAAAGTCACCAGTAATGTTATTTTCATAGCACCATCCTTTTGTCAGTGTACGCATTACACGTTGTCCCTTTGGGAAATATCCCAGGGACTTTATATAAGTCTGGCTGTTACTGGCAAAAATACCACCCGGCTGTAAAAGTATTACTTACCGTTAGCAATAGATGTTTTATTGATTGACAAACCGTAGGCTAATGTGCAATTCGATTATCCACAGTCACACTGGCAGGATGCAGAAGAACAGCGCATAACGTTACACTGTTATTACCATAGCCGCTTCGTTTTTATTTTGCTCTGTATTACCCAGAAGAAAATAAAAACGAAGCGGCTATGGTATTTCATAAAAGTAACGTTATAACAACTGTATTGTTTTAAAATACGATTAGTGCCGGGGGTGTCTCAGCAACTTTTTTACATATTGGCGCAGCAATTCCGTATCGTGATCAGGAACGCTGGCATCCGGCTTTACGCCTTCAAGTGCCCCCTCTACCTGACGTATCAACATCTCCTGCTCGTTTTGCGCCATGTTACGTAACATTGCTGTGACGATAATCTCTAACGCTTCTACCTGAGCAACCAGTTCTTTCGACTCTTCTTCTTTTTGGGCTAGCTTAAGCAACAACTCTGCTATGAGATTTTTCATGACCATATTTCCTTATTAGTTCCAGGGTGACGTTATCACTATGAAGAACCACTGCCTAGAGGCTGAAAGTACTATTTTTATGATACAGGAAGAACTTTACACAAATAATTATCACTGTCGCCGCAGCGAAACGTTTCTCAGGCCGTAAACGAGACGATAATAAACCATCAAAAAACAATAATCACGCTATATCATAATTTAAGGTTATGCCATCTATAGAAAAACTTCACGGATAAAGAATATATCTTTTAATTTAAACCATATCGTAACGGCAGAAGCGCCGTTACGATGCACCGCTATTGGCCTTTCGCTTTTTGCGCGTTACGCCGACGACGTAACGCCAGGGTCAGTTGCCCGATATTGATCAACACGATCGCCGCCGTAGCGATAAAAACCCAGCGGAAACCGGCCATCGCCGATACCGTCGCGCCCATCAACGGCCCAACCACGTTGCCCAGATACATAAATGACTGGTTGTAGCCAAAAATACGTCCGGTAATTTGGTCGCTGGAGTATTTCACCAATAACGTTTGTACGGCGGGTAACATCGCGCCATCGGCAAAGCCCAACAAGAAACGCAACAGCCCCAACTGGAACGGCGTGGTGACCCAGGACATCGCGAAGAAAAGCAGCACTGCGCAGATAAGCGTGGCCATCAGAATTCTTTCCGTGCCGATTCTGTCGCCAAGTTTTCCCAGGCGAGGCGCGGAGATAAGCGCGGAGATACCGGGCACCGAGGCAATTAACCCGCTAAGAAAGGCGATGTTATTACTGTCCGGCATCATTGATTTGATAAACAGCGCCAGGATTGGACTGATGGAACCATTACAGAGTTGAATGACCATCGTGGTAAAAAACAAACTGATCACCAGCGCAGGATAAGGTAACGACGCAAAAACGGCTTTACCGCTCAGGCGTTCGCTTTTCCTGATGACCGGACGCACGCCTTCTTTAATTAAAAATAGCGTGACCAGAAAGCTCACCACCAACAGCATGGCGGTAATCAGAAATACCGCCCGCAGCCCGATATGATCCGCGACAAAGCCGCCCATTAACGGCCCGCCGATAACGCCGCTGATCTGCGCGGTAGAAAGCGTACTGAGCGCCCAGCCGCTACGTTCGCGTGGTACCTGAGAGGCTACCAGCGCCATGGCATTGGGGATATAGCCTGACGTTAACCCCATGATTCCGCGCAGCAGGAAAAGTTGCCAGACATGGGTCGCAAATGCCTGCAGTAGAATAGCTATCGCCATCCCGAGCGACGCACGCAATAGCATCAGTTTACGCCCTTTACGATCGGCGAGACTACCCCACATCGGCGACACAATGGCGGAAATAAGAAACGTGATGCTAAACGTTAACCCGGACCACATTGATAACGCTTCATGGGAAGAGACGCCAAGCTGGGAAATATAAAGGGGTAAGAATGGCAGGATTTGGCTGATTGCCAGCCCGGTAAAAAAACATCCAAACCAAACGGAAATTAGATTAACTTTCCAGGATTCCATAAGACTCGTAACGGTAAGTAGCTGAAAATACGCGTTAGCTTAGCAAGTTCTCTTTTTCCTGGTGGTTCCAGAGGTGCGATACGTCACACTTTGCTATTTTGTCTCCCCGTTCATCATTTTTGTGAAACATGTCACATTATATAGCCGCGCAAGGCAGACGTTTATGCTTTAACGACACACGCCGTAGCCCCGCATTCCAAGATGAAAATGGTTAGCATGAGCAGCGTTATAGTCAGGCCCGAGCCCATTGCCATAATAATGGCAACTGGCGTTTAACATAGCGCGTAACCAGGGCCCCGTCTCCTGACGCCCCCAGCCGCGCAGAACAGTGATTTTTCGGCCATCTGATAGCTGAAACCCGCTGACATCCAGCGCTTCTGCGCTGGCATGTTCACTGCGACGCGCATCCGGGCGGTGATAAATATTACGGCAGGCATAGCTGCCCAGATGTTCGATGCGGGTCAGGCGGCGCTTCATCCACGTTTCTGTTAAAGGTTTTGCCTGCTGTTCGACAAACAGCGCGGAGCGCAGCGCCAGCGGGCAGGAGGCTAAAAAACTGCTGCTCAGTTTGACCTGACCAAAATCTCTGACGCGCACAACATGGGACAAGGGACATTCACCAGCGCTATCCGCAACAGGTTGTGATGAAATTAATCCCTGTTGATTGGCCGCCGTCAACAGCTCCCGGCACTGCGACGGCGTCAGGCGCTGTAGTTTGAAGGTCGTGATCCAGCCTGGCGGATCGGCAAGTTGTAGCGGAGCAAAAGGATTATAATAAGAGGGAAGATAACGATATCCCAGCCCGCCAATGCCGCCCAACAGCACAATAATCAGAAAACCCTTACCTCTCACGCGGCCTCCGTTCTCACATCCCATAAACATTATGGCAGAACCCCGCGAAACCCGCGTTTTGTCGTGGTAATGTATACGCTTTGCATTCGATGGAATGGGTTTTTAAGATGGCGAAATTGCGGGTAGGAATAGTATTTGGCGGTAAGTCGGCGGAACATGAAGTGTCTTTGCAATCAGCGAAAAATATCGTTGATGCGATCGATAAAACCCGCTTCGACGTGGTGCTGTTAGGGATAGATAAGGCAGGACAATGGCATGTTAACGATGCGGAAAATTATTTGCAGAATGCAGACGATCCGGCACATATCGCGCTACGTCCTTCGGCAATCAGTCTGGCCCAGGTGCCTGGCAAACACCAACACCAATTGATTAACGCTCAGAACGGGCAGCCGCTACCGACGGTAGATGTTATTTTTCCTATCGTCCACGGTACGCTGGGCGAAGACGGCTCATTGCAGGGGATGCTGCGCGTCGCAAACTTACCGTTTGTCGGTTCAGACGTGCTGAGCTCCGCAGCCTGCATGGATAAAGACGTCGCCAAACGACTGCTACGCGATGCAGGACTGAATATCGCCCCGTTTATTACACTCACCCGAACGAATCGTCACGCGTTTAGTTTTGCCGAGGTTGAATCCCGTCTGGGACTGCCGCTGTTCGTTAAGCCCGCCAATCAGGGCTCTTCGGTCGGCGTCAGTAAAGTCGCTAACGAAGCGCAATATCAGCAGGCGGTCGCGCTGGCTTTCGAATTCGATCATAAAGTGGTGGTGGAGCAAGGGATCAAAGGGCGCGAGATCGAATGCGCCGTATTAGGTAACGATAACCCACAGGCCAGTACCTGCGGCGAAATCGTACTGAATAGCGAATTTTACGCCTACGATACTAAGTATATTGATGATAACGGCGCACAAGTTGTCGTGCCTGCACAGCTTCCTTCCGGGGTAAATGACAAGATCCGCGCGATCGCGATCCAGGCTTATCAGACGCTGGGATGCGCGGGTATGGCGCGTGTCGATGTCTTCTTAACGGCAGACAATGAGGTCGTGATTAACGAGATCAATACGCTGCCAGGTTTTACCAATATCAGTATGTATCCAAAACTCTGGCAGGCGAGCGGACTGGGCTATACCGATTTGATCAGCCGTCTGATTGAGCTGGCGCTGGAACGCCATACGGCGAATAACGCCTTAAAAACCACGATGTAATAGCGCACGCCCGATAGCGCAACGTTTATCGGGCGTCTTTTACCTCATCATCTTCGCGCCGGCGAATGATGAACCCCGCCAGCCAGAAGCTAATAATCCACGTTACCAGCCCAACGCCATAGGTTTGCCATCCTTTCGCCTCAAAACCCAGCAATCCTACGACGCCATTCAAAATAAAGATAAGGCCAATAGAGAAGGCATAGTAGTGCCAGTCACGACGAATTTTTACAGGCAAACGCATAACGACTCCGACGTATTAACAGCAACAAAAACGTATTTTTGCATACTTCTGGCGGACGAGTCTGTGGGGGATACGGAATTTCTTAAATGTTAATTGATTTTGATAAAAGTGATCGTTTTGTGACAACTAACAAAAATTTACGCGATGGATACATTCCGTATGTGAAATTACCATGATTCTGATATTGACAAACACAATGACCTGTCAGACTTCACAGTAAGCCGATGGCATAACGCCAGATCGTAGCCGATCATCCTGGAGGTCTTTATGGCTGATTTCACTCTCTCAAAATCGCTGTTCAGCGGGAAGCATCGAGAAACCTCCTCTACGCCCGGAAATATTGCTTACGCCATATTTGTACTGTTTTGCTTCTGGGCCGGAGCGCAACTCTTAAACCTGCTGGTTCATGCGCCGGGCATCTATGAGCATCTGATGCAGGTACAGGATACAGGTCGACCGCGGGTAGAGATTGGGCTGGGCGTCGGGACGATTTTTGGCCTGGTGCCCTTCCTCACGGGCTGCCTCATTTTCGCCGTTATCGCCGCGTTTTTACGCTGGCGTCACCGTCACCAATAAACCTTAGCGCGCTGGAGAAAGTATCCCAGCGCGAAATTTATCGCCCCATACACCGCGCCCGCCGCTCATCAACTCGTTTAGCAAACCAGGCGGTCGTCAGCTTGCGCGTGATCTTCGGGCTTTCCAGTTGAATACCGGGCAACATTTCCCGCGCAAGCGTCTTGCCCGTTTTGGCCTCGGCCAGTTTATAGACTTTCTTGTAGAGCGCCGTTTTTTCAAACGCCAGGCTATCGCCTTTCTCCAGTTGGCTGCGAATTTCACGCTCACTCATTCCCAACTGCCCTGCCAGTTTGCGCACCGCTAACTCTGTTTTGCCCGGCTCCTTGCTGTTATAACGAATCAGATCGCCATCCAGCGCCAGTTTTACCCCACTGGCTTTACTGACGGCATTCTGGAACGCAGCGTTACGGCTGGCGTACCATCCCGCGTTGAAGTCGGCGAAGCGGAAAACAGGCGCGCTGTAGTTCGCCGGGTAATTCAGCAAATGGTAGGTTCCAAACCACAATCCGCCACGGCGCGTAAAGACCTCCTGACGTACCGTACCCGCCATCTTCCACGGATAGCCTTTCGCGTGCTGTTCGGCAAAGGCAATGCTGACCTGCATCGGGCCGCCCGTATGCACCGGGTTATATGAGCCAAATAGCGTCTGCCCCATAGGAACCATATTGATAAAATCGTCAAAAATAGCGCTAAGCTGTTTTTCGGTTTTTACCGTGTCCAGGCGTTCGCTATAGCTCTTGCCGTTGGGGGAGTTAATTTTCAGCGCGGTGTGCACCAGAAACAGCGGAATGTGTAGTCGTTCAGCGCGGCGATCAATCTCCTGCCAGGCGATTTTACTTAGCCCCGGCACGACAGGATCCGCCTGATAACCGGACTCCTGCTGGGCGACAGCCAGCACCGAACAGATATTTTCTACCGTCGGCGCCAGCCCCTGGCTCTTAAACGTTGTCGCGATATCTTTCGCCCAGGCCTCTCTGTCTTTGACACTGGCCGGCATTTTCTGACGTACTACGCTTGCCACGTCGACAGGCTTCTCGCCCTTGCTCACCGGCTGCCCGGATTGACTACTACAGCCAGCCAATATGGCGACCGCCAGAAAAGGCAGAGGATAAAGACGGGACGCCGCCGACATAACGTTTCCTTCTATTAGCTAAAAGAGTGGGTCACTTCCTGAACTGGCTGACCATCCAACTGGCGTTCAAAGCTACGTAAACGTTTATAAATAGACATCAGCTCCACCAGAGTCGTCCAGGAGTTAATCAAATACTGGAACGAACCGCGCACCTGGCCAAACACGTTGGTGATTTGCGTCATCAGCCCCAGCGTAATCGTACCGGCAACAATGGAAGGAAACAGCAGGAACAAACCGAAAACGTTATCGACCTGCAAATAGAGAATGCGCGCGATGTTGAAATACATATAGTGAAAGTAGAGACGAAAGTAGTTATGGCGCACCGCGCTAAACAGTTCACGGACGGTGGGCGGCGTGGCGCGGCTGGCGTCATCTTCACCGTAGACCAGCTCCTTACGATAAGCGGCTTCCACTCGCTGATTTTTAAATTCCAGCCCCGGCAATTTGATCCCGACGACCGCCAGCAGGCCCGTCCCCATTAATGACCAGACTATGGCGGCAATGACCAGGCCGTAAGGGATATGCCCTACGATGGGTAAATTCGGCACATGCGCTGACAGGGTGACTAACACCGGCAGAAAGGCGATGAGCGTCATGATGGCATTGATAAAACTCACGCCCATATTCTCCAGTGTAGAGGCAAAACGCATGGTATCTTCCTGCACACGCTGGGCGGCCCCTTCGATATGGCGCAGGTACTGCCAGTGCGCCATATAGTGCTCATTCATTGCGGTACGCCAGCGAAATACATAGTGGCTGACAAAGAAGTTGTTCAGCACGCCGATCACCACGGCGATAAGCGCAATACCGAGAAACACCCCCACTTCATGATAAAATTGACCAAGAGTGACCTTGTGCGGCGAGCTGAGCGCCGTTTGAATCAAATCATAGAACGGCGCGTACCAGGCGTTAACCGCGACGCCAACCTCCACCAAAAACCAGGTGACAAAAATAATGAGCGAGGTGCCAAGTATCGACCAGTACTGCCAGCGGTGCGGGCTATAGATGAACCAGAACGTTGCAAATAAACCCACGCAAATCAGGTAATAAGCATAAAAAATCAGATAGTCCAGCGACCAGAAGCGCGCTGCGCTGATAGGCACTTCATCGGATGCCCCCACAAGTCGCGCCACCCAATCTCCTCCTCCCGCCTGCCAGAAAATGACGGCGATCAGCGCCCAAACAAACGCCGACATGAAAAACGGCCCTGGCTTTGGGAAAAAAGATTTAAACATCATGCTCTCCTGCTAACTTCTTCTCTTTATTACGGCTGCTGTGATGACGGCAATATCACGCCATGCCCACGCAAATGAAAGGGCTAAACCAGGCATTGTGACCTACGTTGTGACGCTTAGTTCGCACTTCTGCTCAACAGAATTGTTTCGACGAGTTTCATCCTAAGCAGGCAGGCTGACGCTATCAGGTTATCACAAGCGCTCTATCACAAAAGTAAACATTCTCCATCACGAAAACCCGCCGTTACGTTTTTTCACCCACTTTTTTCTCTTTAACGTTTTGCAATGTGCCGCCGGGTAGTATAAATACGCATAACCACCGTTATTTCACTTATGGACATCACCGTTGAAACGTAGTCTGCTTTTTACTGCCATGCTGTTTGCGGCATCCCTTACTTCTGTCCAGGCGGCTCAGCCGATTGCCGATCCGGTTTTTGCCTCTGATATCGTTGATCGTTATGCCGAGCATATCTTTTATGGTAGCGGCGCCACGGGCATGGCGCTGGTGGTGATCGACGGCAATCAACGCGTATTTCGTAGTTTCGGTGACACCAGACCGGGCAATAATGTTCGTCCACAGCTTGATTCGGTCATTCGTATCGCTTCGCTCACCAAGCTAATGACCAGTGAAATGTTGGTAAAATTGCTCGATCAGGGAACGGTAAAATTAAACGATCCTCTCAGCAAATATGCGCCTCCCGGCGCGCATGTCCCGACGTATCAAGGCACGCCGATTACGTTGGTCAACTTAGCGACCCACACCAGCGCGCTTCCGCGAGAACAGCCCGGCGGCGCGGCGCATCGTCCGGTATTTGTCTGGCCAACCCGCGAACAACGCTGGAACTGGCTCTCCACAGCAACGTTAAAAGTCGCGCCAGGCTCGCAGGCGGCCTATTCCAATCTGGCGTTCGACCTGTTAGCCGACGCGCTGGCGACCGCCTCCGGCAAACCTTATACGCAACTGTTTGAAGAAAAGATTACTCGCCCGCTGGGAATGAAAGACACCACGTTTACCCCTTCTCCCGATCAGTGTAAGCGTCTGATGGTGGCAGAAAAAGGCGCAAGCCCCTGTAATAATACGCTGGCTGCCATTGGCAGCGGTGGGGTCTATTCTACGCCAGGAGATATGATGCGCTGGATGCAACAGTATCTGTCGTCAGATTTCTATCACCGTAGCCAACAGGCCGATCGTATGCAAACGTTGATTTATCAGCGCACACAGTTAAAGAAAATCATTGGGATGGACGTACCGGGTAAAGCCGACGCGCTCGGTCTGGGCTGGGTCTATATGGCGCCAAAAGACGGACGTCCTGGCATTATCCAGAAAACAGGAGGCGGCGGCGGTTTTATTACCTATATGGCGATGATCCCGCAATATAATATTGGCGCTTTTGTGGTCGTAACCCGTTCCCCCCTCACTCGTTTTACCAATATGAGCGACGGGATTAACGATTTGGTTACTGAGCTAAGCGGCAATAAACCGATTGCTATTCCTGCATCCTGAGTCGTCGCGCCTCGCGCTATATCAGACGAGGCGCAACCTTTTGTTAATATTCGGAGGGCAAACGGTTAATACTGATCAGTTTGCCTTTATTCATTTCAATGTAATTACCCTTACGCAGGGCCGCGAGAACTTCCGCCACCACCGATCGCGATACGCGCGTTCGTTGATGAATATAATTCATAACACCAATACGTGAGCGAAGTTCTTCATCCCACTCAATCATTGTCATTAACGTCGCACGAATCTGGTCGTAAGAATTATTACCAATGAGCTGCTTGTCACGAAGTTCCAGTACCTGACTTTTCCATACTATCCAACAGAAGGCTTCACGCCACAGTTGGTTCTGCTCAATGATGGCGAGAGTTTGTGATGATGAGAGGCGATAACCGATGCAACCGCTCTCCGCAATTAATTTATATTGTGCCTCTTTTTTCGCCACACCATCGGCTAAGCCGAAAATAAAGGGGGCCTGCACAATACCAATAAGAACTTTATCACCGCGAACTAACGAAACAACCCCCTCTAAAATAACAAAGGTATGGGTATTACTTTCATCAGGTGAACAGATAATCTCTTTATCATTAACAAACTCGAAACGCGTACCATGCTTAGAAAGGCATTTATCGAGTCTGTAGAATTCCTGTAGTGGCTTGCTTAAAGATAACATATGCATTCCTTGCAATAATGCCCGTCAAGTCCTTGACGGGCATTTTTCAGTTTAAATTACCTTTATTTCTCCTGAGAGAAAATGATTACCAGGTATATTTAACACCAACGTTTGCAGACCAGTCTTGATCAACATCACCGCCGCCGAGGTAGTTAGCATCGGTGTAGGCGCTGAAGTTCTTCGTGAAGCTGAACTGAGTACCCAGACCAACACGTACCGCAGAACCTTCTACGCCGTTGTCGATAGAGTCGCCGTTTACGTCAGCATCGTTGTTGGAGTCGTCGTAAACGTAAGCCAGTTTGAAGTACGGGGTCAACGCCTGATCTTCGCTGTAAGTGAAGGTATAACCTGCATCTACACCGAGTTCATAACGCATGCTGTCGTAAGACTGACCGTCAACTTTCATGTCGTTGCTCAGCTGGTAGTCGTCGCCAGACTGGAACAGACCGGATACGCTGCCGTAAGGCGTTACGTAGCCTGCATCACCCAGCTTCAGATCATAACCCAGTTTCAAGCCGAAGCCCCAGGCGTCAGAAGAGGTGTTGCCGTCAACGTAAGTACCGTCGCTCATGTTAGCAGACAAATCGTTGTTGAAGTGAGAGTAGCTCAAGTTACCGTCAACAAAGATGTTGTTTGCGAAACGAGCGGAAGAGTAGATGTAGGCAGACTGGCTGTCCTGATCCACCTGACCGGTACGATCGCTCAGATCGCCTTTCGCGAAGCCTGCTGCCGCACCAACGATCCACTTAGCGTTGTTACCATCAACTTTGGTATCAACACCGACCATGATGCCATTAACATCCTGATCGTAGTTAATGGTGCCGTTGTCGCCGTTGAAGTTACCGCCGAAGTAGCTTACCCATGCGCCGCCGTTATCCGCCAGGCCATGACGAGCGTTGGTCAGACGAGTACCAACGGTGTCTTGTTCCAGGTTCCAGATATTGGTGTTCGCAGAAGGAATGCTCAGCGCCATGTTAGCGTAGTCGGTCAGTTCCATCTGTTCCAGCACGACAGTGTTGCCTTCCTGCTTAGCCTGATAGGTGTAAGCACCCAGGTCAGCTTTGTTTGCTGCAGAGAAGGTTGCGTCGGTGTTTACGTCATTGACACGAATCAGCTCGTTGCCTTTGTAATCCGCAACAGAACCGGCACCAGTAGCGTTGTCGATGCGCACTTTATAGTTACCAGTTGCGGCTACAACGTTGTCAGTGTAGCTATTATCCGCTTCACCGTTAGCACTGTAAGTAGTATCGGCAGTGTTATCACCGTTGTAATAATCACCATTACCATTCACGGTCAAATGACCGTCAGAAGTCATAGCGATGACACCGTAACCATAGGTAGCATTTGATGTATCGGCTGTGTTGGTGTGGCCGTTAACCAAATCTGCATCCAGCACATAGTCGCTGTTGTTGATGTTAAATACACCAGCGTTGGTCAGTTCCAGAGTATCCGTACCGAAAGAATCGGCATCAAATTCACCAGCACCGATGCTGAATTCACCGCCGTTTGATACGGTAATAGTGTTAGCATACAGATAAGCAGTTTCGTTTGTCAGATCAACTTTACTGTAACTATCAACCGTCAGGTGATCGGTATCAACTTCGCCATAGGAACTGAGGTTCATTGTTGAACCATTGGTCAATGTGATGGTGTCTGCGATTAAAGAAGAACTATCAGCTACGTTAACCTGAGAACCATTATTAACAGTTAGGGTATCGACGTTTGAAGCGTTTACCGTATCCCATTCAGAACCGTTATCCAGCGCTACAGTGAAGATACCGCTCTGGAAGGTCTTGTCATCAACAACGTTGCCCCATTTATCGAAAACAGAATCAGGTTCTAAGCTGTTAGTACCATCTTCAAGATTGTACATCTCAGTCGGATCGATACGATCATAGGTAAAGTATGCGTCACCTACCCACTTACTACCGTTATCCAGTTTGAGGTTCAGTTCATCAACGTTATCGTTATCGTGACTCCAACCGCCATTCGTATCCTCTACACCATCATTGTTGGTGTCATAACCGATTTTGCTGAAACCATCGCTGGCGTTGATAACACCATCGCCATTGGAATCAGCATTCGCGTCGCCAGCATTGTTGAAGTTACTCGTAAACACAACATCACCCATCAACGTTGAACCGTTGGTGAATGTAACGTTGTTCTTCATCGAATAGTATGAGTCAGGATCATCTGAGAACGATAAAGCAGTGTCATTCGGATTATGGTACCAGGTTCCTGTCGTTGTATCATAAACAGCGTTGCCAGAATAATCGCTTGGCTCTGAAGAGTTACCAAACCAACCGCTACCCTCAAGCGGAGTCACAGCCCCTGATGTAACAGTGGAATTGTCAACGACAATAGTGTTGTCCCAAGTATGAACATAAGCGCTATCACCACCAGTAGCATATGTTGCGTCGTAAGTATCGCCCTGGCTCAGAGTAATACCTGCAACACGAGAGTTATTGGTGATATTAATATTACTTTCGACATCCAACGTTACAGCAGTGCCTAAAGAAGCTAATTCGGAAGTACGCCAATCTTCCGTAGTAACTTTTCCATCAGCATTATTATAATCATCGGTGAAGTAGAAATATTCATAATCATCATCGATAGTGGAGTTAGCGATATTGAGGGTAAATGTATCGCCATCATCCCAGTCATGATCAACATATGCTGTGTCATCCCACATATGTTGGGAAGTAATCATGCCATGGATGGTAGAATTGGTGATATTCAGTGTATTCGTAGAATCTGCGGTGTAGTCATTGTTCAGATAATACGTAGAAATAACACCATTTACAGTATCGTTGTTAAAGGATTGATCGAAATCGGTAGTTGCAGGATTGTAATAAACATAACCACCGTAAGTTACATAATCGGTGTCAGTATTGATCCCAGCGTACTGGGTAGTTGCGTCGTCATGATACCCAAAAGTGTTATAAGTAGTAGCATTCGCCTGAGAAGTGATTGCCAGAGTGCAAGCCAATGCTAATTGTGAGACTACAAGTTTCTTTTTCCAGGAGTGCATTTGTCATCCCTCCTCAGGGACGTAATATAGTTGATCCATCAATTATCAATGCATAAAAACATACAGATGTTTAGCAAGAAGGATTATGCGGCGTCATTGCTAAAAGGTTCAATTATTCTTTATCCTCAGTCCGGATTCGGACATGAATTAAAAAGGCGTAATAAAAGGAAATTTTATAATTGAAAAGCATTCTTTTTCATGACCTTACAAGAAAATAAAAAAACAAAATACATATAAGATAAATATGGATTAAAGAAAAACAAAATAAACATGAATAATGTTGAAACCCACATTTACTTAAATGACGATGAAATAAAACTAAAAACAACGTAAAACTAATTCTTATTTAAAATGATATAGTGCCTGAGGTATTAATCTTCGGTATATAAAAGAAGCGCCATGTTCTGCCGCCGCCGGGGCTGCGCCTGCTACGTTAAGGACCGTTTTCGTAAAACATCTGCCTGCAGATTCAGGTATACTGGGCCTTCGATTCCACAAACATCAGGCAGACCATGACAGACCTTATCCATCGCCCTCGCCGCCTGCGCAAATCCGCTGCGCTGCGCGCTATGTTTGAAGAGACAACACTTAGCCTGAACGACCTGGTGTTGCCGATCTTTGTTGAAGAAGAACTCGACGATTACAAAGCTATTGATGCCATGCCCGGCGTAATGCGTATCCCGGAAAAGCAGCTGGCGCGAGAGATTGAACGTATCGCAAATGCTGGCATTCGTTCCGTTATGACCTTCGGCATTTCTCACCATACTGATGACACCGGCAGCGATACCTGGAAAGAAGACGGCCTGGTGGCAAGAATGTCCCGCATCTGTAAGCAAACCGTGCCGGAGATGATCGTTATGTCCGACACCTGCTTCTGCGAATACACCTCGCACGGCCACTGCGGCGTGTTGTGCGAACACGGCGTGGATAACGATGCGACGCTGGCCAACCTCGGCAAGCAGGCCGTTATCGCGGCGGCGGCTGGAGCAGATTTTATTGCGCCCTCCGCGGCAATGGATGGACAAGTCCAGGCTATCCGCCAGGCGTTGGATGCCGCCGGTTTTACCGATACGGCAATAATGTCCTACTCCACCAAGTTCGCCTCTTCTTTCTACGGCCCCTTCCGTGAAGCAGCGGGCACCGCGTTAAAAGGCGACCGCAAGACGTATCAAATGAATCCGATGAACCGTCGTGAAGCGATTCGTGAATCACTGCTCGACGAAGCCCAGGGCGCGGATTGCTTAATGGTGAAACCGGCCGGCGCGTATCTGGACGTGCTGCGTGAAATCCGCGAACGCACAGAGTTGCCGCTTGGCGCTTACCAGGTGAGCGGTGAATACGCCATGATTAAATTTGCTGCTATGGCTGGCGCCATCGATGAAGAAAAGGTCGTGCTGGAAAGTCTGGGCTCGATTAAACGCGCCGGCGCCGATTTGATTTTCAGTTACTTCGCGCTGGATCTGGCTGAGAAAAATATTCTGCGTTAATTCTGTTACAGGGCGGCGCGCTGCCGCCGCCCTTTCCCGACTTTACACCCCACTATTCAGTCGCTGAGTCTAACCCGTTGCCGGACGCGGCTTATCCGGCTTACGGCTATTCCTCGATCGCCTGGCGAATTTGCTGCAACGACGCAGGATCGTCAATGGTTGTCAGATCGCCCGGATCGCGGCCTTCGCAGATCGCCTGGATCGTGCGGCGAAGCATCTTTCCGGAACGCGTTTTGGGGAGCTGCGAGACAAACCAGACATGCGCCGGACGACCAAAGTGACCGATCTGGTTGTCCACCAGCGCCATAATCGCGTTTTCCTCGTCGCGCGCCGCCTCGCGATCCGCCAGCGTATCGCTCTGCTTCGGAATGACAAACGCCACCGCAACCTGCCCTTTCAGAGCGTCTTTTATCCCCACTACCGCCACTTCCGCTACGTTCGGGTAGCTGGAGATACTTTCTTCTATTTCTCGCGTTCCCAGCCGATGGCCCGCAATATTAATCACATCATCGGTACGGCCCAGAATAAAGTAATACCCCTCGGCGTCGCGGATTCCCCAGTCGAAGGTGGCATAAACCTGACGGGCAAACAGCGACCAGTAAGTCTTCACAAAACGCGCATCGTCGCCCCAAATAGTCTGAATACAGCCCGGCGGCAGCGGCCCTTCGATCACCAGCATTCCCTTTTCATTTATGCCGCAAGGTTCGCCGGTGACTTCATTGAGTAGCTGGACGTTATAACCGTACATCGGCACGCCGGGACTTCCCAGACGCGACGGCCTGTCGTCCAGCGCGCGGGCCAACGCCATGATCGGCCAGCCTGACTCCGTCTGCCAATAATTGTCGATGACCGGTACGCCCAGCGTTTCCGTCACCCAACTGGCCGTCGGCTCGTCCAGCGGCTCACCGGCCAGATAAAGCGCTTCCAGCGAGGAGAGATCGTGATTGCGGATTTGCGCCGTCGGGAATTTTTTCAGCACGCGAATCGCGGTCGGGGCGGAAAACATCCGGTTAACCTGGTATTTCTCGACAATTTTCCACCAGACCCCGCAGTCCGGGTACGTCGGCAGTCCTTCGTAAACAATCGTCGCCATGCCTGCCAGCAGCGGCGCGTAAACGATATAGGAGTGGCCGACGACCCAGCCGATATCCGATGCGCAAAAGAATACGCCGCCCACCTTGCCGCCAAAAATGGTGTCCATCGAGGTTGCCAGCGCCACCGCATAACCGCCGACGTCGCGCTGGACGCCTTTCGGTTTGCCGGTAGTGCCGGAGGTGTAAAGAATGCACGAGGTTTCATTGGATTCCAGCCACGCCACCGGCACGCTCGCGCCGAGATGCTGCTGGCGCAACGTGGAAAAATCCAGATCGCGCCCATCCACCCACGCCATTTTCGCCAGCCCTCTGTCCACCAGCAGAACGTGTTTCGGCTGATGCTGCGCCTGCGCAATAGCGTCATCAAGCAGCTTTTTATACGGCAGGATTTTACCGCCCCGCGCTCCGGCATCCGCCGACACAATCAGCGCCGGTCTGGCATCGTCAATGCGCGCCGCCACGCTGTGCGAGGCAAAACCGCCAAAGACCACCGAATGGATCGCGCCAATGCGCGCACAGGCCAGCAGGGTTATCTGCGCTTCGGCAATCATCGGCATATAGACCAATACGCGATCGCCACGCTGCACGCCCAGCGACAGCAGCATGGCGGCCACAGCGTTGACTTCATCATGCAACTGGCTGAAGGTAAATGTGCGCTCTTCATCGGTCTCTGATGAGACGGCAATCAGCGCCAGCGCCTCCGGCTGCTTATCCAGCCAGCGGTCGACGGCGTTATGACATAAGTTAGTGGTGCCGCCGCAAAACCAGCGGGCAAACGGTGGACGGCTATGATCCAGCGTCTGCGTAAACGGCTGTCGCCAGTCGATACGTCGGGCCTGCTCGGCCCAGAACGCCTCCGGTTCGTTAATGGAACGCTGATAAAATTCGCTAAAAGACATCACGCTCTCCTGTTGAACTTACGCCTTACTGCTGGCTGGCTCAGATGACATATAAATCGAGGTATTCGTTAACCGGCATCTGCTCCAGGCGGGCTCTGTCCAGGGAGACATCCAGAATGCGTTGCTGCTGGCGAGTCGGGAACTGACGCGCCAGGTTAATTTTAAATTTTTCGATAAGCTTCGGAATACCGTCGGCGCGGCGACGCGCATGACCAATCGGATACTCCACGGCAACCTCGCCAAAGCATGAGCCATCAGTAAACTCCACGGTGATCGCATTGCCGATAGCACGTTTTTCCGGGTCGTGATAGTCGGCGGTAAAAGCCGGGTCCTCATAACACACGATTTTCTCGCGCAGGGCGTCAATACGCTTGTCCTGCGCCACCTCGTCTTCATAATCCGCCGCGGTTAACCGTCCGAACAGCAGCGGCACGGCGACCATATACTGGATACAGTGATCGCGGTCCGCCGGGTTATTGAGTGGGCCTTTTTTATCGATAATGCGGAGACAGGCTTCGTGGGTGCGGATAGTCACTTTCTCGATATCCGCTGCCGTTTTGCCCGCGGCCTGCATCTGCTCGTACAGCGTCATCGCCGCTTCGACGGCGGTTTGCGAGTGGAATTCTGCCGGGAAAGAAATTTTGAACAGCACGTTTTCCATCACGTAGGAGCCGTAAGGGCGCTGGAAACGGAACGTTTCACCTTTGAATGAAACGTCGTAGAAGCCCCAGGTTTTGGCGGTGAGCGCCGAGGGATAGCCCATCTCGCCGGTTTTCGCCATCAGCGCCAGACGTACCGCGCGCGAAGTCGCATCGCCCGCCGCCCAGGATTTGCGCGTACCGGTATTCGGCGCATGACGATAGGTACGCAGCGACTGGCCATCCACCCACGCCAGCGATACCGCGTTGAGGATCTCATCGCGCGTCAGCCCCAGCATTTCAGCGACCACCGCGGTCGAGGCCACTTTCACCAGCAGCACATGGTCAAGCCCGACACGGTTGAAGGCGTTTTCCAGCGCGATGCAGCCCTGAATTTCATGGGCTTTGATCATCCCGCTCAATACCTGTTTCATGGTCAGCGGCGCTTTGCCGGCGGCGACGGCGTTGCGTGACAGCCAGTCAGCAATCGCCAGAATACCGCCGAGGTTATCAGAAGGATGGCCCCACTCGGCGGCAAGCCAGGTATCGTTAAAATCGAGCCAGCGGATCATCGCGCCAATGTTAAAGGCTGCCTGTACCGGATCGAGCTGGAACTGAGTGCCTGGCACGCGTGCGCCGTTGGGCACCACCGTGCCTGGCACGATTGGCCCAAGCAATTTTTTACAGGCCGGGTATTCCAGCGCTTCCAGACCACAACCGAGCGTGTCGAGCAGGCAATAATGCGCGGTGTCGTACGCCACCTTTGAGGTGATCTCGTAATTCATAACGTAATCAACGATATCAACGATTTCACGGTCAAAGTCTGGGCGGATGTTCAGTTCTTGGGTAGACATAGGGTACGTTTCCTGCGTTTTATTTTTAATAAGAGTGAGTTAGCAACGATCGTCTATCGAGACAAACGGACGATCTTCCGGCCCGGTATAGTTGGCAGAGGGACGAATAATTTTGTTGTCCTGACGCTGTTCAATAATGTGCGCCGCCCAGCCGGTAACGCGGGCGATGACAAACAGCGGGGTGAACATTTCGGTAGGGACGCCCATCATGTTGTAGGAGACCGCCGAAAACCAGTCGAGATTCGGGAACATCTTTTTGGTCTCCCACATCACCGTTTCCAGACGGTCGGCGATGTGGTACATCTTCAGCGAGCCGCCTTCTTCTGAAAGCTGTTTCGCCACCCGTTTGATCACCTGATGGCGCGGGTCGGCGATGGTGTAAACCGGATGTCCAAAGCCAATCACCACCTCTTTGTTTTCCACGCGTTTACGGATATCCGCCTCTGCCTCGTCCGGCGTTTCATAACGCTGTTGAATTTCCAGCGACACCTCATTCGCCCCGCCGTGTTTCGGGCCGCGCAGCGCGCCAATCGCGCCGATAATCGCGGAGTAGACATCCGAGCCGGTTCCGGCAATCACCCGGCTGGTAAACGTCGAGGCGTTGAACTCATGCTCGGCATACAGCACCAGCGAAATATGCATCGCCTTTTCCCAGCTTTGGGTTGGCTTTTCACCATGCAGCAGATGCAGGAAATGGCCGCCGATGGAATCATCGTCGGTTTCCGGCTGAATACGTTCGCCGTTGTGGCTGTAGTGATACCAGTAAAGAAGGATAGAGCTGAGCGAGGCCAACAGCTTATCGGCAATATCGCGCGCGCCAGAGACGGTATGTGCCTCTTTTTCCGGCAGGGTGCAGCCCAGCGCGGAAACGCCGGTACGCATCACGTCCATCGGGTGCGAGGCCGCCGGTAACGCTTCCAGAACGGTACGGACATTGGCGGGTAATCCGCGCAGCGCTTTTAATTTGCTTTTATACGCGTTCAGCTCGTCGCGGGTCGGTAATTTTCCGTGGATCAGTAAATGCGCGACTTCTTCAAATTCGCAGTGCTCCGCCAGATCGAGAATGTCGTAACCGCGATAGTGCAGATCGTTACCGCTTTTTCCCACGGTACACAGAGCGGTATTTCCGGCAGGTACGCCGGAAAGCGCGACTGATTTTTTAGGCTTAATGACATGCGTGTTGTTTTGCAGGATCGTCGTGTCTGTCATATTGTCCTCGTCATTATTGTAATGTGTAGGGTATTGAGGCGTGTAGGCCGTACCGTAGGCGGGTTAAACGTAGTGCCATCCGGCATTGCCTGATGGCGGCTTCGCCTTATCAGGCCTACAGGCTACGATTTTTTATTCCTGTACAGCGCGTCCAGCTTCTCTTCGAACTGGTAGTAATTGATGCTTTCGTACAGCTCGTTACGAGTCTGCATGATGTCGATCACGTTCTTTTGCGTCCCTTCCTGGCGCAGCACGGTATAGACTTTTTCTGCGGCGCGGTTCATGGCGCGAAACGCCGACAGCGGATAGAGCGCCATCGCCACGTGTGCGCTGCGCAACTCGTCGGTCGTAAACAGCGGCGTCGCGCCAAACTCAGTGATGTTGGCGAGGATCGGCACCTGCGCCACGTCGGCGAACTGACGGTACATCGACAGTTCGGTGATCGCCTCCGGGAACAGCATGTCAGCCCCCGCGTCCACGTAAGCCTGCGCACGATCGAGAGCCGCCTCCAGCCCTTCCACCGCCAGCGCATCGGTACGCGCCATGATCACAAAGTTCGGATCGGTGCGCGCATCCACTGCCGCCCGAATTCGGTCTACCATCTCCTCTTTCGAGACGATCGCTTTGTTGGGACGGTGTCCACAGCGCTTAGCGCCAACCTGGTCTTCAATATGCAGCGCGGCGGCGCCCGCTTTGGCTATGGACTTTACCGTCCGCGCGACATTAAAGGCGGAGGAGCCAAAGCCAATATCCGCATCCACCAACAGCGGCAGCGGGCAAACATCCGTGATGCGCCGGATATCGGTTAACACATCATCCAGCGTCGAAATCCCCAGATCCGGCAGTCCGAGCGAGCCCGCCGCTACGCCGCCGCCAGAAAGATAGATAGCCTGATACCCGGCCCGTTGGGCCAACAGAGCATGGTTGGCATTAATAGCGCCGACAATTTGTAATGGATTCTCTTTAGCGAGCGCGGCGCGAAATGCCTGCCCCGGCGAATGTAAAGACATATCTCGTCCTCATGTTAGTAAATTGTTACTCAGAATGTATTCACCAAAGCAAAGGCTATGCCAGGCAAAGAGGCTGCGAGAAAATTAAATACAATGAGATTTAAAAACAGGTGATTACAGTCATTCCTGTTATGAATAAGCGCGATTAAGGGAAAAGAAAAACGTGTCAGCTAACGTTTCATGAAACGAATCACCCTGTTTCATTGCAACATTTATGAAACACGTTTAAAACAAAAAATCGCCCCTTAAAGATGAGCCTACTGCGATGACGACTGCTCACAGCGCTCCGCGCGATAATAGCGATAAACCGGTGATCTGGACGGTCTCCGTAACGCGTCTGTTCGAACTGTTTCGGGATATCAGCCTGGAATTCGATCATCTGGCGACCATCACGCCTATTCAACTCGGCTTTGAAAAGGCGGTGACCTACATTCGCAAAAAACTGGCGACCGAGCGCTGCGACGCGATTATCGCGGCGGGTTCGAATGGGGCCTATTTAAAAAGCCGCCTGTCAATACCGGTGATCCTCATCAAGCCCAGCGGATTCGATGTATTACAGGCGCTGGCGAAAGCGGGAAAGCTCACCTCGTCTATCGGTATCGTGACCTATCAGGAGACCATTCCGGCTTTACTTGCCTTTCAGAAAACGTTTCACCTCCGTCTTGAACAGCGAAGCTATGTCACCGAAGAGGACGCGCGCGGGCAAATTAACGAACTTAAGGCCAACGGTATTGAGGCCGTCGTCGGCGCGGGATTGATTACCGATCTGGCGGAAGAAGCAGGAATGACCGCCATCTTTATTTATTCCGCGGCGACCGTTCGTCAGGCTTTCTATGATGCGCTGGATATGACCCGTCTGACACGGCGACAGCGCGTGGATTACCCATCCGGCAAGGGATTACAAACCCGGTATGAACTGGGCGATATACGTGGCCAGTCGCCGCAAATGGAGCAGCTCCGCCAGACGATTACGCTCTATGCCCGCTCCCGTGCGGCAGTGCTGATTCAGGGGGAAACAGGGACCGGAAAAGAGCTGGCGGCGCAGGCGATTCACCAGACGTTTTTTCACCGCCAGCCTCACCGTCAGAATAAGCCATCCCCTCCCTTTGTCGCCGTCAATTGTGGCGCGATTACCGAGTCATTGCTGGAGGCGGAACTATTTGGTTATGAAGAGGGCGCGTTTACCGGTTCACGACGAGGAGGCCGGGCGGGGCTGTTTGAAATCGCACACGGCGGCACGCTGTTTCTGGATGAAATCGGCGAAATGCCCTTGCCCTTACAAACCCGACTTTTGCGCGTACTGGAGGAAAAAGCCGTCACTCGCGTCGGCGGACACCAACCGATCCCGGTGGATGTCCGGGTGATCAGCGCTACGCATTGCGATCTGGATCGGGAGATAATGCAAGGACGTTTTCGCCCCGATCTCTTTTACCGCCTGAGTATTCTGCGTCTGACGCTTCCTCCTTTGCGCGAGCGGCAGGCTGATATTTTGCCGCTGGCGGAAAGCTTTTTAAAACAGTCGCTGGCGGCGATGGAAATTCCGTTTACCGAATCGATACGTCATGGATTGACACAGTGTCAGCCGCTTTTGCTGGCCTGGCGCTGGCCCGGTAATATTCGCGAACTGCGTAATATGATGGAGCGCCTGGCGCTTTTTTTAAGCGTCGATCCCGCGCCAACGCTGGACAGGCAATTTATGCGGCAGTTATTACCTGAGCTTATGGTGAACACAGCAGAACTGACGCCTTCAACCGTGGATGCGCACACGTTACAGGATGTACTGGCGCGCTTTAATGGCGATAAGACCGCGGCGGCGCGTTATCTGGGGATTAGCCGCACCACTCTGTGGCGTCGTTTAAAAGCTGGTGCCAAAGACCAGTCGGGTAATTAAGACAAATGACAGCGTCCTGAATGCCTGATGGCGCTACGTTTACTGCAGGCCGTCATCCGGCAAAAACGGATGACGGTTGCCTGGAATAAAAATACCCGCCGGAAACCCAGGCGGGTATTTTTATGATGCAACGCTTTTATTTCTTTTTATAAATATCAGCCGTACCATGAATTTTATTTTCTGTCTGCCCGGACGTCAGCACCACCACATCCGCCCCTTTTTCATCCGCCTTTTTGATTAAATCTTCTCTGGCATCCAGCGGCGACATTTCCCCGGTGGTGGAAATAGTGCCAATTTTCGTGTATTCGGAGGCGACTTTATCAAAGTCCGTTTTTTTCATGATTTCTGCGGCATAAACGTTTGTCACGACAAACGCTAATGCGCCAAGCATAACCTTGTAGCCAGTTTTCATAGCAAAACCCTCGTTTTATTATTACGCCATCATCGCTTTATCAGAACAAAAAAGCCGTTCGGACTGATTAAATAAGTAGTGTAGATTGCTGGAAAAATCCAGTCAGCCCCCGCTCTGTCGGCGTAACAACGCGGATTAAAACGCCCCTGCTTTGTGATCTCACTCGCAATCATCTGGTTTGACTATTAATAAGATGAACGTTATTTCTTGAGGCTATGGGAAGAGTTGTCTATGGAGCCGTTTCACGCCGTTGTGCTTACCGTCAGTCTGTTTGTGTTAACCTTTTTTAATCCCGGCGCGAATTTGTTTGTGGTGGTGCAAACCAGCCTCGCATCAGGACGCCGGGCGGGAGTCATCACCGGCCTGGGCGTCGCCACGGGAGACGCCTTTTATTCCGGGCTGGGGCTTTTCGGTCTGGCGACGCTCATTACGCAATGCGAAGCGGTATTTTCTCTTATCAAAATTGTCGGCGGCGCCTATTTATTATGGTTCGCCTGGAACAGTATTCGCCACCAGGCGACGCCGCAAATGAGCACGCTCCAGACGCCGATTGCCGCTCCGTGGACAATTTTCTTTCGCCGGGGATTAATGACCGATTTATCCAATCCGCAAACCGTACTGTTTTTTATCAGTATTTTTTCCGTAACACTTAGCGCAGAAACGCCCACATGGGCAAGGTTAATGGCCTGGGCCGGAATTGTGCTGTCATCCGTTATCTGGCGTATTTTTCTCAGCCAGGCCTTTTCGCTCCCCGCAGTCCGCCGCGCTTATGGACGAATACAGCGCATTGCCAGCCGTGTTATCGGCGCCATTATCGGGATGTTTGCGCTCAGACTTCTCTATGAAGGCGTGACGCACCGCTAGTTTGCCCGGTAGCCTTTGCTACCGGACGATAAGCGTTATCAAAACGCCCATGACACGCTGCCTACAATGCTACGCTCGGCGCCAAAATAACAATAAGAGAGCGAATTACAGGCAGCGACATAGCGTTTGTCCGTCAGATTATTTACGTTGAGCTGGGCGCTCAAGCCATTTAACCCAATGCTGGATAAATCATACCCAACCACCATGTCGACCAGTGTATAGGACGGCAAGGTGTGGGTATTCAGGCGATCGCTGGTCACGCCGTTGACGTACCGGATGCCGGAGCCCAAAGTCAGCCCCTCTAACAGACCGCTTTTCACATCGTAGCTTAGCCAGGCGCTGGCCTGGTTCCGTGGAGCATAAACCGCGCGCTTCCCCTGCTCTTGCGGGCTACTTTTCTTATAACGTATATCAGTATAGGTATACGCCGCCTGCAAACGGACGCTATCCGACAAATGGCTAATGGCCTCCAGTTCCACCCCTTTAGACTCAATTTCACCAATCGAGCGGTACGGATCGGTAGGTTCTTCTTTGGTCGCGATATTGGTCTGATTAATACGATACACGGCGGCGCTAAACTGGCTATTCCCCCCCAGCGGTTCGTATTTTACCCCCGCCTCCCACTGCTTGCCTTTCATCGGTTCCAGCACATTGCCGTTTTCGTCGGCGAAGCTGGTCGGCGTAAACGCGGTAGAATAACTGAGATAGGGGGCGACGCCATTGTCGAACAGATAAAGCAACGCAGCACGGGTACTGACGTTGTTTTTATCGAGATCGCTGCGTGAATCATGAAGTTTGTCGATGTTAGACACGCTGACCCGATCGTAACGACCGCCCAACGTAAAGCGCCAGCGATCCCATGACATCTGATCCTGTAAATAGTATCCGGTCTGCCGCAGCTTATGTTTTTCACGGCTATACAACGTAATGTAATCCGGCTGAGCGCCATAAACAGGGTTGAAAGCGTCAATCGGCGGAAACGCGCCATAATAGCCAGTAGTATGGTTACTGCGATCCTGATAATCGATCCCCACCAGCAGACGATGATTAATCGCCCCGGTATCCACGCTGCCGTCGAGCTGATTATCCAGCGCAATAGCCGACATTTTCTCCCCGGAGCCGGAATAGCCGCGATTCAGCGCCGTTTCATTCAACCAACCTGCGGCATAGACCTGATTCAACGTCACTTTGGTATGCAAATAGCGCAATTTTTGCCGTACCGACCAGCCGTTATCGAACAGATGCTCAATGTTATAACCCACCATATTTTCACGGCGATCGTATTTGTCGTAGTCATCTTCACCTTCAAAGAAAGTGTTAGAAATTTTTCCGCCGTTATAAGGTACAACCGTGCCTTGATAAGGCAGTCCGGAGTGGCTACCGCCTTCCGGATCAAGGTGCAGATAGGCCATAAGATCAAGACGCGTCCGATCGGTAATTCGCCAGGTCAGGCTCGGCATCAGCGCATAACGTTCCTCTTTCAAGGGGGTAAACTGCGAATCGGCGTAACGTGTCATGCCGCTAAGACGCGCCGCCACACGTTCATTGTCATCCAGTGGGCCGGTCACATCAAAAGCCGCCCCGCGCTGGTTGTGATTGCCGGCAAACAGCTTCACCTCTCCCCCGGCATCAAACGCCGGTTTTCGCGACGTCAGCGCGACAATGCCGCCTGGCGATGAACGTCCATACAGAACGGACGCCGGGCCGCGTACCACCTCGATATCTTCCAGAAACCAGGGGTCAACCACCAACGAACTGTGCGAATTGGTGTCGCCCATCATTTTTAACCCGTCGAGATAGACGTTATCCAGACTACCGTCCGAAAAACCACGCAATACGATGTAATCAAAGCGGTTAGAGGCGCCTATCTGATTACTGTATACGCCTGGGGTGTAGCTGACCGCCTGACGCACGCTGGTTGCGCCCTGCTCTTCAAACTGCTGGCGGGTAATAATGGATACCGACTGCGGCGTTTCAATATCTGGCGTCGCCAGCTTAGTCGCGCCACTCTGAACGGGCGAGGTGACAATGACGGTATCATTTTTTGTGGTTTCCTGGGCAGAAAGAGGAAAAGTCGCGCCGCCGATAGCTCCGCCTATCAATAGCGCCATACGCGTTGTCGCAAACATGAACATCTCCAAAGGCATCTTTATTGTAAATAAGAATTATTACCTTTTAGAGATAACGGACCACTATGCGTAACGCCAGATTGCCTATGCGCAATGATAAAAAATCACCCAAAGCGGCAGAAAACCGGGTTAGCAGCGGATATTACCGCTCTGGCGGGGCGCGTTACGCACAGTGGCGGGACGCCGTCAGAGACGCGTCACGCAGCTCGCCGGGCGAGCAACCATAACGCCGACGAAATGCCGTCGCAAAGTTTGTGGCATGTTGATAGCCTGACATCCAGGCGGCCTGCTGCACGCTGTATCCCTCCATCAGATAACGACGCGCACGCGCCAGGCGGCAATCGCGCAGATAATCAAACACGGTACACCCATAGGCATGGCGAAACTTGCACCGCAGGCTACTTGGACTCATTGCCGCCCGACGCGCCAGTTCGTTCAGCGTGTAAGCTTTTTCCGGCGTCTGCTCCAGTAAACGCCGAATGAGCTCCAGCCGCTGATATTCACCGGTGACGGGAAGCCCGCGTTTTTGCGTTGCGGGCTGACATAGATTTAGCGCATAGCCCAGTAATTGCAGCATGATGCCTTCCAGCATTAACTGGCGTGACGCCGCATGAGGTCCGGGCTGCTGCGCATAACGTAGCCCCGAAAGCAGAAACTCCGGCACCTGCCAGACCCTCGCCGAGGCAGCGCTATTTTCCCACTCGTCTGCCAGCGAGACAGGCAAACGCTCCCGCCATCCGCCGTCCGGGTACATTCCCAGCGACAAGGTGCGCAATTTACTGTCTGCGCCGTGATGGGCGCGTATCGTCTGCTGCTCACTCAGCTGCGAGCAAAACGCCATCCCCGCGCTCAACAAAAAGGTCTGCTCATTGACAGCCAGCGCGACGTTACCTTCCAGCACCACCAGCATATACAGCGGACTGCTATGGCGAGAGGTGGTTTCATAAGGTTGTAACACGTGAACATCCGAGCGTGTAATGCAAATCCCGCCGGGAAGCGCTATCTCTTCGATATCGCCATGAAGTACGGGACTACTCTGCGTATACTGCGGTAACGCAGGGAAGCGGTAATCAATGCCATAACGCTCGCCAAACGCGATGAAGTCGCTGACGGAAAAGATCTTTTTCATCGCCGGGGCGGCGGAAGAGTGACAGGAGATCGGAGACATTATCAATACCGTTTATCTGCGTTATACCAGAGCGTTAGCCACTGTGTAACCATATCACTGCGGCCCGGGAACGACAATAAAGATGAGAATAATTATCAACCGCTATTGAGGGGGGAGATAAGGCGAGCAAAGGTGATCGATAAACGCCGATCTGTCGATAAAAACGCGCTTTCGCGAGAGATGAAAGCGCGTCCGGGGGGTATCAGTCAGGAGCGGAATCCTGCGGAGGTCATGAGCAGTCTGAATAACATTCCGACGCCCGCCAGCAGAAGCACGCTGGCGCACCATATCGCGACCATCCATACGACTCGCCGCGACCATTTTTTCACTTTAACCATCAGTGATATCCCTCTCCATGTCGCACTTTTCCACGGAAGACGTAGTAGCTCCAGAAGGTATAAGCCAGAATAATCGGGATGATTATCAGCGCCCCAACCAGCATAAAGCTTTGACTTTGCGGCGGCGCGGCGGCGGCATACAGCGAAATATCCGGTGGAATAATATTCGGCCAAATACTGATGCCTAACCCGCTGAACCCCAGAAAAATCAGCCCTAGCGTGAGAATAAATGGACGCGCATGGGATTCTGGTTTTTTCACGCTGCGCCATAGCCAGACGCTAAAAGCCAGCACCAGCACAGGCACCGGCAGGAAGTAGTATAAATTGGGCAGCGTGAACCAGCGCTCGGCGATGTCGTCGTGGGTGAGCGGCGTCCACACGCTGACGCCTCCCATCACCAGCAACAAGACGATCAACAACGGGCGCGACAGCGCGCACATCCGGCTATGCAGCGGATCTTCGCTTTTCATAATCAGCCAGGTAGCGCCCAGCAGCGCGTAGGTGACAACCAGACCGACGCCGCAGAACAGGTTAAACGGCGTCAGCCAGTCAAGCTGCGAACCGCTAAAGGTTCGCCCTTCCACCTGAAAACCGCTCACCACCGCGCCCACCACAACCCCCTGGGCAAAGGTCGCCAGGATTGACCCGACGATAAAGGATTTATCCCAGAACGCGCGATGCGACTCGGTGGCTTTAAAACGGAATTCAAAAGCGACGCCGCGAAAGATAAGACCAAGCAGCATAACCACCAGCGGGATAGTCAGCGCGTCGGTGATGACAGCATAAGCCAACGGGAAAGCGCCAAAAAGCCCGGCCCCGCCCAGCACCAGCCAGGTTTCGTTCCCGTCCCATACCGGCGCGACCGAGTTCACCATAACATCGCGATCGTGTTTATCGCGAATAAACGGAAACAGGATACCGACGCCCAGATCGAACCCATCCATTACGATATACATCAGCGTGGCGAACACGATAATAGCAAACCAGATAACCGGAAGATCGATGGTCATTCGCGTTTCTCCTGCTCAAGCGATTCTCCCACGGCAGAGATAGGACGCGCGGGTCTGCCATCGGTTTTAGCGGTCGGTGTCTCCGCCGGCTGCGGCCCTTTCTGGATAAGGCGAATCATATAAATATAGCCAACCCCAAAGACCAGGGAATAGACCACAAAGAAGGCCAGCAAACTGATGCTCATCTGCAAGGTGCTGTGCGCGGAAACCGCATCACGCGTTCGCAGCAGGCCATAGACCACCCACGGCTGACGTCCTACTTCAGTCGTCACCCATCCGGCAAGGATGGCGATAAGCCCGGACGGCCCCATCCACAGCGCAAAGTGCATAAAGGGCCGCGAATGATACAGGCGGCGTCGGTAGCGCAGCCACAGGCTGGCCAGCCCCAGGAAGATCATCAGTACGCCCATGCCCACCATCAGACGGAAAGACCAGAACACCACGGTAGAGTTGGGGCGATCCTCTTTGGGATAATCTTTTAGCGCAGGCACCTGTTTGTCCAGGCTATGTGTCAGGATCAGACTGCCCAACGCCGGGATCTCAAGCGCATAGCGGGTCCGTTCCGCCTCCATATCCGGCCAGCCTACCAGCGTAAGCGGCGTTGGCTCGCCGGGCGTATTTTCCCAGTGCCCCTCAATCGCGGCAATTTTGACCGGCTGATGCTTCAGAGTATTAAGGCCATGCATATCGCCAATCAATGCCTGAACGGGCGCCACCACGACCGCCATCCATAACGCCATCGAGAACATACGGCGGATAGCCGGCGTATCGTTACCTTTCAGTAAATGCCAGGCTGCGGACGCGCCGACAAACATCGCGCTACTTAAAAACGCCGCAACGGACATATGCAACAGGCGATACGGGAACGACGGGTTGAAAATCACCGCGAACCAGTCCACCGGGACCACCTGACCGTTGTGAATTTCAAATCCCTGCGGGGTATGCATCCAGCTATTAGACGCCAGAATCCAGAACGTCGACATTAACGTACCCAACGCCACCATACAGGTAGACAAGAAATGCAGGCCCGGCCCGACTTTGTTCCAGCCAAAAAGCATCACGCCTAAGAATCCCGCTTCCAGGAAGAATGCGGTGAGCACTTCATAGGTTAATAAAGGCCCGGTGATACTGCCGGCGAACTGGGAGAAACCGCTCCAGTTCGTTCCGAACTGGTAAGCCATGACCAGACCGGAGACCACGCCCATCCCGAAGTTGACGGCAAAAATTTTGAGCCAGAACTGATAGAGCGAGCGCCAGACAGGATTACGCGTTTTTAGCCATAAACCTTCCAGTACCACCAGGTAACTGGCTAAGCCAATCGTAATCGCGGGGAAAATAATATGAAAAGAGACGGTAAAGGCAAACTGGAGTCTCGCTAAAAAGAAGGCATCAAACTCCATGTTCCCTCCCGTTTATATATAGTCACTTCGTGTAAAATATTCACTGTTCGCAACCAGGTTGAAACGAAACGGTTATTTTCCCCAAACGTAAAAACGTCGGGGAATATCCAGATAAATTACGATTTTTTTTGCGGCTGGCTGTCAGGCTTATCGCCCGACTCTGGCGCTTCGGAGGGGTCGTCTTTTTCGACAGCGAAACGGTAGTATCTATTTAGCATAACATGTCTCCCTTAGTTACATTCACTTGGCAATATCTACCTGGCCGTTATAAAAATAACGGCAAAACAAAAAAACAGCGTCTTCAAGACTATTTGCAATTTCAGCAAAATACGCTTAGCTGAAAGTTAAGAATAGACGTAAAACGATAACCTTCAAGTCAACGCGGTTTACGGGACGGGGGATTAGCACAGGGAGAATGACCGCAACGCTCGCTGCGCGGCGGCCATTTTATATGGTCTATCAAAAAGATAACCGTTAAGGTCCATTCAAACCCGTTAGTTTGCCTTCCCCTCAATCAAGCCATTGATCGTAGAAAATACCGCCGGCGCGCTGGTCGCTTCCGCAAACTCGACATTAATATTTTGCCGACGCAGCATATCGAAGAATTTACGTTGCGCATCAAGAATAACCTGATCGCCTACGCGCATATTTTCTGCTTTAGTTTCAACCAGTAAATAAACGCTGTCGGCGTCCTGACGCTCAATACGGTACACAAAATCCGGCGTAGTAGAGCCCCCCGTATATTTGGGGATCTGAATGGCCCGCTTAGGCAGTTTGCCAAACACAGAAACCTGTTGCGGATAATCGTATTTTAATAGCGGCAATTCTGGATCGACGCTGTCATAACGCAACGGCGGTATTTGATAGAGAGAACGGGGATCGTCTATCGCATTCTCATCCACATTTTTCCCCACAATTTCAGCGCTAATCTCCTCTCTGAACTGCCGTGCCGTGGAATCAAATACCGACGTTGAAGCCTGAAAATCGAGAGGCAGATAATCGTGGCGCTGCGCAAAATGCGCATTAATCCGCGCCTGTAATGCGCGGGTCATATTGTCCAACGAGATCTCGCTTAAATAACGTGAATCTCCGTGCAAAACATCACGCAGCATCGCCATTAACACCGGGTGCAGGACGTTAACCGGCAGACTGGTGCGTAACGCCAGTTGCTTAAGAAAATGGCCATATTTCATGCCCGCCATAAATTCGCTGGCGGCTAATTCGCCTTCCCGCTGCGCCACTTCAAAACGGCCATTATCTTCATTCGATACCAGCCGTTGTTGAACCTGGCTTGGCTTCTGGCGTATATACAGCGCCGGATCGCGCAGCACCTCGGCGGCAATCTGTTCCAGAGACGCGCCGCTACGCTCGAATTGCAGCATATAACGGCGGGAAAACTGCTCCCAGATACTGCTAAGTTGTTCCCAATTCTCTTTGCGTAACCTGACTCGCAGTCGGGAGGCGGGCTTATTGTCACGAATGCGATCCGCTCGCACCCGCGCCTGCGTCAGCTCAGGGTAGAACTCCAGTAGCCACGCAAAACCACTTTTGGTTTCCCCGTTAAGCGTGACGCTGGGTTTAAACTCATTACTCCGGTTGATCAGTTTTTTATCATCCAGATCTTCCAGCAAACGAAGCTCCGTAAACGCAGGATCGACTTTTTGCCGCTCGGTGACGATGAGTGTGATCATCGCCTCATCCAGTTTCTGCTCGTTAAGCTGAACTTTGCTGTCGCGATTAATCTCATCAACCAGCATGCTGGCAAACGCTTTTTCATCATAACCAATCAGAAACGACAGTCGGGACGGCCACTCTTCCTGATGAACGCGATGACCATTTTCATCTACCGGTAGTCGCAGGCCGCGCCCCACTTCCTGAATTTTGCTCGACTCGCTACCGGAAGAACGTAATTTAGCAATGACAAAAACATTCGGGTTATCCCAGCCTTCGCGAAGCGTCCATTTTGAAAACAGAAAGCGGCGCGTTTCCCAGTTGCCGTGATGGTCTGAAAAACTGAGCAACTTCTCTTTATTTTTCAGAATATCATCTACCTCAGCCTGGATCGCCTCATCGCCGCTTCCGCGGTCTTCGCCAAAGTAACCAGCGTGGACGTTTTGGTTATCCGAGTGCAGGCTGGCGAGCGTGGCCTGCAGAAACGACAGATACTCCACTTCTCGCGGCAGGGTCTTGCGCTGATAATCGTCAATCAGTTGCGTCAGTTTCTTTTTCAGCAAACGCTCAAAAGTGACTTTCAACCAGCCTTCGTCATCACGATAGCTTTTAATACTGTCAATAAAGAAAAGGCTTAAGGTCTTAATACGCGGGGCATTATTTTCTGGCTCATTGCTGCGTAAGAAATTTGCCTGCTCAGTGTCAAAATGCTTATCGATAGCGTCCTGAATAATCAGTTCCTGGTAGCTCGCGCCAAAGGTTCCTGGCACCAGCGCCATCCCTGCCTCCAGCTCCAGATCGTTCGACAACATTTTACTGCCGGCATATTCAATACTGCCCTCAAATCCTGCATCGACATCGGCGAGATTTTCGCCCACGCCAACCTCGGCAATTTTGCTCCCCCGTCGGAGGATTAATTTCTTTGCCGTGACGCTGTCAACGATATAACGATTGTTGGCCTGTTCTTCGGGGAGATTTGGGTAATAAATATCAATACCTTTCACCAAACCATCGTTAAAACTGTCCACCGCGTTGAGATCAAACTGCGGTTGCCAGCGATAGTAATCTTTACGTACACATTTATTTTTACCCTTACCTTCGACAATATCCGGGAAGGTAGCGCCAAAGCGGACGATCATTTGCGGCTGAATAGCCTGAATCGCTCGATAAAATTTGTTATCTCGCGCAAAACGATGCGGTTCATCAATAATGACCACCGGTCGCGTCATTTGCAGCCCTTTAACAGGCGACGTCAGCCCGCCCAGTAGCGTTTGATCGTAATCGTCTCGCGTCATACTGGCGGAATTGAGCATTTGCGCATTGATCAGCAAAACCTGAATCGTATGGCTATCACGACGGCTGGCATCAGTAAAACTTAATAGCTGGGCCGGAAAATTTTTACGCCCCGACTTTACTTTAAAATCACCGGCGTTAATGGTGCAAAGTTCCATCCGCGTATTTTCGTAGAACTGTGAAAAATGCTGTCTGGCGTAATCGCTGGTGATAAAGTTCCGCGCGCCTTCTTTAATGGCTGGCGTCGGCACCACCAGCACAAATTTGAAGAGGCCGTAGTTCTGATGCAGTTCATACATCAATCGGGTATAGACATAGGTTTTGCCTGTCCCGGTCTCCATTTTAACGTCAATATTGGCCTTATCGTCGTAACGTTCCTTAATCAGCGGATTAGCATAGTGATTATGATCGGCCTGCGCGTGATCGATACCGGTGAAACTCGCCAGAATCGCCGCTAACGCCTGTTCCTGATGGGGAAGTTCTTCCAGTAAAATATTCATCATCATCCCCTCTTAATAACGCTTCACCAGGTTCACTTTTTGATCAAGCTGTTTTAAGCCGATTTCCAGTTCACGAATGGATTCAAGGTCGAAAGAGTAGCCGTAAATGACAATGGTCTGAACCGGAAGCTGGTGCGTACCAATGTGGTTGAGAAGATCGCGGGTCTGCTCGGTTCCCCATCGTTCATCAATCAGATACAGGCGCGTATTATCAACATACCTGGCGCAATAGCCGGAAAAATCAACGGTCTGTACGTCAATATCCATTTTATAACCATCGGCGGCCAGCCATGTCGTTAATAAGGTCTCTTCGCCGCTTGCGCCGCCCGGCACGCCCAATCCTCTGGCGGAAAAAGGATTGATCATGTCGGTAAATCCTGACTCGGTGAAAGCGGCCAGTTGACCGCTGGTATTGATAAAATGGCCGGTAGCAATATCGAAGCTATCCAGATCGTCCAGCGTCTGCTGTGTCGGAGTGGCAAAACGATAATGTTTAAAACCGAGGTCGCTATTGGTCGCGGGATTGTTGGCGCGGATCTTCGCCGCAACGCGTGTAATTCGCTCGCGGCTGATTTCATCAATAGTGTTATAACCTGCTTTTTTCGCGATAGTGTTATTGCTTAATGCCTGATCGATAGTACACAGAATAAACGTGCGCTGCCCCCCATCTTCTTCATTCAGCGCCATCACTGCATGGGCCGTAGTGCCGGAACCGGCAAAAAAGTCTAGGACGACGCCGTCTTTATCGATAGCGAGCTTGATGATTTTCTTCAATAATGCGGTCGGTTTCGGCGTATCAAAAACGTTGTCGCCGAAGAGATCCAGAATCTCCTTTTTCCCCTCTTTATTCGACGCTACGTTATCCCAGTAATTGGTCGTTGGCTGCCCTTTACTGTGGTGCGCGTACATGACTCGCTGGGGAATACCGCCGTTATCTTTGCCAAAATAGACCAGATTATCGGCCACCAGTTTTTGGTAACTGGCTTCAGGATAAGCCCATAGTCTTTCGTGTACCGTACCGTTCGGCGTGGTAATTTTATAGGTATAGCCGCCGCCGCTCAGCCCTTTTGACACCGTTAACGGCACCGGGCGCCATTTCCCTTCTGGAAACTGTTCGGTCGGTTCTTTATAGGATTTCTGAATATACTCTTTAGAAAGCGGTTCTAAACGTAAAGCGCCCTGACCGGTTTTGGCATAAACAAGAATGTATTCCCCCTGGATGGAAACGTTATCAGAGTCGTTAGAAATCTCTTTTTTGCGCTTCCACATCACATTGGTGACAAATCCGCCTTCGCCAAAAATCTCATCCATCATTAATTTAAGATTGGCGTACTCATTATCGTCGATAGAGATAAAAATAAATCCGGTATCTTTCAGGAGCTTCCTGGCCAGGAAAAGACGCGGATACATGAAAGATAACCACGCGGAGTGCGTCGATTTACCCTGAATGGATTTTAAACGTGCCAGTTCAGTATCATTAAGACCAAACATATCCTGCAACGCCCGATCGCTATATTCAAAATGATCGGGATAGACAAACCCGTCCGACCCGGTGTTATAAGGGGGATCGATATAGATCATATCGACGGTATCGGCGTAATTATTTTGCAGATGGCGTAACACATCCAGATTATCTCCGGTCAGAAAAAGATTATGGCTATTTTTATTTTCTGCCAGAGTATTGTGTTCCACGTCAGGAACGATAACAGTAACGGATTTTTCACCCGCCTGTTTTTTTGCGTAATCTTTGCCAATAAAATCAATCTGATAACCGCTAGTCAGCTCATCAATATTACGTGCTTTCAGCGCGCGCTCAAATTTGGCGAGGTCAAATCCGCCTTTCGCGATCAGTTCGCCCTGCTCGTTATAGCGATCGGCGGTAAAAAATTCCGGTAATGCACGTTGTAACTCAGACAGAAAGGCGCTATTCGGGGCAACAGACTCGTTGTGTTTTTGGTTATCTTTCAACATGATATCTTCGCTCCGTTGACAATTTTAAGGTCCAACAATCAATTTCTTATAAAGAAAAAAGTAAGCGATGATTGTAATGGTCACGAAAGGCAGATGCCATCATTAACCTTTGTTGTTCGTTGAAAGGGCGTGAAAACCACGGGAGGAAGGCGTGCTCCCGGCGACAGTATGCGCCAGGAGCGTAGTGTTTACGTGCGATGACTGATGGCCGACTCCGGGAGGGCGTCGCTATCTGTACCGGAGATGACGACTCCCCGGGTCTCGCGACCAAATGCCACAAATACACAGATTAAAATAGCCACCGCGCCAGCCACGATCGCCATTGCCAACCCGTAATTTCCGCCATGCGTTTCCGCGATGCGGGCCTGTAACGTCGCATTAACCGACGCCAGTAAATTACCGAGTTGGTAAACAAACCCTGGCAGCACGGCGCGCGCATTCGCCGGAACCAGCTCGTTCAGCCAGGTCGGCACGACACCCCAGGCGCCCTGCACCATAAACTGCATCAGGAACGCGCCCAGACCAATCGTGAATGATCCGCTGGAAAATGCCCATAGCGGGAGTACCGGAAGCGCAAGAAAGGCGGCGATCATGATCGCTTTTTTACGCCCAATACGTTCCGATAGCGTACCGTAGAAAATACCGCCGAGCATGGCGGCAATGTTATAAAAAATCGCAATGATACTGATCAGATGCGGATCAAAACCATGCTGCATCTTCAGGAAGGTAGGATAGAGATCCTGCGTGCCGTGACTGAAAAAGTTAAAGAACGCCATGACCAGCACCAGATACAGACACAACTTCCACTGTTTGCGCAGAACAGGAAGCAGCGCGGTATTCTCTTTACGCGCTCTGGCCGCCAGCCAGACGGGGGATTCCGGCACTTTAAACCAGATATAAGGCAGTAAGACAACAGGCAGGGCGCCAATCAGGAACATACCGCGCCAGCCTACCATACTGTAGAAGAGGCCAAAAATAACCGAGGCGAACAGATAGCCGCAGGGATAGCCCGCCTGAAAAATGCCCGACATCAGGCCACGCGAACGATCGGGAATGGTTTCCATCGCCAGTGATGATGCAACGCCCCATATCCCGCCCATCGCCACGCCGTACATGACCCGAAAAATCAGAAATGCCATGAAGGTGGGCGACCAGGCGGAAAGCAGTTCAAACACCGTGAAGAACAGAATATTGAGCATCAGTATCGGTCGACGTCCGTACTTTTCCGCCATTCGGCCAAATAGCAGCGCGCCAATGGGACGTACCGCCAGGGTCAGCATAATCGCAATGGAAACGTCCGATACGGAAGCGTGAAACCATTCGGCGAGATCGCTAAGTACAAAGACAAGGATAAAGAAATCAAACGCATCCAGCATCCAACTGGTAAAGCTGGCAAACGCCACATGTCGTTGTGTCGTCGTCCAGTTCAGGGGGGTGTACATAGGTAGTGTCCTGCATCAAAAAATAACATCAAGCTTTGAAGCGGCGAAACGCTGGAGCGCTCCCGTCGTCAAAGCGACGTAACAAGGTAGCGTTGCGCTACTTATTTGTTATCTTTTTGTATATAGCAGGTAAAATGTTAGCAAAAATAGACAAATCATTACATATTATTAACAAAGCTTACTGGCACATGATTTGTCACATTTTTTATGGGGATTATCTCACGCAAAGAAAAGCGAAGCGTGGCTAGCGTATCGCGACCGGCCTGTCGCCAGACCGATCGCCATTGACGATTACCTTTCGCGCGGCGGGAAACCGGCCTTTTGCAGGGCGGCGGCAATCTGCTCCGCGGATAGCGACGTTTCAACGTCAACCAGACGCGTCGCCGGGTCAGTTCTCACCGTCGCATTAGCATCGAGAGTCAGAATCGTCTTTTTTACCGTACTGGCGCAGCCGCCGCAGGTCATGTCATCAATATGGAACTGCATGGTGAACTCCTTTTGTGTGGGAACTGTTGCCAGTCTGGGCCTTGCCAGTGTTGGAAGGTCAAGCGTAATCTCAGGACTTACAGACGCTTTGTCAGTCCATGACGACGAGGACGGCGCAACACCGCTCCGGTACGCGCCTCCGGCTCGCTATCGTCAGGTTGTCCAAGCGTATGCAGAATGGGGCAATCTGGCAGCGCGTCGCCGGCGCAGCAGTGAATCAGCGCTTTGAGGGTTTGCGCCATGTGCTGCATGTTCTGGATACGTCTGTCCAGTTCATCAATGTGCGTCTGCGCCAGGCGTTTAACGTCAGCGCTTTGCCGCGACTGGTTATTCCAAAGATTCAGTAAGTCGCTGATTTCAGCAACTGAAAAACCGAGGTCGCGCGCGCGGCGTATAAAATGCAATTGATTAACATCAGCCTGGGTATAGGCCCGATAGCCGGAATCCGTCCGACTTGCCGCGGGAATCAGACCAATCTGTTCATAGTAGCGAATCATTTTGGCCGAGACTTTCGATGCTTTAGCTGCTTTACCGATGTTCATGACGCTCCTCCTCAGGTCGTGGATGTGTCGGATGGGGTTGCCATCGGCGCCCGGAAACGGCGCAGCCGCAAAGCGTTGCCCAGCACGAACACGCTCGACATCGCCATCGCCCCTGCGGCGAATACCGGGGACAATAATATGCCCCAGACCGGAAATAGCGCGCCTGCCGCGACAGGAATCAGCGCCGTATTGTAAGCAAAGGCCCAGAACAGATTCTGGTGGATATTGCGGATGGTCGCTTTAGACAGCGCGATAGCATTCGGCACGCCTTGCAGGTTGCCGGACATTAGTACGACGTCGGCGGATTCCACCGCCACATCGGTGCCGGTGCCAATCGCCAGCCCCACGTCGGACTCCGCCAGCGCTGGCGCATCGTTGATGCCATCGCCGACAAACGCCACCTGCCCATACGCCGCTTTCAGGCGCCGTATCGCCTCGACTTTCCCTTCTGGCAATACCTCGGCAACCACGTCATCAATTCCTAACTGTCTGGCGATAGCCTGTGCCGTGCGGGCATTATCGCCAGTGATCATGGCGACCTTAATCCCGAGCTGATGTAAAGCGTTAATTGCGGCGGGCGTACTGGGTTTGATCGGATCGGCCACGGCGATAATCGCCGCCAGTTGACCGTCAATAGTCGCATAGAGCGGCGATTTCCCTTCCTGCCCTAACCGTTCGGCGGTGGTGGCGAAGCCGCTAATATCCACGCCAATTTCGCGCATATAGCGATCGGCCCCCACGTCAACACGCGTACCGTCAACGGTAGCGTATACGCCCATCCCGGTCACCGATTCGAAGCCGCTCATGCCTGGTAGCGCGATCCCTTCCTCTTCTGCCGACACGACAATCGCACGGGCAATCGGATGCTCTGAACGCGATTCTACCGCCGCGACTTTCGCCAGCACCTCACGGCGCTCAAAGCCGCTGGCCACGTCGAGATCGGTCAGTACCGGGCGGCCTTCGGTAAGCGTCCCGGTTTTGTCTATGGCCACCACCTTAGCGTCTTTGAGTAGCTGTAACGCCTCCCCCTTACGGAACAGCACGCCCATTTCCGCCCCACGACCGGTTCCCACCATAATGGAGGTCGGCGTCGCCAGGCCCATCGCGCAAGGACAGGCGATAATCAGCACCGCAACGCCATTGATCAGAGCGAAAGTCAGCGCTGGCGACGGCCCAAACGCCAGCCATACCACAAAGGTCAGCGCAGCAATAAGCATTACCATCGGGACAAACCACAGCGTCACTTTATCCACGACGGCCTGAATCGGCAGTTTTGAACCCTGCGCCTGTTCCACCAGACGAATGATTTGCGCCAGCATGGTCTGTCCGCCGACGGCGGTCGCCCGCAGCGTGAGCGCGCCTTTTTGGTTTACGGTACCGCCCACCACCGCGCTTCCTGCGGATTTCTCAACCGGTATCGGTTCGCCGGTAATCATCGACTCGTCAACGAAGCTGCGGCCTTCGGTTACTTCGCCGTCAACCGGTATCCGCTCGCCTGGCCGAACCTCCACACAGTCGCCCAGCACAACCTCGTCGACAGGGATATCCACGATGCGGCCCTCGCGTAACACATGCGCGACCCGCGCCTGTAGCCCCACCAGACGTTTAATCGCTTCGGAAGTCCGCCCCTTCGCCCTTGCCTCCAGAAAGCGCCCCAGCAGAATAAGCGCGACAATTACTGCGGCGGCCTCGTAATAGACGTTTACCGTCCCTTCAGGCAACAGGTCGGGCGTAAAGGTCGCCACCAGCGAGTAGCCGAATGCCGCTGAGGTTCCCACGGCGACCAGCGAGTTCATGTCCGGCGCCAGACGCGCCAGCGCCGGGAACCCTTTAAGGTAAAAACGGCGACCGGGGAGCGTCAGCACCAACAGGGTCAGTGCAAATTGCCAGTACCAGCTTTGTTGCAGGCCAATCGTTTTTATCACCCACTCGTGCATACCAGGAATAAGGTGCGAGCCCATTTCAAGCACAAAAACGGGGAGCGCCAGCACGCTGGCGAGAATCAGATCGCGCTTCAGCCTGACGCGCTCGGCCTCTTTTTTCTCTTCAGAGTCGTCTTCGCCCTGCCCCGCCGTCTCTACCGGTCGCGCCTCATACCCCGTTTTTTCAATCGCCGCGATCACCGCCTCCGCCGACGCCGTCCCGCGGACGGTGGCGCGCTCCGTCGCCAGATTCACCGTAGCGTCCGTTACGCCAGGCACAGCCTTAATACCTTTTTCAACGCGAGCGACGCACGACGCGCAGGTCATACCTTCAATAAGCAAGCTTATCGTGTCGTGACGATTTTCTGACTGACTCATGACGAGTTCCCCATCCTGACTATTCGGTATCAGAAAGCCTAAAGCTTGCCATTGTGGGAAGGTCAAGCGTATTCAGGCTGCACGGTTCGGCGAGAATGTGAGATGGCTCATAAAAGAGGATGATGCGAGACATTTACGCCACGATGCCGACCCACGCCCCGAAAAAACCCGTCAGGAACGCTTGACCTTTCCTTCGTTGTAACGCCTAGCCTTTGCCAAAAATTCTGCGGCAGCGTTGCGGAATGGCCAACACGCTGCGGTAAAGAGGGAAACGACATGCGTAGAACATTCAAAATTATGTTGATAGCCGGCGTCATCGCCGCCATCGGGGGCGTGATTTACATGGCCGGCGAAGCACTATGGGATAAAGACAACGCCGTCGGCCCCCCGGCCAGCGCGCCGCCTCCACCGTCGGTACCGGTTGCTAAAGCCCTTAGCCGCACACTCGCGCCTACGGCGGAATTCACCGGTTTTCTGGCCGCGCCGGAGACCGTGGAGCTGCGTTCGCGCGTGGGAGGAACCCTTGACGCCGTCAGCGTTCCGGAAGGACGTCTGGTAAGCCGCGGACAACTGCTGTTCCAGATCGATCCGCGCCCGTTCGAGGTCGCCCTCGACACCGCCGTCGCGCAATTACGTCAGGCTGAAGTACTGGCCCGCCAGGCGCAGGCGGATTTCGATCGCATTCAACGACTGGTCGCCAGCGGCGCCGTATCACGTAAAAACGCTGACGATGTCACCGCCACGCGTAATGCGCGACAGGCGCAGATGCAATCGGCCAAAGCCGCCGTCGCCGCAGCGCGCCTTGAACTCTCCTGGACCCGTATTACCGCGCCCATTGCCGGACGCGTTGACCGCATACTGGTGACCCGGGGCAATCTGGTCAGCGGCGGCGTAGCGGGTAACGCCACGCTTCTGACGACTATCGTGTCTCACAATCCCATGTATGTGTATTTCGATATTGACGAAGCCACCTGGCTGAAGGCGTTACGGCATACCCGCTCCGACAAAAATCCACCGGTAGTCAACATGGGGTTAACCACCGATAACGGGCTGCCTTATCAGGGCGTACTCGACTTTATGGGCAATCAGATGAACCGCAGCACCGGCACTATCCGGGCGCGCGCCGTGATTCCTGACCCCGACGGAATGCTTTCTCCCGGCCTGTTTGCCCGAATCAGTTTGCCCATCGGCGAGCCGCGGGAAACCGTGCTGATTGACGATCTGGCGGTGAGCGCCGATCAGGGCAAAAACTATGTGCTGATCGTCGGCAAGGAGAATCAGGTGGAGTATCGTCCGGTTGAGCTGGGACAAATGGTCGATGGACTCCGCGTCGTTACACAGGGAGTACTGCCGGGAGAAAAAATCATCCTCAAGGGGCTGGTGCGTCCTGGCATGACCGTTGCGCCGCGTCTGGTGCCGATGCGGCAGAATGTGACCGACAAACAGACCGCGACATTGACTAAAGCGGACGGCGACAGCGCGTCGAAGGCGGTGCGCCAATGAAATTCACCCACTTTTTCATCGCACGACCCATCTTCGCCATCGTCCTGTCGCTGTTAATGCTGCTGGCTGGCGCTATCGCCTTTTTAAAACTGCCGCTGAGTGAATATCCGGCCGTTACGCCGCCCACGGTACAGGTTAGCGCCAGCTACCCCGGCGCTAACCCGCAAGTGATTGCCGATACGGTAGCCGCGCCGCTGGAACAGGTGATCAACGGCGTTGACGGCATGTTGTATATGAATACCCAGATGGCCATTGATGGTCGCATGGTTATCTCTATCGCCTTCGAACAGGGAACCGATCCTGATATGGCGCAAATTCAGGTGCAAAACCGGGTATCCCGCGCGCTGCCTCGCCTGCCCGAAGAAGTCCAGCGAATTGGCGTTGTAACGGAGAAAACGTCCCCCGATATGTTGATGGTGGTCCATCTTGTCTCGCCGCAAAAACGCTATGACTCGCTTTACCTGTCTAACTTCGCCATCCGGCAGGTTCGCGACGAGCTGGCCCGTTTACCCGGCGTCGGCGATGTTCTCGTCTGGGGCGCGGGCGAGTACGCCATGCGCGTCTGGCTGGACCCGGCGAAAATCGCCAACCGCGGTCTTACCGCCAGTGATATCGTTACGGCGTTGCGGGAACAAAACGTACAGGTCGCCGCCGGTTCCGTCGGGCAACAGCCGGAGGCCTCCGCCGCTTTTCAGATGACGGTGAACACGCTGGGCCGCCTGACCAGCGAAGAACAGTTCGGCGAGATTGTGGTAAAAATCGGCGCTGACGGCGAGGTGACGCGTCTGCGTGATGTCGCCCGCGTCACGCTGGGCGCAGATGCCTATACGCTGCGCAGTTTACTGAATGGCGAAGCGGCGCCAGCGCTACAGATTATTCAAAGTCCGGGCGCCAATGCGATTGACGTTTCTAACGCGATTCGCGGCAAAATGGATGAGTTGCAGCGAAACTTCCCGCAGGATATCGAATACCGGATTGCCTATGATCCTACGGTCTTCGTGCGCGCATCGCTACAATCGGTGGCGATTACGTTGCTGGAAGCCCTCGTGCTGGTCGTCCTTGTCGTGGTGCTGTTCCTGCAAACCTGGCGGGCATCCATTATTCCTCTGGTGGCGGTTCCCGTTTCGCTGGTCGGCACCTTTGCCTTGATGCACCTGTTTGGCTTTTCGCTGAATACGCTTTCGCTGTTTGGTTTGGTCCTGTCGATAGGTATCGTTGTCGATGACGCCATCGTTGTGGTCGAAAACGTGGAACGGCATATCTCGCAGGGCAAAAGCCCCGGAGAGGCGGCAAAGAAGGCGATGGATGAAGTCACTGGTCCCATTCTTTCTATTACCTCGGTGCTGACGGCGGTCTTTATCCCTTCCGCATTCCTGGCGGGCCTGCAGGGTGAGTTTTATCGTCAGTTCGCGTTGACCATCGCTATTTCGACCATCCTTTCGGCCATTAACTCGCTGACGCTCTCCCCTGCGCTGGCCGCCATTTTGCTAAGACCGCACCACGATACTGCGAAGGCTGACTGGCTAACGCGGTTGATGGGCACGGTCACTGGCGGTTTTTTCCATCGCTTTAACCGTTTCTTCGACAGCGCGTCGAACCGCTATGTTAGCGCCGTCCGTCGGGCCGTGCGCGGCAGCGTCATTGTGATGGTGCTCTATGCTGGCTTTGTGGGGCTGACCTGGCTTGGCTTCCATCAGGTGCCGAACGGGTTTGTGCCTGCGCAGGATAAATACTATCTCGTCGGCATCGCCCAGCTCCCAAGCGGCGCATCGTTGGATCGCACAGAGGCGGTCGTGAAACAGATGTCCGCTATCGCGCTGGCGGAACCCGGCGTTGAAAGCGTCGTCGTCTTCCCCGGTCTGTCGGTTAACGGCCCGGTAAATGTGCCAAATTCGGCGCTGATGTTCGCCATGCTAAAACCCTTTGACGAGCGTGAAGATCCTTCGCTTTCCGCTAACGCTATCGCCGGAAAGCTAATGCACAAATTTAGCCACATTCCCGACGGATTTATTGGCATCTTCCCGCCGCCGCCGGTTCCAGGGCTTGGCGCGACGGGCGGCTTTAAATTGCAGATTGAAGATCGTGCGGAACTGGGATTTGAAGCGATGACAAAGGTGCAAAGCGAGATTATGTCTAAGGCGATGCAGACGCCCGAACTGGCCAATATGCTGGCCAGTTTCCAGACGAACGCCCCGCAATTACAGGTGGATATCGACCGGGTGAAGGCGAAATCAATGGGGGTATCGCTCACCGACATCTTTGAAACGTTGCAAATTAACCTCGGCTCGCTTTACGTCAACGATTTCAACCGATTTGGCCGTACCTGGCGGGTGATGGCGCAGGCCGATGCGCCATTCCGTATGCAGCAAGAGGATATCGGCCTGCTTAAAGTCCGCAATGCGAAGGGCGAGATGATCCCGCTTAGCGCTTTCGTCACGATTATGCGCCAGTCGGGGCCGGACAGAATCATCCATTACAACGGCTTCCCCTCGGTAGATATTAGCGGTGGACCGGCTCCGGGCTTCTCCTCCGGACAGGCGACGGACGCGATTGAAAAGATCGTGCGTGAAACGTTGCCGGAAGGGATGGTCTTCGAATGGACCGATCTGGTTTATCAGGAAAAACAGGCCGGCAACTCCGCGCTTGCTATCTTTGCGCTGGCAGTGCTGTTGGCCTTCCTGATCCTGGCGGCACAGTACAACAGTTGGTCGCTGCCCTTTGCCGTCCTGCTTATTGCGCCTATGTCATTACTCTCAGCCATTGTCGGCGTGTGGGTATCTGGCGGAGATAACAATATCTTTACGCAGATTGGTTTCGTGGTACTGGTCGGCCTGGCGGCCAAGAACGCCATTTTGATTGTCGAGTTTGCCCGCGCCAAAGAACACGACGGCGCAGACCCGCTGACCGCCGTGCTGGAAGCGTCCCGCCTGCGTCTGCGTCCTATCCTGATGACCTCATTCGCCTTTATCGCAGGCGTAGTACCGCTGGTACTCGCGACGGGTGCCGGCGCGGAAATGCGACATGCGATGGGTATCGCCGTGTTTGCCGGCATGTTGGGCGTCACGCTCTTCGGCCTGTTATTGACGCCTGTATTTTACGTGGTGGTTCGCAGGATGGCATTAAAGCGTGAGAACCGCATTGATTCGCATGATCAGCAAGCATAATGATGGGAATGGCATAATGAAGATCACTTTTACAGGCTATCGGCAGACCGCCACGCTGGCGACGCTTGCTTTCGTCACCACGCTTGCTGGCTGTACGATGGCGCCGAAGCACGAACGCCCCGCATCGCCGACTGCGATGGTCTATCCCTACGCAACGTCAACCGTTTCTGGCGCGCCGGATGCCGCTGACATTGGCTGGCGTGATTTCTTCCACGATCCGCTTCTACAGGAACTGATCGCGATCGCGTTACGCAATAATCGGGATTTACGCAAGGCAGGGCTCAATGTTGAAGCCGCCCGGGCGTTATACCGTATTCAGCGCGCGGAGATGCTGCCGACGCTCGGCATCGCCACCGCCATGGACGCCGGTCGCACTCCCGCCGATCTCAGCGTCACGGACGAGCCTGAGATTAACCGACGCTACGAGATGGCTGGGGCGACGACGGCCTGGGAACTGGATCTCTGGGGGCGAGTGCGAAACCTTAGCGACCAGGCATTAGCCGCCTATATGGCGCTTGATGAGACGTACATTGCGGCGCGAATGAGCCTGGTTTCCGAAGTCGCCAGCGCCTGGCTGACGCTACGGGCTGACCGGGAGCTGCTGCGCTTAACCGAAGATACGCTGGCCGCGCAAAAAAGTTCATACACATTGACAACCCAGCTTGCCCGGACAGGCAACGCCACACAGCTCGATCTGCGTATGGCGGAGATCGCGCTGCGTTCTGCGGAAATCAATCGCGCGGCGTATACGCGACAGTTGGCGCGGGATCGTAACGCGCTGGAATTGCTGTTGGGCCAGCCGCTCACGCCTGAACTGTCGCGTCGACTAAACGAAGCGGTCACGCTTACGGAAGGCGCGATCCCGACCACTCTGCCAGGCGGATTACCGTCAGATCTGCTGGTACGCCGCCCGGATATTCGCGCCGCCGAGTACAGGCTGCGCGGCACAAACGCCCGAATAGGCGCAGCGCGCGCCGCCTTCTTCCCGACCATCAGCCTGACAGGCACGGCGGGAACGGCCAGCGCGTCTCTTAGCGGACTCTTTGAACCGGGATCGGGAAGCTGGCGTTTTCTACCGCAAATCACCTTGCCTCTCTTTCACGGCGGCGCATTACGCGCTGACCTGGATAGGGCGCATGTCCAAAAACAGATTGAAATCGCCAGGTATGAAAACGTTATTCAGCAAGCCTTTCGCGACGTGGCGGATGGTCTGGCGGGACAGCGTACGCTGAATGACCAGGTGCAATCAGAACAACGCGCAGTTGAAGCCAGCCAAATCGCCTATGAACTGGCCGGACTCCGTTTTCAGGAAGGCGTCGATGACTACCTTACGCTGCTTGATACCCATCGTATGCTTTATGGCGCACAGCAGCGCCTGGTGCGCACACGTCTCATGCAACAGTTAAATATCATTAACCTGTATAAAGCATTAGGCGGCGGTTGGCGGGAATACAGCGAGAAAAAGCAAGGTTAGCCCAAATAGCGCCCGCGTCGCCAGTGCGGCGCGCGCGCTAAACAGGCATATATTGCCTGCAAAATAAGGTTAACGAGGGCAACGATAAACGTTCCCGCTTAACGTGACATTCGTTTGTTTGCTTGAGCCCGAACCGTGCCATGAACTTCCTGTCTGGCCTGCACGCTGGGTTAACAGGACTACCGTATTTCCGCCCATTTTATAAGCTTTGTTTTTCAGATCGTTACGGGCACCCGTTTCCAGGTTACTGTTGGAAGTCCAGCCACCGGTAAAGAAATTCCCCTGGCTGCCCGTGATATCCCCTAAGTAGCTGCATTCCTTACCTGGCTCGCTGGTCATCACCCGTACCTGTTCAGCGCCATAATTCAGCGAATTAGCACTACATGCGGTTAAAGCCAAGCCGACGAAACATACTAAGATCTTTTTCATACTAATACCTGGTCTATTAATCATTAAATAATAACGCGTTCTTGCTTCTGAACGCCGTCAAGGAACTATATTTAAGATGTAACGAATGTCTTTCATTTGCTGAAGAAAAGTCTCTGTCATGATGCTATCATGTATGCTTGAGGTTATTTCTTGTTCAGTTTTTTCAATATGCTCTCTGAGCCTTATTTTTGTTTTTTCGTCAAGCGCCGAGATAAGTATCTTAATGGCAAGCAGCAAAGTAGGATTGATGCTTTCACACTCTCTCATCGTTAACTTTTTCATCTTGTTTACTTCAAGCCTGATCGGCGTTTTTGTCTACACGGCAAATTTTAGATGCGAAGATATGGCGACTTCTTTGGTAAATAAATAGCAAATGGAAAAAGCGCTTGAAGCCATATTTACGACAGATACGCAATCTATGAATGTACAAAGTCTTACGACTAATGCCATAGCTACTGGCGATCTGACTCATCGACTTTTTATATAAAAAGTGCCATAACAACTCCTCCTCCTTTTTTGTCAACGGCGCAATTTCACCGACCGCTACATCGTTTGCACAAGCGTATTTAATGAAATGCTCAATAAAAACAGGCTTTGCCAAATCGGGATCGATATCAGGATCTCTATCGCAGCCATGTGGATAAAGTTTTCCAATATCTCTGCGCGTGAGCCAGATTCGACGAGCATGTGGATAATGCTGCATGAGCGCCTTAAAACCTTTCCAGACCCCCTGAATCAAAACTCGTCCATCAATAATAATTATGATATCTTCGCTAGCTGATATCTGACACGAATTATATTCTCCATTGAGTGGGAACATAAAGCACTTCCCATCCTCAAAGAGTGAAGCGATGCCTAAATAAGTATAATAATCATCCGTTAAAACTATACCTATCGTTTTTAACGGAAGTTGTTCCGATAGTGAATTTATCATAATTTCATCAATAGAATAACGCTACGGTGAGTGTTTTATCTTCCTCTTAAGATTACCTGAGCGCTCATAACCATCCCTATTCTGTAGCAGCGCCATATTATTTTTAATTCCTTGCCATAAACGTAACGCTTATACTTTTAATGTCAGAAGCGATAACCTACGCTGACACCAAATGTATTGGTATCCACAGCGAAGAAACGACTGGCTTCCCATGATGCATCGATAGATATACTCTTAACTGGATTAAATATTACGCCAGCGCCGTAGGCAAAGGAGTCTTCTTTTGAGTGTTTATTAAATTTCATCGTCGCTATACCCGCATTGCCGTACAGGCTCACATAGTCATTAAAACGATATGTTGGTCCAAACATCAAAGAACCGTAGTCTACAGAATCGGAACCATTTTTATGCAATTTCCCCTCTTTCCAGGTGTAGTTCTCCATTTCATTGCGCGTCGCGGTGAATGAGCCTAACATCCCCCAGGTCTCATTGAACTCGTAACGATATTTAAAATTAAAGCCTCGCAGATCTTTGCTATCGCTATTTTTCAATGAACTGAGATGAGTTTGTGCATAACCAAACGATACGGTGTGCTGATCGTTAGCCAAAGCTAAAGGTGACGCTAATAATAAACCTAAAAAAACAAGGAACGAAGACCGTCTTTTCATTAAAACCACTCCATTTTTGATATATAATTAAGGCGGTACCGGAACTTATGGCACACAAATAGCATTTAGATTAAGAGCACCTAATGCGCTTATTACCAGTCATGCCAACTGCGGAGGTAATATAACCTGATATATTCGATAATGGATATGAAATCAGTCTTACAGAGTTCTTACTTTTTTATTAATAGCGGATTCATAGTTGCTTCAGACCCGATCCTGGCATCGCATCCGTCAGGCGGGCTGCGAGAGGTTATCAGCGAGTATCAGTTACCTCCATGAAGAATAAAAAATTCATAACAAATTGTTTTATATGTATTTTAATTGATTATTGAGTTAATCTTTACCCTTGCGGAGGGCAATTTCGCAACTCGCTTTCTGACGCATTCAGACAACATTCAGATCTACTGCGCGGTACAAACGTTATAAAGCTGCCGATTAAGAGAATAAAAAAAGGTTTTCTCACCCACTTTAGATATTCGAATCTCATTAGCCGCTTCCGGATGCAGAACCCGTAAATATGATAACAGATCGCCAGCCGTGTCCGTGGCAAAGACTTTTACCTGGGATACTTCGAACGTATAAACACCAGGCGCTGTTCGATGTAAATTTTTCATATACACGTCCCGGTATAATATTTTTACACCGTTATCTTTTGTTTTTATTTCATATTGAAGCGTAATTCTCTTCATCTTAAAATCAAGAACAAGACTACCATCGGCATGGATATCTTTAGGCTGTATCGTCGTTACCGTTCTTGTCGTGCATAAAAATTCATTAGTATTAATAGAACTATGGCTACTGTTTCGTACCCAAACTACCATCAGTACGACTGAAACAGCCAACATACCAAGCGTCGCCACGCTTAATAACGTTCTTTTATGGAAATGCATTTCGGCTCCGCTATATCAAGTTGGTTAAGACACTGGACAAAAATATTTGTATTAGGAACGCGAATGTAATAAATGATTTTTCCGTTTTGTTTATGTATTTCATTACTCATCTCAGAGTACGCTTCAACTATATCCGTCAGATGGGTTTTATCATGCCCGACACTATAAAAAGTGTATCCATCATACGAACCCTGGAGGGTAAAGTAATCAATATTTTCACCCTTAACTTTATACATCATAAAAAACATCAGAAGCGCGGCCAGGCAAAAGTAGAGCCAATCTTTTTTATTCACAGCGCCCGGTATTGGGGGGATAATTGTGTCATCACGCCGCACTTCAACTGTCGATAATTCTGTTTCAGCAACAGCAGGCAACGGCGTATTTTGCGCCTCATCACTCAACGGTTCAATGGAAACTGAGAGTAAAACACCCACGCGAGGGCGAGTCACAACAGATGCCCCCTTAAGACCAATTTTATCAAATGATCCTCGTAGCTGGTTAATCAGTTTATAATAACTGGCATCAGAGACCACGACACCTTTGCGCCCCCAGACATAGTTAATTAAATCATCTTTTTTAAAAAGGCCTTCATGAAAAGCGATAAGCAAACTGCGTTCCGATTCAGATATCGTTATCGACTCTCCGGCGCAGGAAAGCGTCATTCGTTCACAATCAAGAATAACTCTTTTGTCAATCAGATAATTGTTCTGACTCATAAAAATATCCGCCCCAGTGCTATCACATTTCTTCTCGGCATAAACATATTACCAGGATATATCGCGCTATTGAATTTTTTTCCGTAGCGAGCTCCTGTATTATTCAGCCACCAAGCCACTCGCAGATTCGTTTTCCCCCTTGAGCAGACTATTTTGCCTCTGGGCCGACTTGCCAAGCCAGCTCATAAAGTCATTAGCCCCCATCGGCCTGGCATAAAGAAATCCCTGAACGAATCCTACCCCGTGGCTTAAGATATAACGCAATTGGTGCTGGGTACTGACCCCTTCGGCAACCACATTGAGCCCCAGTCGCTGACTCAGCGTAATGATAGTATCCAGGACAGGAACATCATCGCTGCTGGTATCAATGGTATCGATAAACGTTCTGTCTATTTTAAGAGAGTCTACAGGTAATTGCTGGAGATAGGAGAGTGAGCAATAGCCGGTTCCAAAATCATCAATCGCTATTAACACGCCTTTTTCACGGAGCGTTGAAAGTTTTTCTGCGACCTGTGAAGGTTCTACAATCAGGCTACGCTCGGTGAGCTCCAACATAAGCGTTATCGTTCCCAAACGAGTCCTGAGCGCCTCTATATCTTGTATAAAACCGTCATCCATAAGATGCGCAGGCGATATATTTACGCTGATATAGAAATCATCCGGTACAGTCCAGTTTATCACGTCATGAGCAATCAGTTCGAACAGATGACGAGAGAGTGGAATAATCATGCCTTCATTTTCTGCGGCGGTAATAAAAATATCCGGGGTTATAAAACGGCCATCCGGTTGCGGCCAGCGCATTAGCGCCTCCACGCCACCGCAACTACCGTGTTTAACATTAAAAACAGGTTGATAATGTACCGTAAACTCATTGTGCGTTATCCCCCTGGCAATCTCCCGGGCCAGAGATAAACGTTTTAAATACCAGCGCCTGTAGAACAACATCATCCCTACAGAAAGACACAATGACAGCGGAACAAAAATAAAAAGGTTTTGTAACCAGTATGCCGATAACGTTGAGAAGGGGGTTCGCACCATCAGCTGGATAGTGTGATCAGTTGAGGTGAAGCGCTGCGTTAAAAACGCCTTACCGCGCAACGTCGCAGCGCTGGTAATCGCCTCCCCTGTGCCGAATGTCAGGCTAAAGGCTGATGCTCTCTCTGCTGCCAATATCTCCATGAGCTCCTGGACATACTGCGAATCCACAATGACGAAGGCCGCTTTATTCGCTGCTACTTTTTTCACATAAACCACAACAAGGCGATCGGGTCCTTCGGCCATACTACCGATAGATCGCAACCACCGTTTCGGATAAGAAGCAGGTAAAGAAAGCCCTGCCAGCCGGGAAAAATGATAGCGTTCGGTTCCTGTGACAAAGGAGCAAGTGATATCACCATTTTCCAGAAACCCAATGTCACGTACATAAGGAGTGAAGGCCCGCGTTCTGGACAGTTCTTTCAGCGTATCAGTACAGGAACTCTCAGCCAGTCTGGCGGCTTTTCCGGCGACTTGCCAGGAGGCGGCAGATATATCCGCGCTAAACCGCAGCAGCGTATTGGCGCTGACGGCGATATCTCGTTTTAGCTGGAAGATACCCGCGAGTAACCCCACCAATATCATTACGATCAGTGGAACGGCAATAAACAACATCAGAAATAGCTTTCTTACTTTCAAATCATTGCCCTCTTACCGGCCTTCCTTTTGCCACTGTACGCTTTTATAGGATAACTAAAGTAACATTAATATAGAAAAGCAATATTGAGAGATAGGTTATACGTTCTTAATGATAGCAAGATGGCACTCCCTGTGCCGAAAATAGACAAGAAAATATCAATACCCAACAGGTGCAGGATACTATCGTTAAAATAAGCGATAGCAGATATCTAAATTCAATATGTTAGCCAGATGCCAGGTTCGCTGCCTGATGAGGCATAACCATCACGGAACGAATTCCCATCAATACAGAGATTATTGGCTACAACTCAACGTTACTACTGGTGGTACACACATTATACAAATGTCGATTAAGCGAAAACATGTAGGTATTTTTCCCAATTTTGACCATCTTTAACTCATTAATCGTACCAGGCTGTAACAGTCTCAACCAGGAAAACAAATCGCCAGCAGTATCAGACTCAAAAGTCTTAACTGAATTGACTTTAAAAGTAAATGTTTTCATACCCGTTCTGCGCAGTTTGCTGATGCAGATATCACGAAAAAAAAGCCGTTTCTCTTTCGTATCGGTAGTAACATCGTAGTGTAGGGTAATCCTGCCGGATTTAAGATCCAGCACAAGTCCACCATCCATGTACAATTTTCGTGGTTCAATATACGCTTCTGATTTTGTCGTGCATATAAGATTATTGGTTCTATAAGAGTCACGATTTACCCACTCAAGCGCTATTATCGATCCGATTGCGGCAATGGCGATAAATATTACAAATATAATCAGTAACGTTCTTTTACTGTAATACATTTTGGCACCGCCATTTCAACAGGATTTAAGCATTGCAGAAAAATATTCATATTAGGCTCCCTGATATAATAAAGATGGCGTCCATTTTGCCGGTAAATTTTAATTTTTAGAGAGTTAAAAGCAAAAACTACTTCACTTAATGTGACCTTATCCTCTTTTGTTTTGTAGATTGCATAATCATTATATTCGCCAAGATATGTAAAAAAACTATCAGGGCTGTTACGAACAGGCGCTTTATATATAGTAAATACACCATAGAGCAATGCCAAAAGAATGGCTCCTGTTAATACCACAAATACGCTGTGACGTTTAATTTTGTAAAATATGTTCTCCCGAGTCAGGGTGCCTTTAACGTTTTCATCACTCACCTTTAGGGAGGTGATTTTTTTTATAGGTTCAATGGCAACAGACAGCGACACCCCCACCCGAGGGCGAGTTACGATATCAGATGACTGTAGACCGATGCTACTAAAATCATTTCTCATTTGATTAATGAGTTTATAGTAACTTGATTCTGAGACGCAGCCTCCACGATTTTCCCAAACAAAATGAATAATATCTTCTTTTTTGTAAAGACCATGCCAAAAAGCAAGAAGCAGATGGGTCTCAGCTTCTGATATTCTGATTATCTCATTACCATGCGATAAGGTCATCTTCGTACTATCAAATACAACACGCTTATCAAGTAAAAATATGCTTTCATTCATGACAATCCTAAAGGTAACTGCATCCATCATTCAGACGACATATTATCATGCTCAAAAAAGAATTCAGCCCCCTAATTAACCTGAGTTTAACTTATAAGTCTCACTTATAGTAAACAATAATTGACACAAGTATTACCTGCACATTACAAATCAAACAGTTATAGGTAAATCTGAACACTTTTCTTTACCTTAACGCAAACTCAGGAAACTTCTGAAAGGCCAAAAGTAAGAAAAAAGTAAGACTAATTATACTGTTTCAGAAGCACATTTCAGAAAATTTACCTTAATCTCACCATCGTATTATCCATCGGGAGGTTTAACTGATGCGGATTTTACATAGCAAAAATGTGCAGGTTTGTATTGCAACATAGTCTATCTATTCAGACGCGGAGAGAATTGTTATCGGATTACACTCAATCAAATGATAACACTATCAGTTGTACTAATGAGATGTATGGACGAAAGCGCTTATCGCTCTATTTCATGATAAGAGAAATAAGTCTGTTTGTTTTATATCGCATTATCAATAGTCAGGAGGGTATAGCTCACATCCAAAAATAGAGTTAATGATCGTTATTTTTACCACTCCTCCATAAGCACGAAACATTCGGGCGAATTGCACTCGTCCTGAAAAAGTAAAGATTAATACAGGAACATTATCATATGTCTATGAAAAAGTATTTAGCAATGATCACAGGCTCACTTCTTGTCTCCAGCAGCGCGATGGCTGTTTCTGATAACACCATCACCTTTCAAGGGGAAGTCTCTGATGAAACGTGCTCTGTCGTGATTAATGGTAATCAGGCTAAACCCGTCGTGTTATTGCCAACAGTAAGTACTAAAGAGTTATCAGAACAAGGGAAAACCGCGGGGCCAATAACGTTTGATATTGGGCTGTCCGGGTGTACCGGTTCTAAGGACAAAACAACAAAAATTTCCACTGTCTTTGTCGGTAATCAGGTCACCAGTAACGGTAACCTGGGTAATACTGGCAGCGCGAAAAATGTTGAAGTCCAATTACTCGACACTTCAGGGGAGCCAATCAATCTGACCGGCGGCTTTACTGGCGACGGCGACCTACAGCTGGAACCAAATGCTTCTGAAGCGAGCGCGACTTATACCGCGCGGTATTACTCTACCGGGAAAGCAGAGGCTGGGACAGTCGCTGCCACCCTTCAATACGCCGTTTCGTATAAATAATTGTCGCTACGGTCTGGCGTTGAAACGCCAGACCATTTTCAATCGCCAGGGAGTTGTTGAGATGAAAATGGATACCCGACATTCCGCATTATATTACTTAATAGTTTTTCTATTCCTGGCCCTACCCGCCACAGCATCGTGGGCGAGCGTTACTATTTTGGGTAGCCGAATAATTTACCCATCAACAGCCTCCTCCGTAGATGTGCAGTTAAAAAATAATGACGCAATACCTTATATCGTACAAACCTGGTTTGACGATGGCGATATGAATACCAGCCCGGAAAATAGCAGCGCGATGCCGTTCATTGCCACGCCGCCGGTATTTCGTATTCAACCCAAAGCAGGCCAGGTGGTACGCGTAATTTATAACAACACGAAAAAATTGCCGCAGGATCGTGAGTCAGTATTCTGGTTTAACGTATTACAGGTACCACCAACGAATATTGGCAGCGACAGCGGGCAAAATAAAATGTTGGTGATGCTGCGCTCAAGAATAAAACTTTTCTATCGTCCTGACGGGCTAGGTAAACCTGATAGTCTGGCGAAAAAACTACAGATTAAAACGGTAAATAAGGGTTCCGGAAAAAGCGGTATTGTTATTGTTAATCCGCAGCCCTGGTTTGCCTCTTTAAGTAATCTGAATGTAAAAGTGAACGGCGCTTCGTATAACCTGGATGCTGACATGATTGCCCCTTTCTCCAGTCAAACCTGGTGGCTGCCGGGCAAGCGGTCACTCAAATCCTTCTCCGGTACAGTCACCGTTACTTTGGTTAACGACCTGGGCGCAAGGATAAGCGAGAGCTACGATGTCCCCCACCATTAATTTGAACCGCAAAAGCCTTGCGCTATTGATCGCCATAGTTTGCTCAGGCTCCGCGCAGGGTGAAGAGTATTATTTTGATCCTGCGCTACTTCAGGGGGCCACTTACGGACAAAATATTGCCCGTTTTAATGAACAGCAAACGCCTTCAGGAGACTATCTTGCCGACGTTTACGTTAATGGCACGCTGGTAACAGCAAGCACTAATATTCGATTTAATGCTGTAAAAGAGGGTCAACAGACTGAACCCTGTCTGCCCTTATCGGTGATGAAAGCGGCACAGATAAAATCACTCCCCGCGACCGACGCTGCGACCGAGTGTCGCCCGCTCAGGGAGTGGGTACCTCATGCCGGCTGGCAATTTGATAGCGCCACGCTTCGCCTGTTGCTGACGATTCCAATGACCGAACTTACGCACAAACCACGCGGTTATATCTCCCCTTCAGAGTGGGATAGCGGCGCGCTGGCGCTGTTTTTACGCCATAACACAAACTGGACCCACACCGAAAATACCGACAGCCATTATCGCTACCAATACTTATGGAGCGGTTTAAACATGGGCGTTAACCTCGGACTTTGGCAGGTCCGTCATCAAAGTAATCTGCGCTATGCCAATAGCAACCAGAGTGGAAGCGCCTGGCGCTATAATAGCGTTCGAACCTGGGTGCAAAGACCTGTCGCGTCTATTAACAGTATTCTGTCGCTGGGCGATAGCTATACGGACTCCAGCTTATTCGGCAGTCTGTCTTTTAACGGAGCTAAACTTGTCACCGACGAGCGGATGCGCCCGCAGGGCAAACGCGGTTATGCGCCGGAAGTTCGGGGCGTAGCGGCCAGTAGCGCGCACGTGGTAGTAAAACAACTGGGGAAAGTGATTTATGAAACCAACGTTCCGCCGGGCCCATTTTATATTGACGATCTATACAACACCCGTTATCAAGGCGATCTGGAGGTAGAGGTTATCGAGGCCAGCGGTAAAACCTCACGTTTCACCGTGCCTTATTCTTCCGTGCCGGATTCGGTACGTCCCGGTAACTGGCACTATTCGCTGGCCTTCGGCAGGGTTCGTCAGTACTACGATATTGAAAATCGTTTCTTTGAGGGAACGTTCCAGCACGGCGTTAATAACACCATTACCCTCAACCTCGGTTCACGAATTGCGCAGCGTTACCAGGCATGGCTGGCGGGCGGCGTCTGGGCCACCGGTATGGGCGCATTCGGCCTCAACGCCACCTGGTCGAATGCGCGCGCAGAGCATAACGATCGCCAGCAAGGCTGGCGCGCGGAACTCAGTTACAGCAAAACGTTTACCACCGGCACTAACCTGGTACTGGCGGCTTATCGTTATTCAACCAACGGCTTTCGCGATCTTCAGGACGTGCTCGGCGTACGCCGGGAAGCAAAAACGGGGATTGATTACTACTCCGACACGCTGCATCAGCGCAATCGCCTGTCCGCGACGGTAAGCCAGCCGTTAGGACGGCTTGGCACGCTTAACCTCAGCGCCAGCACCGCAGACTACTACAATAACCAATCGCGTATAACACAGCTACAAATGGGGTATAGCAACCAGTGGCGGAATATAAGCTACGGGGTGAATATCGCACGACAGCGCACCACCTGGGATTACGATCGCTTTTATCACGGCGTTAACGAACCACTGGACGTGAGTAGCCGACAAAAATATACCGAAACCACAATGTCGTTTAATGTCTCTATACCGCTGGATTGGGGCGAAAACAGAACGTCTGTCGCCATGAATTATAACCAGTCCAGTCAAAGCCGTTCCTCAACCGTATCCATGACCGGCAGTAGCGGTAAAAACAGCGACCTGTCATGGTCGGTTTATGGCGGCTACGAGCGTTATCGCAATAGTAATAGCGATAGCAGCGCGCCAACGACGTTTGGCGGTAATCTACAACAGAACACCCGGTTTGGCGCACTTCGCGCCAACTATGACCAGGGAGATAACTATCGTCAGGAAGGGCTGGGCGCGTCCGGCACCCTGGTACTTCACTCTGGAGGTCTAACGGCTGGCCCCTATACCAGCGATACCTTTGCGCTTATTCATGCCGATGGCGCGCAGGGCGCGATCGTACAAAATGGCCAGGGCGCTGTGGTTGATCGCTTTGGTTACGCCATTCTGCCTTCATTATCTCCTTACCGCGTCAATAACGTTACGCTCGATACCCGTAAGATGCGCAGCGATGCCGAACTGACGGGAGGAAGTCAGCAGATTGTGCCGTATGCCGGCGCCATCGCGCGTGTCAATTTCGCCACTATCAGCGGCAAAGCAGTGCTGATCTCCGTGAAGATGCCGGATGGCGGCATACCGCCAATGGGCGCTGATGTTTTCAACGGTGAAGGCACAAACATCGGCATGGTCGGCCAGAGTGGGCAGATTTATGCCCGTATCGCCCATCCGTCGGGTTCTCTACTGGTGCGCTGGGGAACAGGGGCAAACCAGCGTTGCCGGGTTGCCTACCAACTCGATCTTCACACCAAAGAACCGTTTCTCTATCTGAACAAAATCTGCGAGAAGGAATAGCACAATGCTTTTTAGTTTCCGAACGCTATTGTTTATCACGAGCCTGTTCGTCAGCGCCGGAACATGGTCGTCATGTATCAAAGTCACCGATAAGAGCGCGCTCTCTGACGCGGCGATAAAAGCGGGCTACACGGCGCAAAACTGGATCGGCGCAACTGACACAAATACCGGTAATATCGGTTTGCCAACGGTGATTAGCGTCAGTAATAGTGAAACATTTCAACCCTCCGGCACGCTATTGGCCAGTGGGATCGGTAACTTCCTGACGGCCGCCACCGGCACGCCCTATTCCAGTAAACAGGTACTTTACCGCTGCGATACCGCCGATGCCGGGAAGCTCTATGAGATGTATTCGACAAATGGCGATAGCGCTTTTGCAGGGGCATTTTTTACTCCCGAAGTAGAAGGCGCTTATTATGATGTGGAGCGTAATGTTGCTGTCCGTATGACAAACCTCAGTACCGGCGAATATTACAGCCGTTTCTGGAAAGAACGCCAACTTACCGCAGACAGTTGGTTTCAGGATGACAAATATATTTATATTCCTGCCAGCGCGTTTAGCAACGTGCTATATGAGATGTTTAAAATTGACTCAAGAAAATATTTTGCCTACCAGAATCCAATGGACCGAGATACCTGGACGCAGCCTCGGGGTTATATCGCGTTTAAAGGCCCAGGCTTGATTACCGAGCGGATCAAAGCGGGACTGGATCATGCCAGCGATTATTATGGCTGGCCCAGCTATTGGCCCGGGGCATGGAGTACATATAATAGCGTCACCTATGTTCGCGGCGCGTTATGTAAAATCACAGATTATCCTGCGATCGTGAAAATTCCCCCTGTCGCCGTTGGCATATTAGCCGCCGGAGGCAATAGCCAGGCGCCTTTCCACGTCAGCCTGGAATGTGAGTCCGGTGCCGTGTCCAGTGCCCTCCCGTCCACCAGCGCCGCTAATGTCGCAATGGGGTTTGTCGTTAATCAACCCACCGCCGTGGCGGCGGCGCGTCGCCTGGGGCTAACCACATCCGCAGGCGGTCTGTCGTGGCTACTGGACACCCATTATGGCGAACCTGGCGTAGCTTCCGGAGTGGGTATCCGCATCTATAACGATGCCGGTACGCCAATTAACCTGTTACCCGATCGGATCAAGACAGGCACTGGCAACGCCCGAGGCTGGTATGGCTATAAAGATTTAACCACACGGGTATCATCCGGTTCAGTAGAAACCTACAGCGGTGATTTTACTGCCTCGCTTGAGGCGATCGGCGGACAAACAGTAACGGCAGGAAGCGTGAATGCGCAATTACAGGCAGTGGTTAGTTTTCAGTAAAGTCATATTAACGCTACTTGGGTTGACGGGATGGTATGGCCCGGCACAAGCTGCCGTTAATATTGACAGAACCCGAATTATTTTTGCTTCAGATGAGGTCGCTCAATCGTTGACATTATCCAACGATAATACAACGCCGATGCTGTTACAGGTATGGACCGACGCCGGAAACATTGACGCCTCTCCGGATAACAGCAAAACGCCGCTGGTGGCGCTGCCGCCGGTATTTAAAATGCAGCCAGGAGAACTGAGAACGCTTCGCCTGCTCCTGAGTTCCCGCCAGCAGCTGGCAACGGACCGGGAGAGTCTCTTCTGGCTAAACATTTATCAGATACCGCCAGTCACCCAGGACATTAAAAACCACCCGCGAAAACTGGTGTTACCGCTTCGTTTGAGGCTAAAAATTTTAATTCGCCCGACTGGGCTAAAAGCGCCCACGGAAGCGGAGGAGAAAAAATTACGCTTTATTGCTAAAGAGAATACTATACGGATAGTTAACCCCACCTCGTGGTATATGAGTTTAACGTTAACGATGGATAACAAGAAAAGTATCGGCGATATCATGGTTGCGCCGAAAACAGCACTTGATGTGCCGCTAACACGCTCGCCAACGCCGGGAGCATCGATAAATTATGCAGTAATCAATGATTCCGGGAACTGGCGACAATATACCGCCATACTGGAAAAATATATTAGTAAGGGTGATTTTATTCCTGAGTTTTGATGGGAAATATTCAGGGATACGATCGTATCCCTGAGGCAAGCCAGACTCAGCATGTACCCTTGTCAAAAATAGCATTAAGCTGATATTTTACTTTTTGCACGGCATCTTTGTTCTGTTGAGTTCCCTTCTCCTCAACAGACATATTCCATACATTTTCATTATCTGATTCAATTAATGTGTAGAACGTATTATTATTACGCATCATATAACCGCGAAAATTATTTTCGATGCCCGTTGTCACAGGCTTAGCAGCCCCTGAAATAACAGACTCCGTCTCTTTATTGAAAAGGTGATATTGAATATTTGCGCAGTTTAAATCACAGGGGGAACATTTAAGATTTAAAACAAGCAGTATCGTGTTATTTTCAAAAACAAGGGCATAATGATTGCTGGCAGATGAACATAACGGGAATAGCGCGAGAAGGAGAATTATTATCAATTTCATATTCTTATATAGACTCCATCAAAGAAAACTTTCATTTCACTTGTTCTTCTGTTAACTCACCCTTTCATTTCACGCCCCTGAGAATAGCGAAAGGCATACCATGCAGAACGAATGCTTTCCGAACTGACGTCCTCATAGACATTTATACCATGCTCAGCAAGTATGCGAGAAAGACAATGAGAAGATTGTTATGACAGAAAAGGTTGTAACGATAACAGGAACAATATCTATTTCATATTCATTTAATTAATAATATTAATTTTCTATTTCATCTTTGGTGATACCCCCAATGGATTTTCCGCCTATAATGCTGCACAGGTAGCTGCTTCTCTTTTGCTGTGAGAAAACATTACATTGGTATAACTAATGAGAATGAGCAGAGGCATTAAGTCACGTAATATTGCGTTTCCTCTGTTAAGGCTTTTGTGTGAAAAGAGCATTACTTTTAGTCAGTTAGGTAGCATTACATAAGCATAACTAAATTTGAGAAAACCTCGAAAAATCAGCATATTGAATTGATGGATGGTATTGTTTTTTAAAAGAATTTTAATTGCCAACCTGCGATAATACGCTTAAGATGAACACATATCTATTGAGCTAAAGTAGTCGCTCAATCAATCTGATTGTTATGGAGTGAGTGTGTGATACTTACAATGCCATCCAGCCGATACCAATAGAATTCTCAACCTCCGATAATCGTCACCCAAAAATCAGGTGATAAAATATGACGTTAAAACCAGGTGAGAAATCCGGTAATAATGGAGGTATCTATGTGGAGGTTGGGCCGCGTGGTGGAATAAAAGATAACTTCGCCACGATAGCGGAAACAAAACCGCGCCACCAACGCAACGCCCTAAAAGCTACTGGGTGCTGGCAAAAAGAACACCTAACAGTAAACGTAAGTCAGAGCATCTGGCGCCACGACAGTTGGCGCCGACTGATCACAGTACGCCCGGTGCTTTACCGCCTGGCAAGCATTGTGCAAGATGCTCCGTGAGGAAATCGATGCAGATTTTGATACGATCAGAACTTGATGAACGCCGGGTATATACAGCCCAGATATTCGCTTCCTGATACCACTGAGGCAACACGCGAACCAGCTCACCTCGTTCAATATACTGCGCAACATCCCATTCCGACCGCAATGTAATGCCATGGCCTTTCAGGGCCCAAATAAGCACCACACTGCCGCTGTTGGAAGAATGAAAACCGTTTAGTCGGCAATGCGTCTGCTGCTTATCGTCCGTTAATATCCAATTGCCAAATGCCGAGTTTTTTTCCTGAATCATTAGGCAATCGTGCTGCACAAGCGCACTAACAGACTCTGGCTTGCCGTGGCGTTCGAGGTATTCAGGGGAAGCACACAGGATCCGTCGATTAGTGGCTAACTGCCGTGCGATATACAATTCGTTGATGTCATCCCCAACACGAATTTCAATATCGATCCCCTCTTCCACCAGATCCACTTCACGATCCGTTAGCGTGAGTTTTACCGTAATATCAGGATAGGCGATCATAAATGACGACAGCGCCTCTGCGACATATTTATGCCCAAAACCAAATGAGCAGTTGATGGTGATATTACCAGCCAACACACCACGTTGATTATCCAAACGACTGACAAAACCATCCATTTCACTGACGACCTGCATAGCCCCACCCAGCGCATTTTCGCCTTCCGGTGTGAGACGCATCACTCTGTTATTTCGAAAAAAAAGCCGGGCGTTGAGACATTTTTCAAGGATAGCGATACGTTTGCTGATATAGGAGGGAGATAACCCCAGCTCCAGCGCTGCCCGGGCAAATCCACCGTTGCGAGCAACGGTGACAAAAACGAAAAGATCTTCAACAGAAGGCCAGCCCTCAAGGGGCTGGCGATGTTTTTTTCCTACAGGTGTCGTTTTCATAGCATCAGTGCGAAGTTGCAAAGGATGACCGAGTTATAACACTGAATGTAAAAAGGACTGAAGTTTCTGGATAAAGTACTCAGGACACTCTTCCTGCGGGGAGTGTCCGCAAGGCAATGCTTCCCCCTGAACGTTTAGCGCCTTTTCTTTCCAGGTACCAACCACATCATATAGTTGCCCTACCGTTCCCAGCCCTCCCCACAGCAACTGTAACGGACACCGGATACGCGCCGACGTATCTGCGGCATCATCGTCCAAATCAATCGTCGCAGCAGCCCGGTAGTCCTCACAGATCGCGTGGATCATCTCAGGGTTCTGGTAACAGCGCAGGTATTCATTGAATGCTTCCTGCGAGGTCGCGCCCTCTATTTTTAGCTGGCCAGAAATATGCTTACGCAGAAAAAATGCCGGATCGTGCGCAATCATCGTTTCGGGTAACGGGAAAGGTTGAATCAGGAAAAACCACCAAAAGTAACGCGTAGCAAAGGATTTATCGGTCAAGGCGTACATCGTCGCGGTTGGAGCAATGTCGATAAAAGTACAACAGGTCACACGATCCGGATAATCCAGCGCGAGCCTGTGTCCTACGCGTCCGCCACGATCATGCCCTACGAAGGCAAAACGGGAAAAGCCGAGCGCATCCATTAACATGACGATATCCTGCGCCATGGTGCGCTTTGAATAGGTACGGTGCGCCGGATCGCTCGTTGGTTTATCGCTGTCGCCATAGCCACGCAAATCCGGCAAAATGACTGTATGATTTTGCGCCAATGTCGGTGCGACTTTCCGCCATGTTGTATGATTCTGCGGATGCCCATGTAGCAGTACCAAAGGTGAACCGCTGCCTCCGATAGCCACTCTTACCGTCAGACCATTTTCCAGACGAACATCCTTGAGCGCAAACCCCGGAATAAACGGAGAGGCGCCGCATTCAATCAGTGTACTCATCACTTTCTCCCGTCATGCCAGCTAACAGATGATGTTAAATAACGGCTATCCCGGACGACATTGCGCAGGGTTCCAATATGTTCAATCTCAACTTCAATAACATCACCATCGTGTAAAAACAGCGGTGGAACGCGTTTTTTGCCCACTCCACCAGGCGACCCTGTGAGGATCGTGTCGCCAGGGGAAAGCGGAGTAAAGGTGCTTATATAAGCAATGAGTGAAGCGATAGGATGGATCATATTTGCCGTAGATTCGTTCTGCACCTCCCGCCCGTTTAGTCGTGTCAGTAAACGTAGCATCTGGGGATCGGGAATGTCGTCTGTGGTCACCAGACACGGACCGAATGATCCTGTCGAAGGCCAGTTTTTTCCAGCCGTAAACCAGCTATGCTGCCAGTCCCTCACTGAACCATCCATATAGCAGCTGTATCCGGCGACATAATCTAAAGCATCCTCAGCGCTGACCCGGGAGCATCGCCGCCCAATCACTACGGCTAATTCACCTTCGTAGTCGAACTCATTGGTATTTTCAGGCTTCAGCAGCAGGCCATTATGCCCGGTCTGAGAATCCGCAAAGCGGACAAAAAGGGTTGGGGCCGGGTTGGTTTCATTAAACTCAATACGCTTATCGGCGTAATTCATTCCGACACAGATGATCTTCTGCGGATCGTCAATCACCGGCAGAAAAGTGACTTCCTGGTAGTAATAATCCGCCGGCTCATCACACCATAACGCCGCATCCGTCAGCGCATTAGCGCACAGTAGAGATTTCAAAGTGGGATATTTGTCGCCAAGCCGCTGCGAGAGATCAATTATTCCGGTTTCCTGCATAATGCCGTAGCGTTTGCCACCGTTCACAAGATATTGAACCAGTTTCATTGCAGTCTTCTTCCTTAACCGCGCGGGGATGCAGGGCGTTTTAACCACGGCCGCCGTGAATAATGCGCAACCTCAAAATTTTCAATCTCCGGCAAGTATTGCAATGTCCAGGCTATCGCATCTTCGCCTGCGGCCAGCATCGCCCGTTTGAGTTCACTGATCACAAAGGAGATCGTTTCCTCTGCCGTCGTAATTTCGCAGCGATCGAGTGAAACAGTGATAGAATTGGTATCAGCACTCGCGGCAAGCTGCGCCAGGCGCGCCAAAGCAGGTTCATCTAATGAGACCGTGAGGATCCCGTTGCGTTGGCAGTTATCATCGAAAATGCCTGCAAATGTGCTACCTATCAGCCCCCGTACTCCCAGTTGTTTTAATCCCCATACGGCGTGTTCACGACTCGATCCACAGCCAAAATTGGGGCCAACCAGCAGGAATGTCGCGCTCTGCCAGCCCGGCATGTTCAGAATAAAATCAGGATTTGGTTGGCCGCCAGCCATAAAGCGACGATCGAAAAACACCCCTTTATCCAGCCCCTGGCGATCGATCCCTTTCAGAAACTGTTTTGGCATAATCACATCAGTGTCGATATTCGGTTCCAGCATCGGCGCAATTCGCCCGCTGATTTGCTTAAACGTATCCATCTTATTCCCCTGCCTGAAGTAATGACCGAACATCGACCAGATGCCCCGCTACCGCTACCGCCGCAACCATCGCCGGGCTCATCAAATGCGTTCTTGCTCCAGCGCCCTGTCGTCCAGGGAAATTACGGTTCGTACCTGATGCACAGCGATCGCCGGGCGACAACACATCTTCATTCATCGCAAGGCACATTGAGCAACCCGACTGCCGCCATTCAAAACCGGCAGCAATAAAGATTTTCGCCAGTCCTTCTTCTTCCGCCTGGCGTCTTACCATTGTTGAACCAGGCACAATGATCCCGCGAACATGGCTGGCGATTTTGCGCCCTTCAAGCACCTTCGCAACGGCACGCAAATCCTCAATGCGACCATTTGTGCATGAACCAATAAAAGCGTGAGAGATACGAATATCTTTCAGCAACATGCCAGCCGTTAATCCCATGTACTGAAGGGCCTTCTCAAGCGCCAGGCGCTTAAGCGGATTGGTTTCCTGTTCCGGGAAAGGAACACGTCCGGTGATGGAACCTGTTTGATCCGGACTGATTCCCCAGGTGACTTTAGGCTCAAGATCATGGCAGTTGATCGCCACCGTCTTATCAAATACCGCATCAGCATCGCTGCTCAACTGTGACCATTCCAGCAATGCCTGCTGCCAGAGTTCACCTACAGGCATTTGCGGTTTACCGTAGATATAGTCAAAAACCTTTTTATCCGGCGCAATAATGGCACCACGCGCCCCCGCTTCTACCGCCATGTTGCAGAGCGTCATTCGTCCTTCAACGCTCAACGCGCTGATGGCCTCACCCACAAATTCAATGGCATATCCCGTCGCGCCATCAGCGCCAATACGTTCAAGCAATTCAAGAACAATATCTTTTGCGGAACAGGCGAAAGGTAGCTCTCCCTGAACACTTACGCGCATGGTTTTGAGCTTGCGGTAAACCAGCGTCTGCGTGGCCAGCAGATGTTCAATTTCCGACGTCCCGATACCAAAGCCCAGCGCGCCAAATGCACCGTAGGTTGTCGTGTGACTATCCCCGGCGGCGATCACCATGCCAGGCATCACTAGCCCTTGTTCATGAGCAACCACGTGTTCAATCCCCTGACGCGGATCCAGCACATCAAATAATGTGATGCCAAAGTCAGCGGCATTTTCCCGAAAGTAATCAACCTGTAGCTGTCCTCCCGGATCGGTCATTAAGTCATCCCGTTGCGACCGCGTGGGATTAACATGGTCAATATTCAATAAAAACGTGTCGGGGTGCCGAACGGTGCGGCCGCGTTCTCTTAACCCGCTAAATGCCTGCGGGCTGGTATATTCATTCAGTATTGAACGATCAATATAAAGTAAAACATGTCCTTCGTTATCAAGTTCACGAATGGTATGTGACTCAACTAATTTTTCATACAGCGTTTTAGCAGACATATATATTCCTGGAGCAACGAATATCCGGGTAGCCAAATATTCACAATTTAAGCTTTTAGCTATAGTGACACATTAATGAAAAAATGATGATTCCATTATGGAAAGTATAAAAACACACTTCGTGTCTATAATCAGAAACTCTCCTGAATTGACTGTTTTTTGATTTGCGGTTGTTTCTCATATTTTGCGAAAATAAACCGGCAGATAAATAATCCTATCCCCAGCATCATCAGACATGATGCCGCAATAGCATTCCATCCCTGCCAGGAGAAAAGATACCCGTTTAAATACCCCATTACTGCACCGCCAGAGTAGTAGCAAAGCAGATAAAACGATGTCGCCTGTCCTTTTGCGTTTGGACTCCGTGAACTGACCCAGGCTAATACGGTGGAATGAGCAGAGAAAAATGCGACTGACAGTAAAACGATACCTGAAATGAAAACCCACAGAGAAGGGGCGATTAGCGTGAGAAATGCACCGACCATCATACAGATAATCAGCATACTGAGCGCATTCATCGACCCAATATTCAACGCGACACGGGCAGCATATGGCGCAAGAAAAAAGGTTAATGAGAAGCTAACTGGAATCAAACCTATCCAGGTGTAGCTCAGCTCATAAGGCGGTCGATGCAGGTAAAACGCCAGAAAATTAAAGATGGACGTAAAAGAGCCGAAAAGAATAAATCCAATGACAAAACATAATGATACGCGGATATTCTTAAAATGTTCCAACCCGCCTTTCAACACTGCACCAAGCTGTAGTGAAGGTGTAGGAACAAACTGTCGGGATGTCGGGAGAAACAACTTCACCGCGAGTGCCATAGCAATCAGAACACCACCGAAGATAAAGAAAATCGTATCTATAGATACATGCTCCATCATCAAAGTTGCAAACACACGACCAGACATACTCCCTAGCGAATTGCCAAAAATAAAATATCCAGTAACAATCCCTGCCAAAGCAGGAGAGACTTCTTCACTGATATAGACTGTAACGGCCGCCGTAATACCACTTACTGCAATGCCGAGCAAAGCGCGGTATACCACCAGCATCGGCCATGATGATGCAGTTGCGCACAATAGAGTTAAAATACCTCCTGCCAGCAACGAATAAAAAATGATTGGCTTTCGCCCAAAACGGTCAGATAACGTGCCGCTAAATAACATGGCTAATGCCAGAAACCCCACCTCAGCAGACAAAATCATCCCTACCTGATTCAATGGGATATTATAAACCTCACTTAACTTTGGTAATAAAGCCTGGATTGAATATAAAGAAGCTAACTCTGCCAAACCCGCCAGAGGTAATATCATTAAAATAGGCAAGTACTTACCTATTGTCTCTTCAATATTATTTTTCATACACAATGTTCCGTAAAAGATCCTGATTGCCATCTGCCTGTTTGCCAACAAACATCCGTGTATACAATATTTATCTTTTACGTTTGCAGAATTGACAGCGTTCACATTTTATTTTTCTTAATAGAGACAAAATGGAATCAAGTGTTTTATGAAATGTAGATCATCTAAGAATGACGCGGTAATGGCAACGTAGTAAGTTATGAACTATATATTTATTCAATAAATATATAGACATTAATTTGACGAAAAGAAATGAATCGGCAGTCCAAAACTGTCACTGGCAACCCCTTCTGGACGCCGCCATCCTTAGATGGAAACGTCCGTTAGCGTTTTATTCGATAGTCAGCTCACACGAGTTCTTTGAGCTGCTCCTGCATATAGGTTGAAAAATACTCTGGGTTTTTGATAAGGATGCGGTTACCGGAGGCGACTTTTTCTGCCCATCCGGCCACTTTTTTCGTGAACTCAGGATTCCATCCCTCCTGCTCACCCCGTGCCATCACAACTTCCGGGCTTACTGGCACGCCTAAATCATGCAAATACTTTAAAATTCCCTTAGCGGTACTTTCATCCATTGAATGGGGTACTGACGCCGATGTGTTCATACCACCAATAAAATCCAAGGCTTTCTCAATTGCTGTTGGCATGCTCTTATCCTTAAAATTAACCACGTGAGAGACACCTTGATACTATGTACCCAACTCCGCCGGGATATCAAAGAGAACATCGCCTTTCTTTGACTTACCCCGCAGCTAAACGCTTGCGCGGCTGTTTTCTGCGCTATTTTTTGGCTTCTCCGGCTAAAACCAGCCCGGTTGCCACCGCATTGCGTGGGCCTTCAGTACCCCGGATGTTGCCCTGCCCGGCGACAACGCCGTAATGCGCCAGCGCATCGGTGATCATCTGCGGAATTTCAAAATCCAGCGATGAGCCGCCTACCAGCACCACAAAAGTGATATCGCGAATCGAGCCACCAGGTGAGACCTGGCGTAATGCGCGCAGACAGTTGGTGACAAAGACTTTCTCTTTGGCCTGACGGCGCACCAGACGAATCTTCTCCAGCGAGGTCTGGTTATCGACCGGGATCAGCTCGCCCTCTTTCAGATACACCACTTTGGCAAATACTGACGGGCTGAGCGGTTCACGAAAAAACTCCACCGCGCCGTTCTCGTGGCGAATGCTGAACAGGCTCTCCACTTTGGCCAGCGGGTATTTTTTAATTTCCTCTGCTAAAAACGGATCGCTTAAGCCCAGTTCCGTTTGAATTAGCAGGCTGACTATATTCCCCGCCCCGGCAAGATGTACCGCCTTCACTACGCCGTCGCTATTAATAATGGCGGCATCGGTGGATCCTGCGCCTAAATCGAGGATCGCCAGCGGCGCGGCGCATCCAGGCGTCGTTAACGCGCCAGCCACAGCCATGTTGGCTTCCACACCACCGACTTCAACTGGGGTATTTAACCGGGCGCTTAGCTCGCTGGCGATAGCCTGCATCTGTAAGCGGTACGTCTGGCATCAGCGTCGTCATCAGATAAACCGGCGTCAGCGGTTCCGCCTTGTCTGTGATAACGTCGTCCGGGAAGCATTCAGTGACGCAAAACAACGCTATGGTGCGCCACGCCTGACGGATGAGCTTCGTGCTCAGGGTTACCAGTTCAACGTGAAAACCGTGGCGGCCAGCCTGCGTCGGCAGGGGCTGCGGGCGAAAGCCTCGCGCCGGTTCCGTCCGGTCAGTTACCGCAAACATGGTCTGCCAGTCTTAGAGAATCTGCTGAAGCAGGACTTTTACGCCAGCGGCCCGAATCAGAAGTGGGTGGGTGACATCACGTATCTTCGCACTGGTGAAGGCTGGCTTTATCTGGCCGTGGTTATCGATCTGTGGTCGCGGTCAGTCATTGGCTGGTCGATGTCCTCGCGGATGACAGCACAGCTTGCCTGCGATGCGTTACAGATGGCGCTGTGGCGGCGTAAATGTCCGGAAAATGTCATCGTGCATACAGACAGAGGCGGTCAGTACTGTTCAACGGATTACCAGAACTTACTGAAACGCCATAATCTGCGGGGAAGTATGAGCGCCAGAGGTTGTTGTTACGACAATGCCTGTGCGGAAAGCTTCTTCCATACGCTGAAGGTGGAATGTATCCACGGAGAGGACTTTGTCAGCCGGGAAATAATGCGGACAGCAGTGTTTAATTATATTGAGTGTGATTACAATCGGTGGCGTCGTCACAGTGCCAGTGGCGGTCTCAGTCCGGAACAATTTGAAAACCAGAACCTCGCTTAGGGTTGTGCCCATATTACGCGGGTAGGATCACAGCTCTTTCCTTCTGCCACAAGTTTTCGGGCATCATCACGACGAGAACTGGCATCTGCAAGTGTGATCGTCGGATACACACCCAGCGAGATCATTTTTGGCTTACCGGCAAAACGATAACGGAACCGCCAGCTCTTGCTTCCATTAGGTTCAATTAGCAATGACAACCCTTGCCCATCTCCGAGTGTATAGGCTTTAGTTTCAGGCTTAGCGCGGCGAATCTGCATATCGTTTAAAGGCATGTGTACAGGAATCCAAGACCGAACAGGAACATATACATAATCCTATACACATTCAGTGTCGGATTCTACTGGATGGTTACGGACGGTGATGGACAAAAAAGCAATAAAGTCGTTATAAATCAGTGTATTTATGGATGAATACGGACGTTTGAGGAACTTGAGATGGTGCCGATAATAGGAGTCGAACCTACGACCTTCGCATTACGAATGCGCTGCTCTACCAACTGAGCTATATCGGCCCTGAGAAGGGTGTGTTCACGCGGGTGAATCACGGGGTAGAAGGTTAAAACTAACCGGGCGGTGCGTCAATAGCCTTGCTACTCAACCGGCTATTTTTGCACCGCTCGTCATTAATTACGCACGAATCGTACCATCGCCAAAGCCTATCCACTTATAGGTGGTAAGCGCTTCAAGCCCCATCGGACCGCGGGCATGTAATTTCTGCGTGCTGACCGCCACTTCTGCGCCAAGCCCAAACTGCCCGCCGTCGGTAAAACGGGTAGAGGCGTTGACATAAACCGCAGCGGAATCCACTTCGTTCACGAAACGCGCAGCATTATGCATATCGCACGTTAAAATTGCATCGGAGTGCTGAGTACCATGTTCGCGAATGTGGGCGATAGCGCCATCCATATTTTCGACCACCACAACGTTCAGATCCAGAGACAGAAACTCGTTATCCAGCTCTTCCGGTTTCAGCGCCACCAGTTTGGCAGGGCCATGCAGTGCCTGCATGACGGTTTCATCCCCATGCAACGTTACACCACTCTCCGCCATCTGCTTGCTTAGCGCAGGCAAAAAGCGTTCTGCGATGTCCTGATGCACCAGCAAGGTTTCCACCGTGTTACAGGTGCTCGGGCGCTGGGTTTTGGCGTTAACAATAATCTTCAGCGCCGGGGCGATGTCTGCGCTGCTATCAACAAAAATATGGCACACGCCAATCCCGCCGGTAATCACCGGAATGGTGGATTGCTCGCGGCACAGTTTATGCAAGCCTGCGCCGCCGCGCGGGATCAGCATATCGATGTACTTATCCATACGCAGCATTTCATTGACCAGCGAACGGTCCGGATTATCAATCGCCTGAACCGCCGCCTCCGGTAAACCGCAAGCTTTCAGCGCCTTCTGAATGACACGAACGGTTGCGGCATTCGTGCGATACGTCTCCTTCCCACCGCGTAGAATCACCGCATTACCGGTTTTCAGACACAAAGAAGCCACATCAACGGTAACGTTCGGACGCGCCTCATAGATAACGCCAACCACGCCCAACGGCACGCGGCGGCGTTCCAGACGTAGCCCGCTGTCCAGCAGACCGCCGTCGATCACCTGCCCGACCGGGTCGGCGAGATTACAGACTTGGCGCACATCGTCAGCAATCGCTTTCAGACGCGCAGGGGTCAGCGCCAGGCGGTCCAGCATCGCTTCGCTCAGGCCGTTGGCTCGCGCCTGCTCAACATCTTGTACGTTCGCGCTGAGGATACTTTCCATTTGCGCTTCCAGTTCATCGGCTATTTTTTCCAGCACGCGATTTTTTTCGCCGCTGGAGAGCAGCGCCAGCTTATACGACGCCGCTTTAGCAGCAATGCCCATTTGTTCCAGCATATGCCTGTTCCTTATCGAGTAATCATGTCATCACGATGAACAGCGACCGGGCCATATTCATAGCCCAGAATCGCATCGATTTGTTGAGAGTGGTGACCGGCTATCCGCCGCAGAGCATCACTGTTATAACGGCTGACGCCATGAGCAATATCACGCCCTTGCAGGTTACAAATTCTGATGACCTCCCCCCGCGAGAAATTGCCCGTCACGCTTTTGATGCCTTTTGGCAGAAGTGAACTGCCACGTTCCAGCATTGCCGCGGTCGCGCCTTCATCAACCGTAATTTCGCCTGCCGGCGGCGCGCCGAAGATCCAACGTTTGCGGTTCTCCAGCGGCGAGGCTTGCGCATGAAAACGGGTGCCGACGGAAATCCCCTCCATCACATCGCCGATCACGCCCGGTTTACTGCCTGAGGCAATAATCGTATCAATACCCGCGCGACAGGCCACGTCTGCCGCCTGAAGCTTAGTGCTCATACCACCGGTTCCCAGCCCGGAAACGCTGTCTCCCGCGATAGAGCGCAGCGCATCGTCAACGCCATACACATCTTTGATAAGCTCCGCCTGCGGATTGCTACGCGGATCGGCGGTAAATAATCCTTGCTGATCGGTCAGCAGCAGCAGTTTATCCGCGCCTGCCAGGATCGCCGCCAGCGCGGAGAGGTTATCGTTATCGCCCACTTTAATTTCCGCTGTCGCAACGGCATCATTTTCATTGATAACCGGCACAATATGGTTATCCAGTAATGCACGTAGCGTATCGCGGGCGTTCAGAAAGCGCTCTCTGTCTTCCATATCCGCACGCGTCAACAGCATCTGCCCGATGTGGATACCGTAAATTGAAAACAACTGCTCCCACAGTTGAATCAGGCGGCTTTGCCCTACCGCCGCCAGAAGCTGTTTAGAGGCAATTGTTGCCGGCAGTTCCGGGTAGCCGAGATGTTCACGTCCGGCGGCAATCGCGCCAGAGGTAACAATAACAATACGATGTCCCGCGGCGTGTAGCTGCGCGCACTGGCGGACAAGTTCTACGATATGGGCACGGTTCAGGCGGCGCGATCCGCCTGTTAGCACGCTGGTGCCGAGTTTTACGACCAGCGTCTGGCTGTCACTCATGATTCTCTGCCGTTCAAAATAAGAAATAAAGACCAAATGAACGTTTTAGCAGGACTGGCTCCGGTTGCCAACAACCTGTACGCGTAGCGTGAAATTTTGTTGCGCAGGATCAGCAAGCGTAGCGGCGGAATTTGACCATTTTATTACCGCAACAATTAAACATATTTTTTTAAAAAAATTCTCACTTTGTCATAAATCTTTCATTACCGAACGTTAAAAACCTTCCTGTTTTTTACCGGGTCTCCCGACAAATCATAGCGCGTAATTAAAACAGGAATGGAAATGAATAAGAGCACTCTGGCAATAGTGGTGAGTATCATCGCATCAGCATCTGTTCACGCCGCCGAGGTTTACAATAAAAACGGTAATAAGCTTGATGTGTATGGAAAAGTTAAAGCCATGCACTATATGAGCGATTATGACAGCAAAGATGGCGATCAAAGCTACGTTCGTTTTGGTTTTAAAGGCGAAACGCAAATTAACGATCAATTGACCGGCTACGGGCGCTGGGAAGCTGAGTTTGCCGGTAATAAAGCCGAAAGTGATTCGTCCCAGCAAAAAACCCGCCTGGCCTTTGCTGGCCTGAAATTAAAAGATATCGGTTCTTTTGACTATGGACGTAACCTGGGCGCGCTGTACGATGTTGAGGCCTGGACGGATATGTTTCCCGAATTCGGCGGCGACTCTTCCGCCCAGACCGATAATTTTATGACTAAACGCGCCAGCGGGCTGGCGACTTACCGCAATACCGATTTCTTCGGCATCGTTGATGGACTGGATCTTACCTTACAGTATCAGGGGAAAAACGAAGATCGCGATGTGAAAAAGCAAAACGGCGACGGCTTCGGCACATCCGTGAGCTATGATTTCGGCGGCAGCGATTTTGCCGTCAGCGGCGCTTATACTCTCTCCGATCGCACCAGGGAGCAAAATCTGCAGCGCCGCGGTACGGGCGATAAAGCCGAAGCCTGGGCTACGGGTGTAAAGTATGACGCGAATGATATTTATATTGCGACCTTCTATTCAGAAACCCGCAACATGACGCCAGTTTCCGGCGGATTTGCCAATAAAACCCAAAACTTCGAAGCAGTTATCCAGTATCAGTTTGATTTTGGTCTGCGTCCGTCATTAGGCTATGTGCTGTCAAAAGGCAAAGATATTGAGGGCGTCGGCAGTGAGGATTTGGTGAATTACATTGACGTTGGCGCAACCTATTATTTCAACAAAAATATGTCCGCGTTTGTAGATTACAAAATCAATCAGCTTGATAGCGATAACACGTTAGGCATTAATGACGATGATATTGTGGCAATAGGGTTGACCTACCAGTTCTGATAAGTCGCATTGTGCCTGATGGCGCTACGCCATCAGGCATGACAGCAGGGTTATGCCGACAGTTTTACCGGCTCGTCGTTGAAATCGTCAGACGGCTCCAGCGCCAGCTCCATAGAAATCAGCAGGTCGCGTAGCTTTTCATGAAACTCGCGTAGCGTGTATTCCAGTCGCTCCACCACTTCGGTTTCGTTAATCGGCACTGCGGTCCAGTTGCCCTCTTTATCAAACAAACCAAACTGATAACGATAAGTGAAGCGTTTCTCTTGTGCTTCCAGCTCCATCCACCAGCCCCAAAATTCACGCTTCTCTGGCGCGGGCTTCACGTTGACGCAAACTGCCAGGCAATCGAAAAAAAAACGATTGTCTTCGCACTGCCCTTCCCGGATATAGGGGCCAAGCGCGGTAAATTTCTTGATCAATCTACTTTTCGGGTGTCCACTCGGTAACGTCATTGCGATCTCCTTTAATGAAGCAACTGTTTTACCAAATCAATAGAATTTATCAATCTATTAACACAATCTATGATTAATCCAGTCGGTAATTTCTTGCAGCGCGTGGTCAAAATTACGGTACACCGGGTTAAAAGGGATCTCTATCAGCTTACCGTCTGAAGATGATGTTGTAATTAAGCGAGACTCTTCTTCCGGGCTGAAAGGATCGTTTTTCCAGAAGCCGGAAAGCATTGGCGTAGGACAACGTCTGCCCAGTAGCCCCTGTACTTTCAACGAATAGCGATTGAGCTCCACACGCAGCGCCTCATCCGAAGCATCATGCATACCCAGACGGCTGGCCAGCACATCCAGATACATCTCCGGCACCGTGCTCTGTCGTTGCGGATCGCTAAGTAGCGCATGGACCACCGGCCCCAGGCAAGCCACCGCTTTCAAACGCGGCGCTTCCAGATAGGCCAGACGCACCGCAACATTGGCGCCAAAACGGAAACCAAACGCCGCAACACGGGTATGATCCACCCAGGGGACATTAGGAAGCGCTTTTAACACATGCTGGTGGAGCAAGCTGGAATCCTGGGTTAATTTCCACTTTGATGAAAATCCAACCGAAGGCATATCAAGCGTTAACATCGCAATACCGCGCGGCGCGAAATAGCGTTCATACAGGGTGTAATAGTCGGTTTGCATGGCGTCCAGGCCGCCGCACATGAGCACCGTCGGAAACGGACCATCCCCTTTCGGCATATGTAAAAACGCGGTGACAGGCGAACCGCCAGGAACGGCAAATTCCATTTCACGTAACGAGCCGGGCAACCGCTGCGCGGCCTCTTCATAGGCGCGATTCGCCAGCGCCTGCGCCTGCTCCGCCAGCTCATCGCCCTTCAAATGCGGGTAGGCGGCAATATTATAGAGCGTTGAAGCATGAAGCCAGTAGCGTCCGCTGCGCATGGCGTCCTGTTCCTGACAGGCTTTCTGCTGCCAGTCCATCGCCTGCTTTGCCCACTCATAAATCCAGTTGCCGCCGCGGTAACCGATGACCGTATCGTATAAATCATCATCCGTTCGCTCTGCGTCGCTCATCACAATACGCGCCTGCACATCAAGGATTTCTCGTGGATCAACGCCGCGCCAAATCCACATCAGGCGGTTTATCATGCGATACCAGTGCGGGACGTTCTTACCGTCCAGCGCGGATTGCATGGGCGGCTGCGACCCACGATTGAACCGACGGACAAGGGTAGACGTTTCAGTATGTTTAAAGCGGGGTTTGAACAGGGTTTCGCTGAGGTTAGCCTGTGTCATTCGTGCAGCCTCCTTGGATACTCATAGAGGCTTATTGTAACCAATAAAACAGCGCCCGGCATTGCCGGGCGCTCTGAAAAGCTGCTGATTAACGACCTGAAATCGGCGGTACAAATACCACACCCATATCCCAGGGCTGCTCAATCCAGGTGTTCTGAGGAATATCAATAACATAATCATCAACCAGCGGACGGCCCGCCGGTTTAGCGAAAATCGTGACGAAATGCGCTTTAGGGTACATTTCGCGAATCGCGACGGCGGTGCCGCCGGTATCGACCAGATCGTCGATGACGATAAAGCCTTCGCCGTCGCCTTCTGCACGTTTCAGCACTTTCAGTTCGCGCTGGTTATCGTGATCGTAGCTGGAGATGCATACGGTATCGACATGACGAATGCCCAATTCACGCGCCAGTAGTGCGCCCGGTACAAGGCCGCCACGACTTACGGCAATAATGCCTTTCCATTGTTCTGAAGGCATGAGGCGGCTCGCCAGTTTGCGTGCGTGAATCTGCAACATGTCCCAGGTGACGACGTATTTTTCGCTCATGTGAAGTGTCCCAGCCTGTTTATCTACGGCTTAAAAAGTGTTCGAGGGGGAAATAGTTGCGCGAGATTATAGAGACCTGACGCGCTAAAAACCAGTGTTTAGCGGAATCCACGCCTCTTTTTGTATGCTTTATACTACCCGCAGGCGGAGAAAGTGGTATTCTCAGTCGCATCTCGTAAGAGTTATCAATTCCGCTAACCCTGTGGCCTGTAAGAACGTTTTTCAGACCACCGCCAAGGAGACTTATCGTGTCTGAACTGTCTCAGTTATCACCACAACCTTTGTGGGATATTTTTGCCAAAATCTGTTCTATTCCTCACCCGTCCTATCACGAAGAGCAACTCGCGGAACATATTGTGAGTTGGGCCAAAGAGAAAGGCCTTTACGTGGATCGCGACCAGGTCGGTAATATTCTGATCCGTAAGCCCGCCACTGCAGGTATGGAAAATCGCAAGCCGGTCGTTTTACAGGCGCATCTGGATATGGTGCCGCAAAAAAATAGCGACACCGTTCACGACTTCACTACAGATCCTATCCAGCCTTATATTGATGGCGAATGGGTTAAAGCGCGCGGTACTACGCTCGGCGCCGACAATGGTATTGGAATGGCTTCTGCGTTAGCGGTACTGGCTGATGATAATGTCGTCCATGGCCCGCTGGAAGTGCTGCTGACCATGACCGAAGAAGCGGGTATGGATGGCGCGTTCGGCCTCCAGTCCGGCTGGTTGCAGGCCGACATCCTGATCAACACCGACTCTGAAGAAGAAGGTGAGATCTATATGGGCTGCGCAGGCGGTATTGATTTTACCTCTAATCTGCCGTTGACCCGTGAAGCTGTACCCGCAGGATTTGCGTGCTTTAAGCTAACCCTGAAAGGCCTGAAAGGCGGCCACTCCGGTGGTGAAATTCACCTCGGCCTTGGCAATGCTAACAAATTGCTGGCGCGTTTTCTGGCCGGGCACGCAGAAGAACTGGATCTGCGTCTGATCGATTTCAACGGCGGCACGCTGCGTAACGCGATTCCGCGCGAAGCGTTCGCTACCCTCGCCGTTGCCGCAGACAACGTAGGCGCTCTGAAAACGTTAGTGAACGCTTACCAGGATATTCTGAAAAACGAACTGGCGGAAAAAGAGAAAAACCTGACGCTGCAACTCAATGAGGTTGCCAGTGATAAAGCCGCATTGACCGCGCCGTCACGCGATACCTTTGTGCGCCTGCTGAACGCAACGCCGAACGGCGTGATCCGCAATTCAGACGTGGCGAAAGGCGTAGTGGAAACATCGCTGAACGTTGGCGTGGTCACAATGTCCGATGCGAATGTCGAAATTCACTGCCTGATTCGCTCTCTAATCGACAGCGGTAAAGATTATGTGGTGAGTATGCTGGATTCGCTGGGCAAGCTGGCTGGCGCGAAAACCGAAGCAAAAGGCAGCTATCCTGGCTGGCAGCCCGATGCGAACTCGCCGGTCATGCACCTGGTGCGGGAAACCTATCAGCGTCTGTTCAACAAAACACCGAACATCCAGATTATCCACGCCGGCCTGGAATGCGGTCTGTTTAAGAAACCCTATCCGGATATGGACATGGTTTCTATTGGGCCTACCATTACCGGACCTCACTCTCCGGATGAGCAGGTGCATATCGAAAGCGTCGGCCACTACTGGACTCTGCTGACCGAATTGCTGAAAGCGATTCCTGCGAAGTAAGAAAGCGCTAAAATGCCCGTCCCATTTCTGGACGGGCTAGCAATATGGAATATCGGGTATCCATTGCCAGATAAACTCTCCTGAATGCGCTGAAATAGCGCTGCGGCTACACGCGAATAGCCGGACAGCCCTATAACAGCGCCGGTAACACCGAATTATTGTGGCGTAAACGCCATTCCTTTAAATATCCGTAGCGGATTGCCGCGCTCAATCTGATGATGGAACAGACGCCTTTCAGACTTCAACGCCGCACACTCATTTTGCCGTTGCTGTTCCAGCCGCCAGGCAATCAGCAGCCGGGCCAGACGCTTATTCGCATGTTGACTGCGCTCCGACTGAACCTTCACGCTAATCCCGCTCGCCAGGTGCGTGGCCCGCACTGCCGAGTCGGTTTTATTAACGTGCTGCCCACCCGGGCCGGAAGAGCGCAAAGTCTCGAAACGAATCTCATCAGACTGCATCTGTTCGTCGGCGGAAAAGCGCCCAATGCCGACGTACCAGTTTTTTCGCCCATGGTGCGGGCGATACGGGCTGGTACAAATCCACAGTAACGTGCCACACCAACGTTCACTGAAAGCCATGGCTTTTTCGCCGTCCAGCGAGACCAGCGCGGAACGCAGCGTGTCTGGTAATCGTCCCGGCTCTGTTTCAAGTCGCGTCAACGATACCTTTTCTCTGGCGGCTTCTTTCGTCAGACAATCCAGCGCTTTTTTTACCGCCAGACAACACTCGTCCGGTCCCTGCGCAGAAGAAAGTTGCAGTAAGATCATGCGCTTTTCTCCCCTGAGGTTTTCAGCGTCAGCACCGGACGCAGGCAGGCAACCGGCGTAATCAGTCCGGCGTCTGCCAGACAATCCACAACGCTATCGATGGATTTATACGCCTGCGGCGCTTCTTCATAAATGAGCTGGCGATCGCGGCAAATCACCCGGCTACCCATCCCGGTACGGCAGAGCTGTCGCGGGGTAAATTTTGCCGATAACCGGTCTTTACACTCGGTACGCATCCATTTGCGCCCCGCGCCGTGCGCCAGGGAGAAGAGGCTCTCCTCGCTGACGACGGGTTTCACCAGCCAGCTATAATCGCCGCGCGAGCCGGGGATAATCACCAGTCCCTGCCCATCTGGCGTAGCGCCTTTACGGTGCAGCCACCCCGCCTCACCCGCGACAGTACAGGGTTCAACGAAGTTATGCGCCACATCCAGCCGCGGTTCGCCCTCAGCCCTGAGCTGTTGCAGTATCCGGCGGGCAATCAGCGCGCGATTACTGCGGGCAAATGCCAGCGCATCGTCATGTTCTGCAAGATAGCGGCGCGCATCGTCGCTATCTTCCGGCAAACCGTTATGCGAAAACGCCTCCACATGACGACGCAGGATAGCTTGCCCCAGACCGCGTGAACCACTGTGTACCAGCAGTAATAACTGCGCTTTTTGCAACCCCGACAAAGCGAACGAATCAGCATCGACGATGCGATCGACCTGCTGCAGCTCGGCAAAATGATTGCCGCCGCCAATGGAACCCAGCGCAGAGCGCCACGAATGATGCTGCATTGCGGCGGGGACATTCTCCTCCAGCCACTGCGCGTCCGCCACGTCAGTCAGCGACGCCAGCCGCTTCTCCAGTTTATCGGCGTTATATTTACGCCCTAAAATATCCGTTTGCCATAACGCCATGCCGCAGCCGATATCGTTGCCGACCAGCGCCGGATAAAAGCGTCCACGCGAGAAAAAGGCTGCGCCAATAGGATAGCCGCGCCCCGGATGCAGATCTGGCATCCCGATAACGCGTTTCATACCGGTTAACTTAGCCGTCGTATATAATTGTTGGATCGCGGAATCTTCGATCCACAGGTTATCCGATGCGATAGAAAATACCACATCTGATAAAGGACGAATATAATTGCCCATATACCATTCCATATATGAATTAAAAAATCAGGAAATGGCAGACTAATCCAGAGCAATAAAAGAAAATTAATCCTGGAAAGGTCTGCAAAGTGCGTTCAGAGAATAAAGTGTCATGATGAACCTCCTTTGCAGTTATTGAGAATGAGAAAACGTGGGTATAGTAATACTGAAATTTAGATGGTGCAATCGTAATAGTGATAAAATATTAATGGCCTGACTTATAACCCTAACACCAACTGTCGTTCCAACTGAGGGTCGAGCAGCGTTACATGTAGCCCTACCAGCCGTACGCCGCGCTCGCCGCGACGCTCGTCCCAGGTTTTACGGGCGGTGGTAATTAAGTCTTCTTTATTTAATTGCGGCCAGACATGTTCCTGAGTGGTTTGCTGAAAATCATTAAATTTTAATTTAACGCCCTGTCGGGCAATCAGTAAATCGGGCTTTACTATAGCCAGACGACGCTCCAGTTCCGGATATAAATGTTCAATAATGGCCTCGCAGTCCGACCACTCATGAATATCCTCCGCCAGAGTACGCTCAACGCCTACCGATTTACGCAACCTTTCGCTGTTAACATCACGCTCGTCAATACCCTGACTACGCTCCCATAATACCCGGCCAAATTTACCAAAGCGTTTGAGAAGCATCGCCAGATCGCACTGTTGAATATCCCCGCAGGTTCTTAACCCCATATTTTCCAGTTTGGCGGCGGAAACTTTCCCCACGCCTGGAATTTTGGCTAACGGCAACGTTTTAAGAAAGCCGGGTACATCGGCTGGCGTAATAACATATTGTCCGTTCGGTTTATTGAGATCGGAGGCAATCTTCGCCAGAAATTTCACTGGCGCAACGCCGGCGGAGGCGGTGAGTTGCAGTTCATTGAAAATAGTCTGACGAATCTCCCTGGCTATCAGCGTCGCCGAACCATAACAGTGCGGGCTGTCAGTCACATCCAGCCAGGCTTCATCCAGCGAGAGCGGTTCAATCAGTGAAGTGTAGCGGGAAAAGATGTCACGTACATGCCGCGAAGCCTCTTTATAGGCGTCAAAGCGGCCAGGCAATAAGGTGAGATGGGGGCACAGCTTTAGCGCCATGGCGGTCGGCATCGCGCTACGTACGCCAAACTGGCGCGCAGGATAGTTGGCGGTACTGATAACACCTCTTCGCTCACGACTCCCGCCAATGGCAATGGGAATATCGCGTAACGCCGGATTATCACGCATCTCTACCGCGGCAAAAAAACAGTCCATATCAACATGTATGATTTTGCGCATCGCTCGCCCCCACAATACTGTTTAAGTGTACAGTATGTTTTATTGCGCGCAAAGAGACATTTGCGTTAAAAATACGACATATTCGAAGGTATGACGACGAAAGCGGCGGGAAAATTGTAAACGTACACACGGGGACTTGCGAAAAACTGCCGTGGTGCTAATGTGAGCGCTCCAAATCCAGATTACTCCGATTTGGGGACTCTTTTGCCGTTCTGGCGTGTGTAACCGTTTTATCAAGGAACAAGCAGTATGCGTAAAATCGCATTTTTTCTTGCGATGCTTCTGATGCCGTGCGTCTCGTTTGCCGGTTTGCTGAGCAGCAGCAGCCCCGTCACGCCGGTCAGTAAAGAGTATAAGCAGCAGTTAATGGGCTCACCGGTCTATATTCAGATTTTTAAAGAAGAGCGCACTCTTGATCTCTACGTCAAAATGGGTGAGCAATACCAGTTGCTTGATAGCTACAAAATTTGCAACTATTCCGGTGGGTTAGGCCCGAAACGCCGTCAGGGCGATTTTAAAAGTCCGGAAGGGTTTTACAGCGTTCAGCGCAATCAACTCAAGCCAGACAGCCGTTTTTATAAGGCCATCAACATTGGTTTTCCCAATGCCTACGATCGCGCGCATGGCTATGATGGTAAATATCTGATGATTCACGGCGCCTGTGTTTCCGTCGGCTGCTATGCCATGACCGACAGCGGCATTGATGAGATTTTCCAGTTTGTCACCGCCGCGCTGGTCTTTGGTCAGCCGAGCGTGCAGGTGAGTATTTATCCGTTCCGGATGACCGACGCCAATATGCAGCGTCATAAATATTCATATTACAAAGATTTCTGGGCGCAGCTAAAACCCGGCTACGATTATTTTGAACAAACGCATAAGCCGCCAACTGTTTCTATCGTTGATGGGCGTTACGTCGTGAGCAAACCGTTGAGTCACGAAGTCGTTCAGCCACAGCTGGCCTCAAATTATACGCTCTCCGAGGCAAAATAACGCCCATTCGCCTGGCATAATCTTTTGCCAGGTTTCATTCCCCGTTAGCGGCTGGGTAGCAATCACGGTAACCACGTCATTTGGCGTGGTCTGTGAGCTGAAATCAATTTCCATATCCTGATCCACCAGCGTGGCTACGCCAAACGGCGCCCGGCGAGTGATCCAGTGCAAATGGGTTGAGCAAAACGCCATCACATATCGCCCATCTGACAGCAGCATGTTAAAAACGCCTTTTTCACGTAATACCGTCGCCAGTGTCGCAATATATTTAAATACCGCTGTCATGTTGCCCGGCGTGCGGGGATAACGCTGCGTTAATTTATACAATAGCCAGCAAAACGCTTTTTCGCTGTCGGTTTCCCCCACCGGACGAAAATTACCGGTTTCCAGCGACTTATAACCATTGAGCTGACCGTTATGAGCATAAGTCCAGTTGCGTCCCCATAATTCCCGGGTAAAAGGGTGCGTATTTTCCAGCGCCACTTCACCGCGATTAGCCTGACGGATATGGGCGATAACCGAGCAGGACTTGATCGGGTAATTCTGTACCAGTTTCGCAATCGGCGAATGGTAGCTCGGTTGCGGATCTTTAAACGTGCGACAGCCCTTTCCTTCGTAAAAGGTAATTCCCCAGCCGTCTTTATGCGGCCCGGTTCCGCCGCCACGCTGCACCAGTCCGGTGAAGCTAAAGCAGATATCCGTCGGCACATTGGCGCTCATCCCAAGCAGTTAGCACATACATCACCTCCACTAACGCCTTAAGCGGGAAGGCGTAATTTTTACAGCCAATCAAAAGTCTAAATATCAAAGAAAACAATATGCTATACCCTAAATAATTCGAGTTGCAGGAAGGCGGTAAGGGAGGAAATCCCCAGGAGCATAGATAACTATGCTCCTGGGGTTTCTGAGCGCAACCAACGCACCTGCAGCTTGAAGTATGACGGGTATAGTTATTTAACCATCTCTTTTTCGATCAACTGAATCAAAATATGAATCACTTTGATATGAATTTCCTGAATACGATCGGCATAACCGAAGTGCGGTACGCGAATTTCAATATCCGCCGTTCCCGCCATTTTGCCGCCGTCTTTGCCGGTCAACGTAATCACTTTCATGCCTTTTTCACGGGCCGCGGCAATCGCTTTAATCACGTTACCAGAGTTACCCGACGTCGAGATCCCTAACAGGACATCGCCTTCGCGCCCTACCGCCTCAACGTAACGAGAGAAAATATAGTCATAGCCAAAATCATTACTGACGCAGGATATATGGCTAACATCAGAAATCGCAATTGCCGGGTAGCCCGGACGATTTTCACGATAACGGCCTGTCAGCTCTTCAGCAAAGTGCATCGCATCGCAATGGGAGCCGCCGTTACCGCAGGAAAGTACCTTACCACCCGCTTTAAAACTGTCAGCCAACAGGACCGCCGCGCGCTGAATGGCGTGAATATTGGCGTCATCTTTTAAAAAATTAGCCAGCGTTTCCGCCGCTTCGTTCAGTTCGTTACGAATAAGATCCTGGTACATGAGGATATCCTTCAGCATGAATGTAAATGACAGTATGCAGTGTACCGGATAGCAGTACAGGCGAGAAGCATAAGCCGAATTAACGCCTCACGCTTTTGATTTTTCGTGCCCCCAAAAACGGCAACAATGTGAGCTTTGTTGTAATTATTTTGTAAACACATTGCTAAAAAATTTTACATCCACTACAACCTAATCATCACAAGTGGTCAGACCTCCTACAAGCAAGGGAGCTTTTCGTTATGATGATTTTGAGTATTATCGCTACGGTTGTTCTGCTCGGCGCATTGTTCTATCACCGCGTGAGTTTATTTCTCAGCAGCCTGATTCTGCTCGCCTGGACCGCCGCACTTGGCGTCGCTGGCCTGTGGTCCATCTGGCTGTTGGTTCCTCTGGCCATTATCCTCGTGCCGTTTAACCTCACACCGATGCGAAAATCAATGATTTCCGCACCGGTGTTCCGCGGCTTCCGTAAGGTCATGCCGCCGATGTCGCGCACTGAGAAAGAAGCGATTGATGCCGGTACAACCTGGTGGGAAGGCGATCTGTTCCAGGGCAAGCCAGACTGGAAAAAACTGCACAACTATCCGCAACCGCAACTCACTGCCGAAGAGCAAGCGTTTCTCGACGGTCCGGTAGAAGAAGCGTGCCGGATGGCGAACGATTTCCAAATTACCCATGAACTGGCGGATCTGCCGCCGGAACTGTGGGCTTATCTGAAAGAGCATCGTTTTTTTGCGATGATCATTAAAAAAGAGTACGGCGGGCTGGAGTTCTCCGCTTATGCGCAGTCCCGTGTACTGCAAAAACTGTCCGGCGTCTCCGGAATTCTGGCTATCACCGTCGGCGTTCCAAACTCACTCGGCCCTGGCGAGTTGTTGCAGCACTATGGTACGGAAGAGCAGAAGAATCACTATCTGCCGCGACTGGCGCGCGGCCAGGAGATCCCCTGCTTTGCGCTGACCAGCCCGGAAGCAGGTTCTGATGCAGGCGCCATTCCGGATACCGGCGTGGTTTGTATGGGCGAATGGCAGGGCCAGCAGGTGCTGGGTATGCGCCTGACCTGGAACAAGCGTTACATTACGCTGGCGCCGATAGCTACCGTGTTGGGTCTGGCGTTTAAGCTTTCCGATCCGGATAGATTGTTAGGCGGAGAAGAAGAGCTGGGTATTACCTGCGCCCTGATCCCCACCTCAACGCCGGGTGTGGAAATTGGTCGTCGTCACTTCCCGCTTAACGTTCCGTTCCAGAATGGCCCAACCCGCGGTAACGATATTTTCGTGCCTATTGATTATATTATCGGCGGCCCCAAAATGGCCGGACAGGGCTGGCGTATGCTGGTGGAATGTTTGTCGGTAGGACGCGGTATTACCCTGCCGTCCAACTCCACTGGCGGGGTGAAATCCGTCGCGCTGGCAACCGGCGCCTATGCTCACATTCGTCGTCAGTTCAAAATTTCTATCGGCAAGATGGAAGGTATTGAAGAACCGCTGGCGCGTATTGCAGGTAACGCTTATGTGATGGATGCCGCCGCATCGTTAATCACCTACGGCATTATGCTGGGCGAAAAACCGGCGGTACTGTCGGCTATCGTGAAGTACCACTGCACCCACCGCGGCCAGCAGTCCATTATCGACGCGATGGATATCACTGGGGGTAAAGGCATTATGCTGGGCGAGAGCAACTTCCTGGCGCGTGCTTACCAGGGCGCGCCTATCGCGATTACCGTGGAAGGCGCGAATATCCTGACCCGTAGCATGATGATCTTTGGTCAGGGCGCCATTCGCTGCCATCCTTATGTACTGGAAGAGATGGCCGCAGCGCAGAATAATGATGTGAATGCCTTTGATAAACTGTTGTTTAAACATATTGGCCATGTCGGCAGCAATACCGTCCGCAGTTTCTGGCTTGGCCTGACCCGCGGATTAACGAGCCATACGCCAACCGGCGACGCCACGAAGCGTTATTACCAGCATCTGAACCGACTGAGCGCAAACCTGGCGCTGCTGTCTGACGTGTCAATGGCGGTACTGGGCGGCAGCCTGAAACGCCGCGAGCGTATCTCCGCGCGTCTGGGCGATGTGTTGAGTCAGCTTTATCTGGCCTCAGCCGTACTGAAGCGTTACGACGACGAAGGTCGCCACGAAACCGACCTGCCGCTGGTACACTGGGGCGTACAGGATGCGCTGTATCGTGCTGAACAAGCGATGGACGATCTGCTGCAGAACTTCCCGAACCGCGTCGTGGCCGGATTGCTCACCGCGATGATCTTCCCGACTGGCCGTCATTATCTGGCGCCGTCTGATAAGCTGGATCACGCCGTGGCGAAGATCCTGCAGGTGCCGAACGCCACACGTTCACGCATTGGGCGCGGTCAGTATCTGACGCCCGCCGAACATAATCCGGTCGGTTTACTGGAAGAAGCGCTGCGTGATGTCATCGCTGCCGACCCTATCCACCAGCGCATCTGCAAAGAACTGGGTAAAAATCTGCCGTTTACTCGTCTGGATGAACTGGCGCGCAATGCGCTGGCGAAAGGGCTTATAGATAAAGATGAAGCCGCCATCCTGGCGAAAGCGGAAGAGAGCCGCCTGCGCAGTATCAACGTTGATGATTTTGAACCTGAAGCGCTGGCGACCAAACCGGTAAAGCTGCCGGAGAAAGTGCGTAAAGTCGAAGCCGCATAATCAGTCTCGCGTCTTTCCTGCCCCGCTTTCGCGGGGCTTTTTCTTGCCGCTTTTTTATTATTGCTCATGCTACAGTGTAAAGACGCTGTTCAATGAGGAGCTCCGATCGTGTCTGGTTTGAAAATTACTCTGTTGCAACAACCTTTAGTCTGGATGGACGGCCCGGCAAACCTGCGTCATTTTGACAGACAGCTAGAGCTCGTATCTGGCCGGGATGTGATTGTTCTGCCTGAAATGTTTACCACCGGCTTCGCGATGGAGGCCGCTAATAACTCACTTTCGCAAGATAGCGTGATTACGTGGATGCAGGCCAAAGCCCGACAAACTGACGCTCTGATTGCCGGCAGCGCGGCGCTACAAACTGAGCGCGGCGCCGTAAATCGCTTCTTACTGGTTGAACCGGAAGGCAAGGTTCATCTCTATGATAAGCGCCATCTGTTTCGTATGGCGGATGAACATCAACATTATGCCGCAGGCGATAAACGCATCATCGTGCAGTGGCGCGGTTGGCGCATTCTGCCGCTGATCTGTTACGATCTGCGCTTTCCGATATGGTCGCGCAACCGCAATGATTACGATCTGGCGCTGTATGTAGCGAACTGGCCCGCGCCGCGCTCGCTACACTGGCAAACATTACTGACGGCGCGCGCTATTGAAAATCAGGCTTATGTCGCAGGCTGCAACCGGGTTGGCACCGATGGTAACGGGCTACATTATCGCGGCGATAGCCGGATCATTAATCCCCAGGGCGACATTATCGCCACCGCCGAACCACACCAGGCGACACGTATCGATGCCGATCTTTCTCTCGTCGCCTTGCAGGACTATCGCGAAAAATTTCCAGCCTGGCGCGATGCCGATCCATTCACCTTGTAAGCAACCTGCCGCTCACCGCGGCGGGATTGTTTCACTCCGTAACTCTCCGTAAAACAAATTCGCGTGGCGTAATGTGGCAGGCAACGTATTCTGACTAAGAGCCTATCCCATTAGGGCTATTTTACTTGCCATTTTGGACCTGGGCAGTGCTCAAAATCCTCACGTACTACGTGTACGCTCCGGTTTTTGCGCGCTGTCCGTGTCCAAACTGGCTGCGCCAATAACGCCTACTGGGATAGGCTCTAAGATAATTGCTCGCCATTCGTGGGTAATAAAAACGGTTAATCACTCCCTTATCAGGATATCTTCATGAAAAACTTTGTACGCACAACTTTACTGGCAGCGACTCTGGCGGGCGTTTCTTTTGGCGCTTTCGCCACCGCTGTTCCTAATCCTCCCCTGCCCGCCCAGGATCCTATTGTCCAGCATCTGAAGCTGACAAACGATCAGATTACCCGGATCAAAAAACTTCACCAACAACTGGAAACCGACGTCAGTCAGATTTCTATGAAGGGAATTAAAGACGGTGCGCTGATAGAGGTAATTAAATCCGGTAAATGGGATGACGCCGCCGTAAAACAGCAGCTTGCAGCCTTCAGTAACATAGAACAACAGGCTCGCTATTATCGGGTTAAATATTATTTTGATTTAAGCAAAGTCTTAACACCAGAACAGCGTCAACAGGTACAACAAGATCTCGCCCAGGCACTTGAGTAAATATTTTTGCCCGTTATTTCTGGATAACGGGCTTTATCCAGGACAGGTACAAATTCATCTTCATCTTTTTCTTACAACATCGCTCTATCTCACACTACCCGTTACATAACGTAGAAGTGAAACCGTACGTGGGGCTGGCATACGTTGGGCAATTTGGCGAGGAGATGGATTTCCATACCGACGATTATCGTATTGTTATTTAAAATCTTCATCTCATTTTTTACCCGCTTACAGAAAACCCTGCGTTACAATAGACCGTTTTTTGGGCTTCGTTTATGTAATCGTTATATCACACCCTATACCGTGAAACTTGTCTTTTAGCCCAATATTAAGGCAGGTTCTGAAATGAAAAACTTTTTCGCAGTCTGCATCATTCCCCTTGTGGTAGCCTGGTCCGCTACTGCATCAGCAAAAGAAGGGATCTATATCACCGGGAAAGCGGGGACATCCGTAGTCAATGTCTATGGAATCAACTCAACCTTCAGCCAGGATGAGATAGTCAATGGTCATGCAACGTTACCTGACCGTACCAAAGGCGTTTTTGGCGGCGGGGTTGCTATCGGTTATGACTTTTATGACCCATTCCAGCTTCCAGTACGTTTAGAACTGGATACCACTTTCAGAGGTGAGACGGATGCTAAAGGCGGGCAGGATATTATTGCATTTGGTCAGCCAGTACACATAAATGTAAAAAATCAGGTCCGAATGACCACTTACATGGTTAATGGTTATTATGATTTTCACAATAGTACGGCATTTACACCCTATATCAGCGCAGGTGTTGGCCTCGCTCATGTGAAGCTAAGTAATAACACCATTCCTGTTGGTTTTGGTATTAATGAAACTCTGTCTGCTTCAAAAAATAACTTTGCCTGGGGCGCAGGTATCGGTGCAAAATATGCTGTAACAGATAATATTATGATTGACGCCAGTTATAAATACATTAATGCCGGCAAAGTAAGCATTTCAAAAAATCACTATGCTGGTGATGAACATACCGCTTATGATGCAGACACAAAGGCTGCCTCCAATGACTTCATGCTCGGCATTACTTACGCCTTTTAAACACTATCGGTAAAATAGCTGGTCCTGTGGGTTCCCGAAGGCGCAATGGAGGATATCAGTAATGAATACTCCTGCGCCTTCAGAAAATCGTTGAACAGGTGCAACCTGGCGCCATTTTTCAGTACACTGCAACGTTTCTGGTATGGGCTTAACTTCCGGCTGCCCAAAAACAGCCCCGTCCTGTTTCCGGGTATTATCATTTCCGTCAGTCGGCATCATGTTTTGTATTGGGCACCGTCAAAAGACGACTGGCTGACCAGTCGCATATCTCGATGCCTCAATTCAGTCATCATCATGTGGGTTTAAGTCAGGAACGTATCAAAACCATTCCAAACGGGTTAATCATCATTCAGAAAATCAATTTGTGGGCGATTATTCCATTTATCTTCAATAAAAGACAGAAAGCGTTGAAATAAAGGAGAATAATACTGACGATGACGCCATACAAGATAAATGGGGAGATCTGGAACCCTCCATTCAGGAAGTATAATTTCAAGTTCATTATTTTTTAAGTATTTGGTGGCAAGCCAGGCCGGAGTCATGAGGTTGATACCCTTTCCTTCTAAAACCAAATTAAGAACACTCAAAAGATTATTGGAAGATAAATGAACATTAACAGCGCCACTAATAGTGTATGATTCATCTTGACGGAAAAGAGTAAGAGGTCCGGAAAGACCATGGTTGTGAAGACCCACAATAATGTGATTTTCCAAATCGCCAGGATGTGAGATCCTGCCATATTTTCTGATATATTTCGGACTCGCACAAAGAACCAACTTTAAAGGGCTTATCTTTCGATACACGAGATCCTCACTTTCGATTATGCCACTTTTAAAAACCAGCTCATCAAACTCCAGGGATTTACTAAAAAAATCGCTACGCTCTCGTGAATCCAGGTAGATTTTTGTATCCGGATAGCTAGCTGTAAATTCCCATATCCACTTATTGGCAAGAAACTCACAGACAATAGCCGGAGCCGAAAATTTTATACTCCCTCTGATAATTTTATCCGGATTTCGCAATTCATCCAGCAAGGACTGAAAGGAAGATGTTATCCTTTTCATGCTTGCATAGGCTGTCTGACCAGCTCCAGTCAGTTCTAAGTGATGTGAATCGCGCCGAAGTAAAGTAACCTCAATAGAATTCTCAAGGCGGCTAAGCGATTTACTGACAGCAGAAATGCTAATATCTAATTCCCGCGCAGCCCGGGAAAGATTCCCTACTTCCGCCACTTTAATAAATATCATCCAGTCTCGCATACCACGATTATTGATCAGTTCCATCATTATCTTCCGTTGATAAAAGAAATTCTTATATTAAAGGAGCTATCAACGACTTACTGATGCGTCATTGTGTGCCTCAATGTCCTTGATATCATCTTAATAAAAAATCTATTGGCTGCAAAATAGCATCTGAATCGATCATGATTTTGCATCCATCTCCGGTTACTAATTGAACCTGTTTACCACTCAGTGTAAATACCCTATCTCAGAAGTGATCGTCAAGGTTGTCGCCGAACCAGATCTCAATAATAAAGTGGTTCATTGTCATGCACCCGTTCTGCAAAGGCATTCTCCTTTTCTGTGACGCAGTCTGGAGCACATTAATTGCATCGTTCACCTAACAAAGTATCCCGTGGAAACAAGCAAAACATCGCCAGATTATTCTTACTTGCATACCCCCCACCCGGCTCGATATTATTTGTGAAAGTGGAGGAAACAGAACAGACGGTTTAAATAAGACGCTTACTCAAAACATAAACCTATGTGCAGGCTCCTCTCATTTCGTCACGTCGCTGATATCCAGCTTTACTGGTGCCAGGGGAAGATATCTGCGCAAGGCAATAATTCCGGCGCAACAACAACCACTCCCGCTGGGCCTCTGTACATTCAAAATCTCCCATGACCAAAAGCCAGCGGGTAGAAGCCCTGCGCCAGTGACCTGCTGCCTCCAGATTCTGCGCAACCGGGTCTATCACGGCCTCCGGTGTTATCTTATTTCTGCTCAAAATCAGCACCATCATTTGGGATATAGCCTACAACCCCTGCCCGCCGATGATGGGGGAGGATTCGGTATGCAGCACTTTCATCCTGGTCTCCGGCTCAGTCAGCTATCCGACGTGCCCCCTTATGCCGGGCCAGCAGCGAAGAAAATCCGGGCGTGGTGTGATAAAACAGACGACGTTTCAGCCAGCCCACATTCTTTCGCTCCTTTGTGTTGATACGACCAATACGCTGTGAACCGATGACTGGATTGTTCATACGCCTTTCTGTGGTATACAGGTATGTGAACCCCAGCTCTTCAGCCACATGAATATAGTCAGAACAATACCAGCCCTCAGGCCAGCACAGATGCTGACTGCAATAACCCAGCATCTCCCTCATCCGCTTACGACTAAGAAGAATATCGACACGAAGCAAATCCGACGGATTACGGGACACAGGTTTCTGGTCCCAGCGTCGGTGGGTGTGCGTGTGCGAGTGAAACTCAACAAGGCCACTGAGGTGCATCTCCCGGACCTCTGACCAGCGCAGCATGACCTCATCAGCCCGGCCTTGTTTAACCAGCATCTGACACTCATCATGAGAGTACACCGGTTCGCCTGCAGGAATACGGACCGGTCCGTCACTGATCAAACTGGTCACAAGAAAGAGATGCGCATGCAGATTAAACTCCTGCAGCACCGGAAAAACCTGCAACCAGTTATCCAGCCAGCCGCCATCAAAGGTCAGCATGACGCTTTTACGAGGCAATCTTGCACCATGATAAAAAGCTTCCACCTCTGCAGCGGTAACGGTCTTCCAGCCAGATTCAGCCAGCCATTTCATCTGCGCCCGGAACGTACGGGGAGATAAGGTTATCTGTCCGGGTTTATCACTGACATGGTGATACATTAATACCGGTAAATGTCGTGCATAAGACATATGCTTTATTCCTTTATGTAAAAAATAAATTATTTTTACGCCTGAGGGGACAAGAAAAAGCCCCCTAAACATAAAATCTTAAATATCACATATGAATACCTGACAGATAAACAAACCTTATACCAGGGGCTTATAAAGCCCCGCTCACAAAAGAGTGAATCAAACAAATCCACAAAACAGAAAATAATAAAGGCATCAGTGTCCGTTAAATTATTTTACGAAACATAATATTCCTCTCCCTACAAAAAAAGATGAATTTCAGATTTTAAAATGAATCAGCAATTGATTTTTCTGCAATGAAGATTGCTAACCATATTTACCTTGAGTAAATTTTCAATACATCCTCGAGCCTGATATACAGTATTCGCCTTATTCACTGATACAGGAAGTATGAGTGGAACAGATGTCTACGTATTCTCCTGCGCCAATGCACAGGCCTTAAAATCCAGCGTCCAGGTGTCCGCAGGCACTTCCTGATTACCATCAACGACCACACTGAAACTGGCGTTATCTGCAGCGGTTCTTAAAATGGCGCCACGACCATTCACTGTATCTGGTTGCCACCCCTCACCCTCCAGGCGAACCTGAATGTGATGGCGAGGATCCTGTTGCCCGCTCAGCAGCAATACGGTAGGCGTGTTACCCGCCTTTTGCTCATCGCTCCATACCCGAAACCCGCTGTGACTGCCGTGATAAGTCACCCAGCCTTGCGCAAGCACCATCCCATCTGGCACGTGCCCAGCCCGAAAGTAAGTCCCTACACGTAGCGTTGTCTGAAGTTTTTCTGCGGCGTTCGCTATCGGCATCAAGCTACTGGCAGCGACCAGTAAGCTTACGCTATAGATAACCGTTTTCACTCGCTGTATTTTCATCCACATTATTCTCTCCTTCAGAATCGGCTATCTGCAGAGACCGCTCATTTGATACAAGCCCGCGATTCCCTTGTGGGCAGGTAGCTGGTAGTTAACCCGACATTGCTGTGCTCCCCATTTCACCGTCAGTTCGCCCTTATCCGCCAGACCAGTGAGATAAACCTGGCTATCAGTATCCACCAGATCAGCGCTGCCATCCTGCCCATTGACTATAACCTGCGCCCCGAAAGGAATGGCGCTACCATCTTCCCGTTTCAGCGTCATCAGTGCCCTGGCCCCGATGCGAGTGTGAAACTTCGCTTCCACCACCGCCCCTTCGGTTGGCACCACGCGCACATCGGTTTGTGTGACCTCTGCGTCATCCGGTAGTTGCGACGGATCGAGGCTGACTGTATTCTCCTGATAGACGCTCAGGTTGCCCACTGTGGTGTCGCCACGAAAATCCGTCTTAACGCCAGGCCAGCCGCCAACTGGCACCCCCGAGGCCCCTGGCGCTTCAACCAGCGCCACTGAGCCTTGCAAAGGTTGCCCCAGCGTCACACCATGATGGTGGATAACTATACCTCCCGCGATATTGACTCCCATCTGGCGCATCGCCCGGCTGTAGCTATAGTCACCACCTAACAGGCCGTAAGCCCCATTCCATGCCAAGTGCAATGCGCTGTTATTACCACCACCTGGCGGGGCATCGGCACGGTAACTCTGACGCACCTCCCAATCCAGTTGCTGACTGAATGCCTCTCCGTTGACCCCCACTTGTTGCGTCTGACCACCGTGTGATGGTGAAGTCATCTGCCAACTAGCACTTACATTATTCCCCGTCCAGCGGCTTAATGGCATACTGAACCACAGGCTGGTTATGTTCTCTTTACGGTGCGCGCCATTGCGCCACAGCGTTCTGTTTTGATTCCAGTTCAATGACAGCGAGCCCCCTCCGATAGAGGTTCCCCAACTCAGTCCGTAGCTGTCATCATGACCGGGGCGATTACGCCAGTCGGTACGGGAACCGGTTAAACTCAGATTGCCCAAATGCCTCCCCCATAACTGACTCAACATCAGGGTGGTACGCGAGCTCGGCTGCAAATTATCTCGCCACGACCATAGACGGTTGCCATCATGTCGATAACTGTCGAGCACATCGGATAAGGTGTTATAGCCCTGCGAGGCATACTGCCATCTCGTCAGAAAAAAATTTGTCCCCGTCGCAGTCAGCTGGTTGCTGTAACGCAGTCGCCAGGAGGCTCCTTGCTGTACCGCCTCCCCCTGACGCTGACTGTGTGTGTCGCTTCCATCGACAGATAAACTCCCCCACCGCCCGAGAGATCCCCCCAAACCAAGCGATGCAGCTTGATAGTGCGTTGCACTCTGTATACCGCCGTATGCAGTGAGGTTCCACGGCAGACCATACATCAACGTAGCCTGCGCGATCTGCGCCTTATCCGTTGCAGAGTCTGACGATCGGTATCGGCCCGCCAACAGGCTGTACTTCAAATATCCCTGGTGCAGTGCTATCGCCGGGGTCTGATACGGCACCACAAACATTTGTGTACTGCCATCGGCCTCCCACACGGTGACATGCAGATCACCACTACTGTCTGTTACCGACAGATCCCGCAGTGCAAACGGTCCGGGCGCCACGGTGGTGTTGTAAATGGTGTAACCATTCTGTTTGACCTCCACCCGAGCCTGCGTGCGGGCAATCCCACGCACTACCGGAGCAAACTGCCGCTCACTGTAGGGCACCATGTTGTCATCCGATGCCAACATCACACCGGTAAATGGCACACTATCAAATATCTCCCCCTGCGAAGTCTTTTGCCCCAGAGTCAGACGACTTTTTAGTGAGTACAGTCCACGCTCAGCATAGGTATATGCTGCCTGCCACTTCCCCGACAGTTGACTACTCCGCTGCCAGCTGGTCGCATTGCGGACACGCCACGCACCTATATTGATTCCCGGTTGCAGTTGTACCCAGGAAGAGTTGTCACGCCCCACCATATCCATTTTGTAATCCGTCTGCGTTGTCCTCGCACTGTAGTTCATCAGAAACGCCGGAATACCATCATCCCAAAGATCTTCTGGAGCGATCCCCTTAAATTCCGGACGCAACGCCAACTGCGGAATACTCAGTTGCAGTTGCTGATTATTGATATCCAGTACCGCTTTAGCCTGTGGAATGGCGGTCAGATCCGCACACTCATCTGGGGTCTTTGCTGCTTTCCACAACTGAGGGTAATCTTCCGTTTTTACGCCGTAGCGTGAAAGCTGACTGACCGTCAAACAAGAAGCCAGAAAAGGCGTTCCTTGCCCATCCTTTTCTAATTTGAACACCACATCACGGGTGTCGACACGTTTACCATTCACCATTACGTCCACTCGATAAGTCCCTGGCTGTTGTACCCCCTGGTTAAAGAGCGACATATCAACCCCTTTCGCTGCATCGCCCAACATTGATGCATCGAATGTGTAAGTGTGCGCATTTGCGCAGTGAACCACTCCCGCGATAAACAGTAGCAAGGCAGGATGTTTGAACTTCATATTCTGCCGCTAAGCCCCTGGATTTATTTAAGGACGTAGTGGAACGGATGACTTTCACCACCAAAGTCTGTAATAACGCTCCACTCGATATCACCACGAGTGCCACCTGGCATATTTAGTGTTTTGTCAGCAAAGGGGGGGATATACTCAAGCCCTGTAATGGGCTTTCCCCCTACTGTGACGGAGGCTAAATTCATGTAAAACGGGGTGGGGTTCTCCACCTTAAGTTTGTTGCCCGTCTCCACCCATCTTAAATTTCCTGCAACATCTTCCGGCGTCCCCTTCACGGCATCCGGGCGGAAAATCAGCTTATCACAGACGTTGATGGACAAATTGAGGTCAAGGGTCGCGCCCTTAGCCTGTGTATCCGACGGTTCATTTTCGGGTGGTACCGCCTTTACACAGACCCACTGTAAAGTTTCACGATCCGTTGGCATGTCACCACCAGTACGGACAATACGCAGTTGACTCTGCTGGTTCGCTTCTAAACGAAATAGAGGCGGCATCACCAAAAAGGGAGCAGGCGAACTTTTGTCTGCTGCTTTGACTGAAGACTGAACCAAAATAGGGTAATTCTGCGGGTTGCTCACCGAGAGCGTGGCTCCAGCTGTACCAGCGTGATAAATCACCCGTGTAGCCCCCAGCTTCACGCTGAATGATTTAGTGTTTAAATTTAATTTCTGCTCAGAGGCATACACTGGAGGAGTTATAGAATTAGAGACGAATAAAACAGCCGCCATTACACCAAAACTAATAATTTTCATATTACAAGTTATAAAAAAAAGTATGACTTGATATTTATTGCGCCTTAATAAGGCGCAATAAAAGTTGTTTACTATTAAGCTTGATACTCCGCTATGTGTAGCGTCACTGGATAAGTATCAGCCTTTACCGTTTGTGATCCAGACAATTTCACAGCGACTTTATCTGCCATGTCATATACCCACCACTTATGCGAAGCACCATCCACTAATGAACCTTTATTGGCACAGCCTCCCCCCCCAAAGGTAACTTTAATGGTATTACCACTTTTACCAGTTACCGTCCACACATCGCTGTCGTTGCCCACTACTTCAGGTTTAGAATAATCTCCCGTTACCGCGTATTGTTTGCTCGAACCGCTTACCAAAAGCATAGCAATAGCCTCATCACCCTTATGAGGCCCTGCCACCAAGCCAGACACTGGAGTAAGCTGTGCTTGTAGTTGTCCAGGATTACTGAAATTTACATCCGCCGACACGCCAGTGCTTGTATTCGGCACGAGCGAGCCGGCATAACAACTAGCAGCCATAATGCTTAATGCACTTGCGATAATTAAATTTTTTATGTTTTTCATCGGAAATCCACCTTTTCAAAATCCCCCAGACATCAAGAATGAATAATGTCATACCAAAATTCACCGTACAGAAAAGCCTGTAGCTGGGAATACTTTAAGACTTAATAATACTTAATAGAAGTTGCTTACTATTAAGCTTGATATGCCGCTATGTTTACAGTCATTGGGAAGACATCAGCTGGGATGTTCTGATCTCCAGCTAGTTTAACACCAAGTTTGTCGTTAATATCATATATGATCCACTGATGCCCATTGTAATTTACATTCCCCTTTGGTGAGGTTGTCTCACCATAGAAATACACTTTGATTCCTTTGCCAGTATTTTTACCATATAAAGTCCATGTATCGCCATTCATGACATCCTTTGCCTTAAAATCCGCTGAGATCGCGAATTGTTTAGCAGCAACAGAACTAACTGCAATAGTCGCAATCTCCGTATTAGACTTAATCACCCCAGCCTTTAAGCCCGCCACTGGAGCAAATGTTACGCTCAACTGCTGGGGAGAGACAAAGCCAATATCCACTGAACTTTGTTGCTCTGAGCCCACCACGATTGAACCAGCATAACAACTAGCAGTTATCATGCTCAACACGCTTGCGATAATTAATTTTTTTACGTTTTTCATTGAAAAGAAACCTCTTTAAAACTAAGTTAAAATTGCACATCCAGAATGTTATGATGCCATAACATAATTTTACCATATGGGAAAATCCGTGACTGGTAATAACAACTTGTACTTATTGGTATTTGTTACCAATTCAAACAAGTAATGTCATAAAAATCTATATATCAGAGCACCTCTTAATCTGAAAAAAATTGCGTTATTGCCAATATAACCAGCATTGATGTTAACATCGTATTGTCAGGGTGGAATAGAATGCCAGTCAAAAAGCAATTATACCTTCCATTTACATTCAAGTGATAACATTACAATGAAACCCACCACACTGGGTGTGGGAAACTTATCTTCGAAGAGAGGATAATTATCAGGCATCGTTGCAACATTGTTTATATTTAAACATACATCTCCTACATCTCCTAACTCGATGGTAAGATTATTAGTTAACTTTTCCTCGCAGGGAAGATCTTTAATGGAAAACCTTGTTTTCCGAAACGGAAAAGCAATTATAACGCTCCAACGAGAGTCTCAACACTAAGAGCTGACTGACACAGGCCAGACTGATTATACAGGAATGAAAAAGCTCTCCCCTTCCTTTCAGTTCTTGCTGGATTATGCAAACGTCGCACCACCTCCCCGTGAACATGGCACATTAATTTGAAGCAACTCTCATCCGGTATCGCTTTTCAGTGCAGCGAAATTCATCGCAGGTGCCCCTGTAAATAGACCCGTTTTAGTTCCATGCATGCCAGATAATGTTGTTAGCGGTATTCCTCCGGTATCATATTGTTCCGCGATTCATGTGGACGTTCGCAGTTATATTCTGATAACCCTTTATCCGTAATTTCCCGCACCTCATTCAGCGTTCTGAACAGATAAGAATTGAGTATTTCTGTACGGTATGTCCGGTTAAAGCGCGTGATGAAAACGTTTTTCTTCGGCTTACCCGGCTGGATAAACGCCAGCTTTACTGCATGTTTCTTTGCCCATTCAGCCAGTGCCAGCGAGATAAATTCCGGTTCCTTATCCATACGCAGCATGGCCAGATAACCGCGGTTGCTGTAATCCTGTCGAGTACACGGACCACTCGCAGAGCTGGCAGATTCAGATCGATTTCAATCGACAACGCTTCACGATTACAGTCATCAACAACATTGAACGTGCGAAAACGACGCCCACAGACCAGCTCTGGTTCAGCGCTTCCGGCGTGACCAGTGGCGAGGGATTGCGTACCGGCAGCCGTTGTTTACCCTTACGGCGAAAATTCAGCTTGAGCAGACAGTAAATACGGTGGAGCCTTTTGTGATTCCACGCGTATCCCTGCCGCCGTATCCAGACTTCCAGTTGTCCCTGGTGGCTTCAGAAATACCGGCCTCCCGGTAGACATCTTTAACAGTCTGTCCGGATTCGACTGATCTAATCACAGCGATGATCTGGTGCGCAGTAATACGGGCTTTACGCACAGCGATCTCCTGCGTTGGCAGATTGATTATGTCGGATGATCTCTAAATGTGAATGGCTCGATTATGCGGGATACTTACATACTCACGCGTTGAGAGACTTTCAGTTCGTTTGTACGGTGAATAGATGCCGCAGGCGGGGTTTATTAACGGGATGCCCGTCAAGGTGCGGGTAATGAGGGATTGCATCGTGATTACGCCGCAGCATACCCGCGGACTCTTTGGCTGTATTGAAGGGATGGGTGTAACCCGCATTAATAAACGGAATGCAGAACAGTGGTTAAAAAAATTTCTGGGGGCGCTGAACAATACCGGAGATATTCCGGTGATTAAACGTAAAAGAACGGAACAGGAGTTAATGAGTAATTGATAATAAAAAGCCGGGAATAGATAACCCCTCCGGCTTTTACACATTATTCATCCGGTTCCAGATGTTTTATTTCAATCCTTTTGGTTTTATTTCTGGATGTTTTTCATATAATGGATTCATTATTTTAATAAGCATTTCACCCATGATAAAACCAACCGCTTCTCGATATACCTTAAATTCATCCTCATCACAACGGGACTGAACAACAGCAACAGATTCATCAAGCTCCTTACCGAATCTCAACATTAAATCACTAATTAATATAGCTGTATCCTTATCGTTAACCATACTTATTCCTGTAGTAAAAACATCAACAGCATTGATTTTATTTGCATTCGTTAACACAATTCCAGCAAGCAAATCCGTTACTTTTTGTAGGTAAAGGCATAAATGAGCATTCACTAACGCAATTATTTTCAACCATTTTTCATCTTAATAACTTGCCAGAATCACCTCTATCAGCACCACAAGTAATAAGGCCAAGAGGATCACTATCTGTAATAGGATTCAGCGGAGAATGATATCGGTTCCATCCCTCTTTCAGCCCTATTGGATCTGCGTAATATACCTTCCCAGTCCCGGATTATAGAAACGATGCTAGTTATAATACAGCCCCAATTCTTCATCGCATTGGGATAGGCTCTAACTGGAGTTATCACACGTTAATGTAATTTAATTACCTCCCCATGTTTCCCCGCATCATCCGTAAACATTGCTTGCAAGCATATTTTTTGTCCATCATTTTTAATATAGTTAAATTCTTCAATTAAAGAATAGTTAATATAGTCCACTCTATAATATAACTCCACGGATTTTGAATTAATGACATTACTATATTGAAGTTTTCGCCCTTTAAATTCACCGAGTATTTTCATTTTAGTTCCCATAACTGTTAAAAAATCTTTTCTCGCAGTGGCATTTTTGAAAGAGTCACATGACAAATCATATATCTCAGCATACTCCCCTTTATTATAAAGAGAAAAAAGCTTATCAACTTCTTCTTTCACAACTTCTCGAATAGCGCTATCATTTTTAATATTCTCTCTACCTAACCATGTAAAAAATAGAATAACGAACAACACAATCAACACCATAAATAGTAACGATAGAAAAAATCTATTTCTTTTCACTTGAATTCACCTGATAACCAATCATATTCCTTATCCATCAGATCGAAAATCTCCGATAGACACCTCGAATGCCGGAAGCATGTGAGTTCCCCCTAGTCTCCAAATCCGGGTTCCATACTCACACCTTTTGTATATTTATAACTATCATTTTGATCACAAGCATCTGTATAAGCCATTCCCGCAAGAAGTGCCTCCATAAGAATCCCCTCCAGACTCTGATATTCCTGGTAATAAATCAGCATCAGGGGCTGATATTGTGAATAACAAACCAGCAGAAGTACCTGTACCGCTATGATCACACAATGAATAATACGCACAAACCTCTCTTTCCTTTGGGGGTGTGTACTCCAGCTCCAATTGCCCCGCCATCTGCTCTGGCGTCAGCCTCCCGTAACAGTCATACCGGTACAGTTACTACATATCTTCCGTGATGCGGTTATCCGCCTATAATGATTTCCCGGCTTTTATTCAACGAAGGATTAATAATTTCATGTACAGTCTCTGATATTCTTTACTCAGAGTTATCAGCCTATCCCCCAAAATAAATCACATATTATCTTGATTATTTTTTTAAGATTATCTCTAAACATCCCTCTTTTCGATAAATTGGCATATAATACCCATATTATCGCGATTATACTTCCAATAATAAAGATCAACATGGATATTTTATTAATCATATTCATCAAACATCAATGTCCCTATCTTTTTGATGAAATTCATTGGAGAATCCATCATGTTATGGAATTTCTCTTTATACAAATCGCTAATTGATGGCTCATCTGGATCGTCAAACTGTTCACTATAAGGCAATACACCTAATAAATTTCTCCAGCTCCTATCCTTGTCGGTTTCATTAAGTGATTCTGATAATCATAAATTTGCCCTGTTATATGAAGCAGTTGCCAATTTGATATTCCACGCCCCCATGCCAGAGAAACATTGCCCACTGGAGACAATATAACCAATCCATCAGCAGCAATACCTATCCCGAGTTTGGCTACCCCACTTGCGTGCAATCTTGCAGAATTAGCCATATTTAAACTAGCCGTTAACATTTTTGCCGGATTAAATGGAAGACTATCCAGACTATTATTAGTCTCATCTATCATGCGACTACATAATTCACATGTAAACAATCCCAGCGGATCTGTATCTGTGACGGGATTCAACGGATAGTGGTAAGGATTTAATCCCCCTTTCAGCCCTGTCGGGCCTGACTGACGAACCTGCCACACTCCGGTGCATAATATCTGAACAGATTTTAATGCAGGCCCGTTTCATCGTCAAAATACGGCCCCGGCAGCCGGTTGCTCATCACTGGCCGGGGAGAGGGGGGCACAGTGCCAGGATGTCGCGCCCATACTCACTCACCCTGAGCTCCACAATCAGCCAGCATCCGGCGGAGAATTAAGAATTTATTTAGTCAGCAAATATGAATGCCTCCGGCGCCAGCGTCCGCCACATCAACAGCGAAACCTGCATGACCACCTGTTACTCACAAATCCCCAGCGGCGACTGCCAGGAAGAAGCGGGATTTGAGACCGGGCGCAGCGTGACGGTGAAGATTTCGGACGGGTGTATTGTGCTAATGGCGGACGGTAACGAGGTGCAGAAGCTGTGCGAACAGCTTTATCAGGCTGAACAGGTAGTTAAGGGGATGTGGGACGTGATTGTTTAGTGGACTGACCGGGGATTAATAATAAAAGAGGTTTGAGAATATCTCTCGGACCAATATACTAACGACCACCATATATAGAGATGACTTCTTTAGTCTTTACGTTTATGTTAACATTTACCTCTTTAACCTCAATACCACCAGAACCTATATCCATCCAGTTATCTTGAGTGATTTCCTCTGATAAAAATGTAATAGTATAGAACTCTACATTTTCTGTTTTACGGATAATAGGATTGAAAATCAAATAAAAATTTTCCACATCGTATAATTTACTCCACTCACTATTTTTAATTGCTATAATTGCATTAAATAAGAACGGAGTTAATTCTTTATCAATCTCAAGAACACAACGATTTTTTCTATTCATCAGATCTCCCCCCGCACCTTATAACGGTACCGCATCATCAGGGCCGCTGACTCTACCAAAAATCTTCCAGAACCCGCCACTTAGCGCTCCTAAAGCATCAGTATAGCCAGGATAATAACCATTTGCCTGATTATGAATAAATATATCTTTTGAAGAAAATTGATCACTATCATGATAATCTCCTGCCTTATTCGTCCGGTTAAAACCCGCATCTGAATAATCGCCGTGCGTGTGATATTGCCCGACTGGTGTAGAACCTTTGGGTAAACCACCTGCGGAGTCTTTAAATGTTGGTGCTGTTCTGCTGGTTCCTAAACGACCACGTGTATATCCGTAAGAACCATCTTTAGCTCTAAATATAACTCCGCCGTACTCTCTGTTTTTAAATATGGACATCGGATTATATTTACTTAGAGCAGATCTCGCAGCATCATCCGCACTTGAAAAACCTGAACATGATTTCCTTAATCCGAGGGGATCGATCCAACTTAACGGATTCGGCGCATACGCATATAAGTTTATTCCGCCCCTCAGCGAGATTGGATAAGGATAGTGGATCTAATCAGATTGTGGAACATAATGTCAGTTTTGTATGTAAATGACAAAAAACACTGCATCATAGTTCATATGCTATCGTCTTACTCTAATCAGCATTCCATCTTTATGAGTATTATTCTATCCATTAACCGATGGGTAATATCATAGGGCAAAAAAACAATCAGTCATTTTTTCATCATGCTGATACTTTCATCAACCGCATATGACACCCAAGATCTTCCATTTACACTACAAGTCTCGGTACAACTTCATCCCTGCGCTTAACGTATTTATAACTAGTCTCTCAAAAAAGTCATAGAAGTTATCACTAAATTTATAGAGAGGCCCACTTACATTCTCAGCATTTATATCAAATTTTTGTAAATCATCTTCCGAGTGTAAATGAGTCCTATCCCAATAATAAACGCCTTTCTTTTCACCTTCACATACTAAGACAAAGTAGTTTCCTCCCGGGTCGGAGCCGATAATAAATGCATTGCTTATGAAATCTATCTCGTCGAGATATTCATTATTCTGGTAAACTAATTCATCGTTTCTATTTGAAATTCCGTATCCGAATAACGCATAAAAGGCAATGGCCCCATCATCAACAGAATCATAGTCAAATTCACAAAAATCAGGCTGCTTAACAACAAACCCGTTATACCGAGACAGAAAATCCTTATAGTCATCGGGAAATGATAATGAAAAATTTTTTTCCAGATCTCTAATTTGGTTTTCGGCTAAACCATTACCACATGAAACAGGCATATGCACTCCACATTTACAAACATTTATTTCTAATATTTGAGACACCACCCCGATGGGTAAATCTACTATGTATGTCTTTAGGAACTTCTTGCATGGTGACTCCGTTTTGATGATGATGCCAAGTATTAACTTCCAAATCGGCAGCCCCTTTGGGAGCTAAAGCATTGGCTTTGCCAAAATCTCCTGATGGACCCAAGCGGTGATTCCCTTTTAAATCGGGGACATCAACATGTTGCACCTCATAAGGACTGAAGTCTGGATATCCATCCGGATACCTCACTACATTGCCATATTTATCTTGATATACCCATGTCTGACCATCAATCTCCTGCCAGATACTTCCTCCCTTATCTAACCATTTATCCGTTAATGGAGAATTCAACGGCTTGCCGATCAAACCCCACGGATCAATCCAGCTTAACGGATTCGGTGCATATTGGTAGAGGTTAATACCTCCATTCAGCCCAATCGGATCCTGACTGACGAACCTGCCACACTCCGGTGCATAATATCTGAACAGATTGTAATGCAGCCCCGTTTCGTCGTCAAAATACTGCCCCGGCAGCCGCAGCGGCTGGTGAAAGTACGCCCCGCTGTTGCTGATGTCCGCCGCATTCTCTCCAAACCCCCTGATATACCCCGCCCACACCAGCGTTCCATCTGCCGCCGTCACCTCCTGCGGCGTGCCCGTCACATCCGTGTGGTAATACCACACCTGCCTGCTTTCTCCCTTTCCCGTCACGCTCGCCACCGGCGTGTACGGCTGTTCCGCATCGTACAGATAGGTCCGCCAGCCCTGCTGCTGCACGTTCTCCTGCAACAGCCTGAACCCCTCCCACACAAAGTCCGTCCGGCTCCGCGCCGTATGGCCCGTGTGCCGCCCGTACGTCGCCTTGCGGATTCGCCTCCCCAGCGCATCGTAGCCGTAGTGCGTCTCCGTGTTGCCGCTGATGACCCGCGTCAGCTGCCCCTGCGCGTTCCACTCCAGTTGCTGGTCGCACCGCGTGGTCAGCTCGCCCCACTCGTTATAACCGTAACGGTCACGACCACAGCCCGGCAGCCGGTTGCTCATCACCGCTCCCTGCCCTTCGTTATCCAGCAGGTTGCCCGCCTTATCGTAATAATAACGGTCGTGGTCATACATCTGACCTGAGCGTCCGGTCAGGTAACCGCTTCTGTCATAGCTGTACACCACGCTGCCACGCAGGCTGTCGTCAATCGTGCCCACCTCGCCGTGGTTGTTCCAGTAATAGTCCCTCGACGTCACGCAGCCCTGCCGCGCCGGGC